>DASYYQ010000125.1:0-132063 GCA_035933545.1 Candidatus Acidiferrales bacterium | reverse complement strand
CGCGATTCATGCAATTCGCGCTGCGTTTTTCTTTCTGACGGACGACAGCTGCCGCCAAGCGTGTCGCATGGCTCCGTGACGAAGTGGACATATCCACATTTCATTTGACGGTGCCGACGGGCGCGGGACAAGCTGCATTCACTGCCGTGCTGCGAAACGACGGAACAGCTTGACGGCTCGGGCAAACCATACATCTACGCTATTGCCGGATGGGCAGGCGCTGATTGTTGGAGGAATTACTATGGACGGCGCCAGTGGCTTCTACTGGGGTTGTGGATCACAGAGTGCTTTGGTCACGGCTACTGCGGAGCTGTTCCCGTAGAAGTGCCCACCGATGGTGATACCAGGTTTGCCAACGGGAGCTGCTGTCAGCGAGCGACGCGAGGTTCGGCCCGCCGAGCCATGCGTGTCGACCCGCATGGTCGCGCTGAGGAAAAGAAAAATCGTTATGCAGGGTGAGCGGACGCGGAGGCGTGGGACCAGGCGGGGATGTGGGCGAGGGAAGTGGCGATGCGGTCGTGGACGTGGTGCAATTCTTCGGCGGTGATGCAGTAGGGCGGCAAAATGTAGAGTACGTTGCCGAGCGGGCGGAGCAAAATGCCGGCGCTGAGGAAAAATTCGTAGAGTTTGGGGCGGAGGCGCGAAAAATAGCCGGCGTCGTCGGCGCGGAGTTCGATGGCAGCGACGGTACCGATAGAGCGGACGTCGCCGACCGCGGGATGATTTTGGACGGCGGCGAGGCGCTGCTGATGAATTTTCGAGATGGCATTAATGCGCTCGAAGACCGGCTCGTTCTCGAAAATTTTGAAGCTGGCAACGGCGGCAGCGGCGGCGATGGGATTTCCGGTGTAGGAGTGGCCGTGATAGAAAGTGCGGCCGCGATCTTCGCTGACGAATGCGCGATGAATCTCTTCGGTGCAAACGGTGGCGGCCAGGGGAAGAACGCCGCCGGTAATCCCTTTCGATAAGCACATCAAATCGGGAACGACAGCGGCGAGTTCGCAGGCAAACATTTTGCCGCAGCGCCCGAAACCGGTGAGCACTTCGTCGGCGATGAGCAGCACGCCGTATTCGGTGCAAAGCTGGCGAACGCGCTGGAGAAATTCCTGGGGATGAACAATCATTCCGCCGGCACCTTGAAGAAGCGGCTCGACGATGACGGCGGCGATTTCGGCGTGTTTTTCGTCGAGAAGATTGGCGAGCTGGGTGACGCATTCAATGTCGCAAGTGGCGCGCGTTTTGCCGACCGGGCAACGATAGCAATAGGCGCTGTGAACGCGATGCACGGGAAAAAGTAAGTCGCGAAAGGGAGCAGTGAAGGCGGAGCGTTCACTGAGGGACATGGCGCCGACAGTGTCTCCGTGATAGGCGTGTTCGAGCGCGACGATGGAGCGTTTTTGCGCGCGTCCGATGTTTTGCCAGTATTGGACGGCGATTTTTAGGGCGACTTCGACGGCCGTGGAGCCATCGTCGGAGAAGAAAATGCTCGTGAGTTCCGGTGGCAGCACTTTTCGGAGGCGCGAGGCGAGTTCTTCGACTTTATCGTGCGTGAAACCTGCGAGAAGGACGTGATCTATTTTCGCGGTTTGCTCGGCGATGGCCGCCATGATGGCGGGATGGCAGTGACCGTGGATGTTGGTCCACCAGGATGAGATGGCGTCGATGATGCGGCGGCCGTCTTCGGCGTAAAGATAGACGCCCTGGGCATGCGAGATGCGCAGCGGCGCAGGGTCGAGCGCTTCCTGAGTGAAGGGATGCCAGATGCGCAGCGGGCTGGTTATGGTCATGGGATGAAGGCCTCGCGATTGAAATTGCGGCGAAAGATTTCCAGAAATACAGCGCGATTCATTTTTTTGAGTGGCGGCACGGAGCCGACCACTTCAATTTTGCCATAGTGCTCGATGGCGCGGCGGTTTTCGCGATTGGGTTTGCCGACCATGATGACTCCGCGAAGGTCGAGATGCGCTGCGCGCAATGCGGCGATGGAAAGCAGCGTGTGATTGATGGTGCCGAGAGAGGTGCGCGCGACGAGCAGCACGGGCAGGCGGAGATGAGACATTAAATCGGTCATGAGCCGAGTGGAATTGATGGGGACGAGGACGCCGCCGGCGCCTTCGACGATGAGATTTTCGTGCGGCGCGATTTTGGGCAGGCGGATTTTGCGGAGTTCGATACGGACGCGCGCGCGTTGCGCGGCGAGATGCGGCGAAACGGGCGGTCCGAAGCGATAGGTTTCGGGCCGCGCGCGGGAGCGCGAGAGATTTGCGAGACGGATGACGGTGGAGCGGTCGGTGCCGTCGCGCGTGCCGGTTTGAATGGGCTTCCAGTAAATTGCGCCGAGGGCGGCGCAGAGAAGCGCGGAGACGGTAGTTTTGCCGACGCCGGTGTCCGTGCCGGTGATGAAAAAACGCCTAGCGGCTGATTTCGAAGCTATTTCTCGCGAGTGCACGACTTACCTCAGGGGCTAAAGCCCGTTTAGCTTCACAGCTGATCGGCACGGCTAGCCGTGCCCTGACAAAACGCGCCGCGTCAATCCTATGAGTGACGCATGGCTGGCCTTTGTATAAAGCATCTAGAATAAAAAGCCGTGCCCTGAGGAAACTGCTCGCGATACTTGTTTGTGACATTTGTGATGTTAATACGCATGCGCAAGGGAGGCGGCTGAGGCGCGAGGCGCGGAAGAAATTGCGCTGGCGAGGGCGAGAGAGAGCCTGTGGACGTCTTCGAAAGAGATTGCGCTGGTGAGAGAGAGGCGAATGCGCGCCGTGCCGGGCGCAACGGTGGGGGGGCGGATGGCCTTCACCGCGAATCCGGCAGATTGCAATTGCGACGCAACGTGAAGGGCGGCCTCATTCGAGCCCAGAATTATGGGAATGATGTGCGATGTGCTGGAGCCGCAGTTGATGCCAGCGGCGGAAAGTTCGGCGCGCAATGCGGCGGCGATTTGGCCCAGATGGGCGCGGCGATCGCTGGCGGCACGCGCGAGGGCGAGCGCGACGCGGATTTGATGCGCGATGTAGGGCGGAGTAGCGGTGCTGAAAATGAAGCTGCGCGCGTGGTTGACGAGGAAGTCTCTTATCGTGCGCGTACAGCAAACGAAAGCGCCAATGCTGGCGAGAGCTTTTCCGCAGGTGTAAACGGAGGCGAGGATACGGCTGCGATTGGGGAGTTCCGCGACAAGTTCTGCAACGAGGCCGCGGCCTTCCGCGCCGCAGATGCCGAGGGCGTGCGCTTCGTCAACAATCACATAGGCGGCATGTTGTTCTGCGAGATGCAGAATTTCGGCGAGCGGCGCGATGTCGCCTTCCATGCTGAAGACGCTTTCGGTGACGATGATTTTAGCGCCGGACATATTTTGATTTTCGCGGAGAGAGCGTTCGAGAAAACGCAAATCGGTATGCGGGTAAATGATTTTGCGGGCGCGCGAGAGGCGAATACCGTCAATGAGGCTGGCGTGATTGAGCGCGTCGGAGAAAACGAAGTCATCCGGCTGGAGAATTGAGCTAAGCAGGCCGAGATTGGCGGCGTATCCGGAGCTGAAATAGAGAGCGGATTCTGCGCCGGCGAAATTCGCGAATTCGGATTCAATAGTTTGCCAATCGAGGGAATTTCCGGAGAGCAGGCGCGAGCCGGTGGAGGCGAGCTGCGCGCCGGAATCGAGGGCGGCGAGAACCGCTTGCTTGAGGCGCGGGTCACGCGCGAGTCCGAGATAATCGTTGGAGCAGAGATTGATGCCCGCGGGAATTTCGAGCGAGCGAAATTGCGAATGGTCGTGTAGCACGCGTAAGTCCGCATCGATACGGGCGCGCAGATCGTTCTCAGGCAAGCCGGGATGGGCGTTCGCGTCAGGCATGTTGTTGCATGGCCTTCATGCCGAGATTTTCGAGGAGTGCCTTGTCTTCGTCCACGGAGGGATTGGGCGTGGTGAGGAGTTTTTCTCCGGTGAAAATGGAATTCGCGCCGGCGAGAAAGCAGAGGGCGATGGCTTCGCGCGACAATTTGTGGCGTCCGCCAGAGAGGCGCACGCGGGAAGCAGGCATGAGAATTCGCGCAGTGGCGATGGCGCGGACCATAATCAAGGGATCGAGATCGGGAGCGCTCGCGAGCGGAGTGCCTTCGACGCGGGCAAGCACGTTGATGGGCACGCTCTCGGGATGCGGATCGAGATTGGCGAGTTGTTGCAGCAAGCCGAGGCGATCCTCTTTGGATTCGCCGAGGCCGAGAATTCCGCCGCAGCAGACAGTGATGCCGGCTTTGCGGACGCGCCCGATGGTTTGCAGGCGGTCTTCGTAGAGGCGCGTGGTGATGATGTGGCCGTAGAATTCCGGTGAGGTGTCGAGATTGTGATTGTAGGCGGTGAGTCCGGCGTCTTTGAGGCGCGCGGCCTGCGAATCGGTGAGCATGCCGAGGGTGCAGCAGACTTCGAGATCGAGCGCGGCGACGCTGCGAATCATTTCGAGAACGGTGTCGAACTCTTTCCCCTCCGGCACATCGCGCCAGGCCGCGCCCATGCAGAAACGAGTGGCGCCATCGGCCTTGGCGCGTTTTGCGGATTCGAGAACTTCGGCAGGGTGCATTAATTTTTGGCGCGCGACGCCGGTTTTGTAGTGAGCGCTCTGCGAGCAATACGCGCAATCTTCAGGGCACGCGCCCGTTTTGATGGAAAGCAGGCGGCAGAGCTGGACTTCCTCGGGACGATGGAATTCGCGATGAGCGAGCTGGGCCTGAAAAATCAGTTCAGGAAGCGGAAGATTAAAGATGCGGCGAATTTCGTCGCGCGTCCAATTGTGGCGAATTTCCATTTGGGCCATGTCGGATTTTCGTCGCTAAGCTAGCGCGATGAGATCGATTTCCACGCGAACGTCGCGCGGTAGCCGCGCCACTTCCACAGTAGAACGCGCGGGAGGAGCGGATGGAAAATAACGAGCGTAAACTTCGTTCATTTTGGCGAACTCGCCCATATCCTTCAAAAAAACGGTGGTCTTCACGGCTTTATCGAGCGAGGAGCCAGCGGCTTCGACAATGGCTTTGAGATTTTGGATGACGCGATCGGTCTGCGCGGCGATGTCGCCTTCGACGAGCTGGCTGGTGGCAGGATCAAACGCGACCTGGCCGGAAATGAAAATGAGGCCGCTGGCGCGGATGGCCTGCGAGTAGGGGCCGATGGCCTTGGGGCCGTGCGGCGTGGCAATGACTTCCTTCACGGTTCCTCCTGTAAATTTATTGAAATTCGTTTTATAGCGCTATTGCGGTTTCGCGTTTTCGTAACGAGCGCGAAAATCCGCTGGAATTCCCTTCTGATTAAGCCAAGTGCGAAAAAATCCCGCTAAATTCTGGTGGCATTCCCCTTCCAGGGCGGCGCGAAAATCGGAATAGCCGTATTGCTGTCCACGCAAAGCATAAACCATATGAGAGATGGCGTGGATAAGATTTTGGCGGCCGCATTTGTCTTCGAGAGCGAAGAAGAAGAGTTGCATTTTGTCGGCTCCGAGCCTGAGCTGCTCTGCCGGGTCGCTTGGAGCGAGCGAAAGAACAGGCTTTGCGACGGCTGTGGCTCGCTGGCTATCGTAATCCGCAAGAGCGTCATGGATTGCGCTGGCACGAGACGTTTGCAAATTTGCGGCGTAGGACGCGAAGCCATCGCTAAGCATCCAGGCGGCGGGACTGGGAACAATCATGTGCGAAAACCAAGTGTACGCGAGTTCCGTCGGCCCCAGCGATGCGGCGAGACGATTGTTCAAGCCCGTCGACAAGGACTGCGCGGAGTACAAGCCCCACGAATAAATAACTCCTGGCAGCAGAGAATTCCGGACGCTCTCCCTATTAACATTTCCGGCGGCGAGGACTTTCGGCGTCTGAGCATCATAAACGTTGTGCATGGATTTTGGCAGCGGGCCGAAATTCTGCGCGTAGAACTTTGCTGCGGCGGCGATTTGCGCGGCGGTCTGCTGAGCTTGCGCTGCGGAGATGGGCTGAAACGTACAGATAACGGCTTGCATGGCATCAGCCGAGAATTTCTGCTCGCGATATTGGCCGGCGAGGACGTACGGGTCGAAGTCGGAACTGCCGATGCGGAAGCGAAACTCGGTCTCGGCGTTGCGTTTCTTTGCGCCATGGGGTTCACCGCTGGCGGTGACGAGAAAATTGGCGGGAACGACGACGGTGAGGCTGGCGGGATTGGGGCGCACGATGTCTTCGGCGAAAAGCGCTTTAGGCTCTTGGAATTCCGGGAACCAGCCGGAATCGTTCAGGTAAAACGCCATGGCTCCGGCGGAAATTCGCGGATCCGTCGTCGCCTGCTCTGCAAGGTCATATTCGAGAGCGATGTCGATTTTTTGTTTTTGGCGCAAGGAGCCGGGCAACGGAATGCGCCAAAGAGATTCGGCAGGAGGGGCGCCAGGGGGCTCTGTTTCATCAGCGACGCTTTGCTCGCGCTGGGGAGTGATTTCTCTGCCTGCGACGGTCGCGCGAAAGTTGGCGCCGCCAAAACTTTTCTCGCCCGGAAGCGTGACTTCGACGGAATTGAGCGGCGCTGTGCCGGCGTTTTGCAGGCGGTAATCGGCGCGAATGGCGAGATGAGGCGACGCGCCGGGAATGAAATGAACGGTGAGCGATTCCTTTTGAATCTGATAGCCCGGAGCAACCGGCACGCCGCAGCCGGAAAGCAAAACCGCGGCGAGAAGCACAAGCGATGCGAGGATTGTGGCGCGAGCGCGATTACGAATGGAGACGGTCAAAGCAGAAGGATTTTACCGGGGTAATGCGCGCGGGTCTAGGGTGATGGAGGTTCGAGGTCTGAGATTGGAACTTGGAAACCAAGATGCGAAGGCGAGTAGCGGCTCAGTTCGAATTTTGACTGCTAATGTCACGATTAAGAACATTCGAACTGCGTACTGGCGGCTGGGCTAACGGCCACCGGGATAGCGGCGTAAAATCTGGGCATCGTTCCAGCCGCGGCGGCGAAGAGCGAGGATGATATGAGCTTCGCTTTCGGGTACGCCGCGACGAACCAGCTGGAGCAAAGTGGCTTCGCGCATGCCGGTGTTTTTGAAGTTGGCGAGGGATGCGCCGGAAAGAACAGGGAGGCCCGCGGCGCGGCGATGCGCTTCTTCCAGAATGATTTCTTCAGAAAGTCCGGCGAGACGCATGGCAGTTGCTTCACCGCCCCACAACTTGATCTGGTCAAGCTGCGCAAGCTGCATCACGGTGCCACTGGAGACGCCCGCGCGGAGCAGTTGCGCCACATCGTCGCCGATGTCGAATTGTTGTTTGCGGCTGCGGACCAGCCGTAAGAGAGTAATACAGTCATCGTCGGAAAGGCCCGCCTGCTTGGCGGCAGCAACCTGGGCCACTTCGGCGTTATTGATGTTCATACTCCGAAGCGTCTGGACGGCGGCGAAGCTCATGCCGGAGCTATCCAGAGGAGTCGTATCCAGCGGCGCCATGCGCTGGCAGGCAAAGAGAAAGAGAGAAACGCCTAACAGCAGAGTAGCCAGAGTCGAGCGACGCACTGCGGCGCACCGGTGGCAATGGCGGAGGAGAGAGGATGGGCCCATAGCAATGCAATTGTAGCGTGGCGGGAAGGCGGCGCAGGGAGCGTATGTCGGAAGCGTTAATGCAGGGCAGGAGTAAGGCCCGGCGGGTTAAACGTTGTACATGCGTTCGATATCGAAAATGCCGGGGATTTTCTTGAGCTGCAGGAGGATTTTTTCGAACTGCTTGCGGTCGCGGACGTCCAGCGCGATTTCGATGCGCGCGTGCAGATGCTCGCCCACGCTTTCGAGCGTGCGAATGTTTACGTCGGCGACGCTGATGGCGGCGGTGACTTCGGCGAGCATGCCGGGACGATCTTCGGTGAGGAGGCGCAGGCGCACGGGAAAAGTGGCTTCGCCGGGACTGGACCACTCCGCTGGGATGCGGCGTTCGGCTTCGTACAGCAGGTTCTGCACATTGGGGCAGGAGGTGGAGTGCACGGCGACGCCGCGGCCGCGCGTGACGTAGCCGACAATGTCGTCTCCGGGGATGGGATTGCAGCACTTCGCGCGATAGACCATCAAATCGTCGTGCCCGCGCACTTGAATTGGCGCGTTCTGCATTCCGAGCATGCGCTTGACGGTGGAGACAATCTTCGGAGATTTTTCTTCAGGGGATTCAACAAGCGGCTGGCCAGAAGCCTTGGCAAGCACCTGGCGCGCCGACCATTTTCCATAGCCCAAATCGGCATGAAGATCGTCGATGCGGCCGCAGCCATATTCCGCGGCGACGCGCTGCCAATCTTCATCGGAGATTTTTTTCAGACTGACGCCGCTGTGACGCGCTTCACGTTCAAGCAAGCGCCGGCCGACGGTGGTGGCTTCCTCGCGCTCATGCAGGTTAATCCAATGGCGTATTTTGCTGCGGCTGCGCGAGGTCTGCACAAACTTCAGCCAGTCGCGGCTGGGACCGTGGCCCTTCTGCGTGATGATTTCGACCACGTCGCCATTGGTGAGCACGTGGCGCAGCGGCACGATTTGGCCGTTGACCTTTGCGCCAACGCACTGATGGCCAACTTCGGTGTGGATGGAATAGGCGAAATCGACGGGAGTGGAGCCGCGCGTCAAAACAACCACGCGGCCTTTGGGCGAAAAGGTGTAAACCTCTTCCGGATAGAGATCCACTTTGAGAGTGGAGAGAAATTCAGTAGGCTCCTCCATCTCTTGCACCCACTCGATAAGCTGGCGCATCCACACGACGCGCTGATCGTCGCGGTCGTCGGTGTCGGCACCCGGACGGCCAGATGAGCCGCGCGCGTCTTTGTACTTCCAGTGAGCGGCGACGCCCTGTTCGGCGATGCGATGCATGTCCTGAGTGCGAATTTGAATCTCGAAGGGCTGGCCGGAGTGAATCACGGTGGTGTGCAAGGATTGATAGAGATTGGGGCGCGGCATGGCAATGTAATCTTTGAAACGGCCCGGGACTGGGCGCCAAATCTGATGGACGACGCCGAGCGCGGCGTAGCAGTTTTTCACGGTGTCGGTGATGACGCGCACGGCCATGAGGTCGTAAATCTGGTCAATGGAACGCTGCTGCCGGAGCATTTTCTGGTGCAGCGAGAAAAGGCCTTTGGTGCGGCCTTCCACTTCCGCGGGAATGCCGCTCTCGACCATTTTTTTGCGAATTGCGTCCTGCACTTCGTGGAGGAATTTTTCCTGCAGCTTGTGCTTGGTGATGACTTTTTTCTGCAGTTCGAGGAAGGCCGCAGGCTCGAGGTAGCGGAAAGCCAGGTCTTCGAGTTCGCCGCGCATCACGCCCATTCCGAGGCGATTGGCTACCGGAGCATAGATTTCCAGGGTTTCCGTGGCGATGCGGTGCTGGCGGTCGGGAGCGAGATATTCGAGAGTGCGCATGTTATGCAGACGGTCGGCCAGCTTCACCAGAATGACGCGAACATCGCTGACCATGGCCAGCAGCATTTTGCGGACGTTTTCCGCCTGGCGCGCCTCGGGCGCAAGGAGGTCAATGCGGCTGATTTTTGTCGCGCCGCCAACCACTCGGGCGACATCCGCTCCGAACATCTCGGAAATTTTCTCGATGGGAATTTTGGTGTCTTCGACGATGTCGTGCAGGAGCGCGGCGCAGAGTGTAGTGACATCGAGCTTCATGTCCGCGAGAATGCCGGCCACGGCCAGCGGATGGGAAAGGTAAAGGTCGCCGGATTCACGGCGCTGCAGGCGATGCTGCTCGGAAGCGAAATCGTAGGCGCGACGCACGAGATCTGTGTCGTCGCCGGGACGGTTGCGGCGAACTTTGTCCATCAGCTCGACGAATTTAAGGTCGAGCACACGCTGAGCGACAGGGTCAGCGGCAGCTTTGCGTTCCGGACTCACGATTTGCTTATTGTACGCCGAAAAGCGAAATGTTTCACGGCAGCCCTACAAAAGACAAACAGGAAAAGATCGCATCGTTGGACGTGACGCCATCTCGATGCCCGCGCGCGTTGTCAGCACCCATGCGCGAATTCAATGTGAATCTTATTTTATCTTTCGCGCGACCGGATAGCCTTGATCAACCCAGTCATGCGCGAAATCCTGGGGGATGAGCAGCACCACGAGGCGCGAAAATCCCATCCTGCGCAATTCCTCATAGGCAGGACGAATGTTCGGACATTTTTCCCACGGGCAGCAGCCGCAATAGATAATCACTTCTTTGTTATGCGGGATTTTCTCCGCCGCCGATTTCAGCCGGGCGAGGCCCTCCGCATTGAAAGCCGGCCCGGCGAAAATCGCTCCCGGGATGTGCGCGCCGTCATAAAGAACTTTGAAGCCCACTTGCAGAATGATCGGCCGCGCGTTTTTCGGCCCTGAAATTCTCTTCGCCAGCTCCGCCGCTGAAATCTGCCGCGCATCCTTCCACTGCGCCGCCATCGCCGGCGAGGACGTCTTTGCGCTTCGTGCCTGCGCGCGTCGGGCTGCCGCCGCGCTTTGCCCGGCAGAGCCAAATCCAATCGCCGCCGCGCACGCGAGCGCAAGACTGGCGCAAAACCTGTTTTTCGTCATTCGGCCTCCTGCGTCAATTCATTCCCACGGCGCGTATATTATGCTTCCGGCTTTTCGTCCAGCGCTAAAAATCTTTGCAGAGCCCCCAATTGGAAGTAAGCTCTCCCAACTGCGCTGCAAGATTTATTGCGGTTATGAGGAGGCGTGAAATGTTCAAGAGCTTTCGCGTTTTTTGTGTCGTAGCGCTAATGGCGGCGGCCGCGGCTCCGGCTAGAGCTGGGCAATCAAGTTCCGCTGCATCGCAAGCGGCTGCGATACAACCACCGGCAAATCCAGCGGACGTTTCTTCGCCCGATGCGATTCTCGCCGCCCTGTATCAAGTAATTTCCGGCCCGGCAGGGCAAAAACGCGACTGGAACCGCTTTCGCTCGCTTTTTCTGCCTGGGGCGCGGCTGATACCAACGTCGCCAAAACCCACTGGCGGCGAACAAGCGCGAACGCTGACACCGGAGGACTACGTCGCGCGCGCAGGCCCGTACTTGGAAAAGAACGGCTTTTTCGAAAAGGAAGTTGCGCGCAAGGCGGAACGCTTTGGCGGAATCATGCAGGTTTTCAGCACGTATGAATCGCGCCACGCCGCCAGGGATTCCAAGCCTTTCGCGCGAGGCATCAACAGCATTCAATTATTTTTCGACGGCTCGCGCTGGTGGATCGTCACCGTGTTATGGCAAGAAGAAAGCCGTTCGAATCCGCTACCGGCAAAATTCCTGCCGCGCGCACCAAAATAAACAGAATACAGATGCGAAAAGCATCGCCGCCAAGGAGCGCGAGATGTTTCAGACAGATTTGCTGAAAGGCCGGACAATTTTTATCACTGGCGGGGGCACCGGCCTGGGCCGCTCGATGGCGTTGCGCTTCGCCGAGCTTGGCGCGAATTTATTTCTGACGGGGCGCCGCGAAGAGCCGCTCGCTAAAACATGCGACGAAATTCGCGTCAAAAAGTCGCGCGCCGCGTACTCCTGCTGCGACGTGCGCGATTTTGCCGCGGTAGAAACAGCGGTGGCCGCCGCGGAAAAAGAATTCGGCCGCGTAGATACGCTGGTCAACAATGCCGCCGGAAATTTCATCGCGCGCACGGAAAAGCTCTCGCCGAATGCGTTTGCCGCGGTCACCGGAATTGTGCTGCAGGGCACCTTCCATTGCACGCTGGCGCTCGCGCGAAAATGGATCGCCGCGCGGCAAGCCGGAAACATTTTGAACATAACCGCGACTTACGCCGCAGTCGGCTCCGGTTCCGGATTCGTGGTTCCTTCCGCGTGTGCAAAAGCGGGCGTGCTGGCGATGACGCGCTCGCTCGCGGTGGAATGGGCGCGCTACAACATTCGCTTGAACGCGATTGCGCCGGGGCCATTTCCGACCGAAGGCGCGTGGTCGCGATTGTTGCCGAGCAAAGAACTCGAAGAGCGCGCGCGGCTTGCGCATCCCATGAAGAGATTTGGGCGCCACGATGAGCTTGCCAATCTGGCGGCTTATCTTTTGAGCGACATGGCCGAGTACGTGAATGGTGAATGCGTGGTGATTGACGGCGGATTGTGGCTGCGCGGCGCCGGCGAGTTCAATGATTTTGTGGATTTCCCCGACGCAGCGTGGGAAATGCTGGACGCTGCCCGCAAAAAGTGATGAAACAACGAATGAGGGAATTCCCTGTCGCAGATTTCAGCTACATTAACAATGTGAAAATTCATTAACCTGGAAGCGAGCCGCTTGCTGGGCGAATGGGGTTTGGATATGCTCAAGGGCAGCGTGAACCCCGAACCGCGCATCCTGATTGTCGAAGACGATAAGGACATCGTCGAATTGGTGCGTTATAACCTTGAAAGCGAGGGCTATCAAACCAGCGCGTGCGGCGATGGCGTTGCAGGGCTGGCGCAGATACGCAAATCGCCGCCCGATCTGCTGATTTTGGACCTGATGCTGCCAAAACTCTCAGGGCTTGAGATTTGCAAAGAAATTCGGCGCGACGAGCGGCTGAACCGGCTGCCGATTCTGATGCTGACGGCGCGCAGCGACGAGGCGGACCGTATTGTGGGACTCGAGCTGGGCGCGGACGATTATGTAACCAAGCCGTTCAGTCCGCGCGAACTCATGGCCCGCGTGAAGGCGCTGCTACGGCGGGTTCAACCTCCCGGAAAAGAAGTGAAGACGCTGGAAATCGGGGCGCTGAGCGTCGATCCGGTGTCTTATCGCGCGCAGCGGCAGGGCAAGACGCTGGCGCTGAGCACTTTGGAATTCCGCCTGCTCTATTTTCTGGCATCGCGTCCCAATCGTGTGTTCTCGCGTGATCAGTTGCTCGACGCGGTATGGGGCAGCGACCGCTTTGTGACGCCCCGCAGCGTGGACGTCTATGTTCGGCGGCTGCGCGAAAAAGTGGAAGTCAATCCGGAACGGCCCGAATATCTGAAAACGATTCGTGGCGCCGGCTATCTGTTCGAAACGCGCGCGAGCTGAACGGCGTGCCAGCCAGCCTCCTCTGGAATGTTGCCCCTTCCTATGTTGCCCTGCAGGCAGCGGTAGCGCTTCTGCTTGCGGCGGTGGCTCTCTCCTTTCTCCTTTTGTGGCGCGTTGCGAGCCAAATGACGCGCTTGAGAAGCGTTCTGCGGCGCATGGCCGCAGGAGAATTGGATCGCGGGAGTGCCATCGAAAGTCGCGGCAGCTTGGGACCCGGCTTGAGCGCTCTGGTGCAGGCAATTCAGGAAAACACGGAGGGTTTGCAGGCCGCCATTCGTTCGCTCACCGAAGAGCGCAATCGCTCGGCAGCCATTATGCGCAGCATGGCGGAGGGGATCGCGGTAGTGGACGCCGGCGAGCGCATTGTGTTCTGCAACGAGGTGTTTGCAGCAACTTGGAATATGCCTGCCGCGAGCGTCGAAGGTAAATCAGCAGTCGAAGTGATCCGGCTGCCGGACATCGTTGAGTTGATCCGGCGCGCGCTCAAGGGTGAAGAAGGTCTTCACGGCGAGATTTCGACGGGCGGCACGGCCCGGCCGCAAAGTTTTTTCGTTTCCGTGGCGCCAGTTCCGGCGTTTGACAGAGAGACTAAGCCTGTTGCGCCAGCGGCGGAAGCGCGCTACGGCGCAGTGGTGGCGATGCACGAAATCACCGAACTGCGGCGCTTGGAGCAGGTGCGGAAGGATTTCGTGGCAAATGTCTCACATGAGCTGCGCACGCCTTTGACGGCGATTCACGGATTCGCCGAAACGCTCCTTGCCGGCGCTCTCAAGGACCAAAACAATAATCGCCGCTTCATCGAAATCATCCGCGATCATTCAGCGCGGCTTTCGCGGCTGACGGATGATTTGCTGAAGCTCTCGCGCATCGAGGCCGGAAAGCTAGAGTTTGACCTGCAGCCGGTGGACTTGCGCGAGGTGCTCGCTTTGGAAGAGGAAGGCGCACGCGCCGCCGCAACGAAGAAGGGGCTCTCTTTATCCATCGAGCCATTTCCGGCGAAGATTAAGCGCGTTCGCGGAGATGCCAGTTTGCTTCGCGAAGTGCTGCGCAATTTGCTCGATAATGCCATCCAGTACACCGCTGCCGGAGGACAAATCTCAGTGAGCGTGGACGCGAATGGGGAATTCGCGATACTCACGGTAACGGATACTGGAATTGGCATTCCGAAGGCCGAACAGTCGCGCATCTTTGAGCGATTTTATCGAGTGGACGATGCGCGTTCGCGGGAAGCCGGAGGCACTGGCCTGGGTTTAGCGATTGCGAAACATGTAGTTGAGAGTCACGGCGGCAAGATTTGGGTGGAAAGCGCCGTCGGTGAAGGCTCAAAGTTCCGCTTTTCCGTGCCGCTGGCCCGCTGAAAAAGCGTTTCGCGAAGTCATTCATCTAACGCGATAAAGGGAAGTCCTTTAGCATCTCCCACTTAGAAAGACCCGCTGAGGATATGTAACACAATATTCACAATCCTCTCATTAGCCTTTCAAACTTCCCTGCCAGAGTTTCGGCGACCCACGGAGCAGATCTTGAGCTACACCCCACGCCTTCACCAGCGTAAAGGTCTGCTACATCGCCCCGAAACGGCTGGCGTCTCTCCGGCGCCAGCCAAGCATTTCGGCGGCCCGTGCGGAATAGAAACCCGATTGAAAGGCCCAACGGCCGAGTTTCGCAGGGGATTGAAATCAGGGCGCCTCGGAGCGCCACGAGCTTACTACTAAGGAGGAAGTGAATGCGAAGAATTGGCCTCACGTTAGCAGCCGCGATGTTCTTCCTGACCGTACCAGCCATGGCACGAACAGGAGGAGACAAGAACGCGGTTCCAACAGAGAAAGGAAATAGCTCGGCGGCTAAAACCACGCCAAACACTCCGAAAAAAACGGCGGCCAAGGCTCAGCCTGCCAAGCCGGAAAATGGCGGCACGCCGGCAGAGCTACAACAGTTGCAGAATTTGATTCAGGCGCAGCAACAGGAATTGGCTGCGCAACGCAGGGCGCTGGACGAGCAGCAGAAAGAAATCGATGCGCTGAAGGGGCAGGACGCAACGCAGAAGACCGGGCCGGCGGCATCAGTGCAACCGGCTGGGGGGCACACTTCGACAGCTGCGCCTGCGGCAATCGGCAGCGTAGCGCCATCGGCGGCGCCAATGCCAGTCGCCGCGGAATCCAGTTCAACCGCTACAACCTCTACGCCTCTGCGAGCCACGGCATCGAGCACGATGAGTCGGCCGGCAGAGGCTGCCGCGGCGCAGGGCGACGAGGCTTCCGAGATTTCGCCCCTTCAATTCAAATTGGGTAGCGCGTACATAACTCCTGTTGGATTTGCGGACATGACGATGGTGTGGCGCAGCAAGAACGCGGGAAGCGGAATTGGCACGAACTTCGCGGGCATTCCCTACGGCGGCGCTAGCAACTACCAGACTAACGAAAGCGAGCTGCGCTTCAGCATGCAGAACTCGCGCATCGGGTTCCGCGTAGATGCAAATGTGAAAGGCGCTCACGTAATCGGCTACATGGAAGCCGATTTTCTGGGCAATGCACCGACGAACCTGGCGGTGAGCAGCAACAGCAACACATTGAGATCGCGGGTGTATTGGGTTGACCTTCGCAAGGGCCCTTGGGAGGTATTGGGAGGGCAAACGTGGAGCCTGGCAACACCCAATCGCGTAGGCGTTTCACCCATACCTGGCGATATCTTTTTCTCCGACAACATGGACACGAACTACCAATTGGGCAACGTCTGGGGACGCATCCCAGAATTTCGGATAGCATACCATTTCGCTAACGATAAAGCGGCTTGGGCCATTGCCTTGGACTCGCCAGACCAATATATGGGCGGAACGAATGGGTCCACGGCAATCGCACTTCCGGCATGCTGTTCCGGTTATGCAGGAAAGGAGTTGGACAATGGAAGCGCGAGTCTGGGTCCGCCAAACCGCGCTCCAGACATTATCAGCAAGCTGGCGTTCGACCCGTCGAAGCGGCTGCACTTCGAAGTCGGCGGTATCGCGCGGTTCTTTCAACTGTACAACGAGGCAACGACAACGCACTACTCGGCGACGGGTGGAGCTGGGTTCGTAAATTTGGACTTTGGCATCACCAATGGTTTGCGTGTGCTGACACACAATTACTGGGGCGATGG
This sequence comes from Candidatus Acidiferrales bacterium, assembly GCA_035933545.1. Lineage (GTDB taxonomy): Bacteria > Acidobacteriota > Terriglobia > Acidiferrales > UBA7541 > DAHUXN01. Next base: position 115,948 of record DASYYQ010000125.1, on the reverse strand, counting down.
CGGGGGCCGTTACATCTTCGGCCAAGCTCCCGACCTCGTGATCAGAGCAGATGGAAGCCCGTCTCTGGTGCATTCCGGATCCACCGTTGATGGCCTTGAGTTCGCGCACAGCAACACGACGCTCTGGGGTTATTACGGACTGGTGTACATCCCTCGGAACGTGCAGATTGACACGGACGGCTGCCCGGTTGGGTATGGATTTGGGCCGTCCACGATTACGGGATGCACTGGTCCGTCATCCGGAATGAATCGCACTATCCAGGAAGGCTCCGTCGGGTTTAGCAATAACTTCTGGAAGGATGCAAAGTATGGCGCGTTGACGCTGATCGGCCAGTATTCTTACGTAAGCCGAGACCCGTGGTACGTCGCGCCGGGACAGCCCAATAACGCGAACATAAACATGATATTCCTGGACCTGCGGTATACGCTTCCGGGTTCCGCGCCAACGATGGGAAAGCCATAGCGAGAGCGCCGCCGCAAGCGGCTCGGTGCAGGCGCAATAGTACCTGCGCCGAGTCTGCATTCGGCCCTTTGAGACTTGACGATTTTGCGGTGAAACGTTTTAGAAACTGGTCTGCAACACATAGCAGCGGTAGAAATATAAATTTGACGAAGGAGGAAGAGAGCATGAAGTTTCTCAGGAATATATGGATAGTCCTGGCGCTGGCAACGGCCTGTTCGCTCGGCACCTATGCAGGCGCCACCCTCACGGGTGCCGGAAGCACCTGGGTGTACCCGTTAGTGGCTAAATGGGCTGCGACGTATCAGAAGCTGACCGGTACGGAAGTCAATTACCAGTCTATCGGCTCGGGCGGAGGGATAGCCCAAATTAAGGCCGGTACGGTGGCTTTCGGCGCCAGCGACATGCCGCTCAAGCCCGAAGACTTGAAGGCTGCTGGGCTGATCCAGTTTCCGACAGCGGTAGCCGGCGCCGCCATGTCATACAATCTCTCCGGGATTGCATCGGGGAAGCTCATTCTCACCGGCCCGGTTATCGCTGACATCTATCTCGGTAAGATCAAGAAGTGGAACGATCCGGCCATCGAAAAACTCAACCCTGGCCTGAAGCTGCCCGACATGAACATCACCGTCGTGCATCGCTCCGATGGTTCCGGAACGACGTTCACGTTCACTAACTATCTGTCAAAGATCAGCCCGGAGTGGAAGGAAAAAGTGGGCTCCAACACTTCCGTTGCGTGGCCAGTCGGCGTTGGCGGCAAAGGAAGCGAAGGTGTAGCCTCTTACGTGCAGCGTATCCCCGGCTCGATCGGCTACGTCGAGTATGCCTACATCTTGGAGACGCACGGGTCCTACGCCCGCATGATCAACAGCGCGGGCAAGGTCGTTAGTCCTACGCTACAAGGTTTTCAGGATGCTTCGGCGCATGTCGACTGGGCCAACGCGCAGGATTTCTATGTTATCCTCACGAATCAGCCTGGCCCCGACACGTGGCCGATTTCGGGTTGCACCTGGCAAATCTTGCGCAAGAATGCTCCCAAAGAGACGAACATGCAGGTCATGAAGTTCTTTGACTGGGGTTTCGAGCACGGGCAACAGATGGCGAAGTCCATCGCGTTCGGTCCGCTACCGCCGAGCACTGTCGAGGCCATCAAAGCATACTGGAAAAAGGAACTCGGCTATAGTATCTGAGCGCTGGCGCTTGGTGTCCTGAAGTTCAGTCTTAAGTCTTAAGGAAGACGCATGAACGGGTCGGACGTTGCAGTGCAGAGAGGCATGCGACCGGCGTCCGACCAGCCTAAATCGGTCAGCAGGCCATGGCGGCTGTCGGCCGATTTTCTATTCCACAAGGCTGCAGTGTTCGCGGCGTTTTTAGCAGCCGCGACGCTTTTCGCAATCGTAATCGCCATTACCTACGACAGCTGGCCCGCCATTCAAACATTCGGCATTTGGCGATTCCTCAAGTCAAGCGAATGGGATCCCGTTACTCAAACTTTTGGCGCTTTTCCGTTCATTGTCGGCACGCTGGTCAGTTCGGCCATAGCGATGCTCCTGGCAGTGCCGCTCAGCTTTGGGATCGCCGTGTTCATCGCCGAGATCGCTCCAGTCTGGATTAAAAGACCGGTCGCTTCGGCCATCGAACTGTTGGCTGCCATCCCTAGCATCGTTTACGGTCTGTGGGGGCTCTTGGTGTTCGCCCCGGTCTTCGCTAAAATTGAGCCGTGGATCAGCGACCATCTCGGAGCGATTCCGGGCATAGGCTCCCTGTTCCAAGGCCCGCCGATGGGCATCGGCATGCTTACCGCCGGGATCGTCTTAGCGATCATGGTGCTGCCATATATATCGTCGATTATGCGCGATGTGTTCCTGATTGTTCCATCTTCGCTGCGCGAATCCGCTTATGCCATGGGGGCTACGACCTGGGAAGTGGCTTGGCAGATCATTTTGCCGTACACGCGTTCGGCGGTGATTGGCGGAATTTTTCTGGGATTGGGGCGCGCGCTGGGCGAAACTATGGCCGTGACCTTCGTTATCGGAAATAGCAACGTGCTGTCGTCCAGTCTGTTAATGCCGGGCGCGACCATTCCGTCGGTTCTGGCCAATGAATTCACCGAAGCGACGACCAAGCTGTATCTGTCTTCGTTGATTTATCTCGGTTTGATCCTGATCGCTGTCACCTTAGCCGTTCAGTTCCTCGCCGTCCTGCTGATACGCCGTCTTGGCCGGCGGGAAGGCACACTAGCATGAGCGTATACAGCGTACATGCAAGGCGGCGCGTGATCGACGTGGCCAGTAAAATCCTCATGGGTGCCGCTACGTTAGTTGGTGTCTTCTTTCTGTTTTGGATCCTCTGGACCACGCTGAAGTTCGGCCTCGCTGGGATGCATTGGAGTCTGTTCACCCAAGACACGCCGCCGCCCGGCACCGACGCATTCGGTTTACGCAATGCTTTCGTTGGCAGCTTGATCTTGCTGGGGTTATCGATGCTTATCGGGGTGCCGATTGGCTTGATGGGAGGCACGTGGCTGGCGGAATACGGCTTTCGCAGCCGCACCGCCAATCTTGTGCGTTTCATCAACGATATCATGTTAAGCGCGCCGTCGATCGAAATCGGCTTGTTTGCATATGCCATCGTTGTCGCTCCGATGGGGCACTTTTCGGCGTTCGCCGGCAGTGTTGCGCTGGCGATTCTGATGATTCCAATCATCGTGCGCACTACCGACGAAATGCTCAGCCTGGTCGGGAGCGACATGCGTGAAGCGGCGGTCGCATTGGGGGCGCCGGCCTGGGTGGTAATCACCAAAGTTACTTGGAAGGCGGGGCGCGCCGGTATTCTCACAGGCATATTGATCGGCTTGGCGCGCATCACCGGCGAGACCGCTCCCCTGCTTTTCACCGCCCTGAACAACCAGTTCTTCTCCACCAATTTGTTCCGTCCAATGGCCAATATTCCTATGGTTATTTTCGAATTTGCGCTGAGTCCCTATGCCAACTGGCAACAAATGGCTTGGGCCGCGGCCTTCATTGCCGTCGCGTTTGTGCTAGTGCTCAGCCTGGTAGCGCGCTCGTTCCTTGGTAAAGTCCAGGTGCCCAAATGACTCGCGAGCGAGAGGAAGGGTTCCCTATGGCGACCGTGCCCATTTCCATCAAGCCCACCGAGACTGTGCCGAGCAGCAGTGCAGCTCAGCTACCCGTCAAAATCGCCGCCCGGGATTTGAATTTCTATTACGGCAAGTTCCACGCCCTCAAAAACGTCAGCGTCGATATCCGTCAAAACTGTGTCACGGCATTCATTGGGCCGTCGGGCTGCGGCAAGTCGACGCTTTTGCGAGTTTTCAACCGCATGTACGACCTTTATCCCGGTCAGCGCGCCGAGGGCGAGGTGATCCTGGACGGCGAAAACATTTTGAACTCGAGGAGCATCGCTCAATTGCGCGCCAAAATCGGCATGGTCTTCCAGAAGCTCACGCCGTTTCCGATGTCGGTCTATGAAAACATCGCGTTCGGCATCCGGCTATACGAAAAATTGCGGCGTCCGGAAATGAACGAGCGCGTGCAGCAGGCTTTGACCAAGGCCGGTCTGTGGGATGAAGTAAAAGACAAGCTCCACCAATCCGGAATAGGGCTTTCTGGGGGGCAGCAGCAGCGCCTCTGTATCGCGCGTGCTCTGGCGGTGAATCCCGAGGTGCTCTTACTCGATGAGCCTTGTTCGGCACTCGATCCGATTTCCACCGCGAAGATCGAGGAGTTGCTCTTCGAACTGAAGAAAGCGTGGACGATTGTGATCGTCACGCACAACATGCAGCAGGCCGCGCGCGTCAGTGACTTTACCGCTTTCCTTCTGGACGGCCAATTGATTGAGTACCGAAATACTGGAACGCTTTTCACCACGCCATCTGATCCGCGCACAGAAGCTTACATTACAGGCCGTTTCGGTTAAGACATTGCAGCTTGGCGGCCAGCGTAAGAACCGGGTTGTGATGGTAGGATTCTGCGAGCATAGGAGCATTAATGGAACGGCATTTTGAACATGATCTCGAAGAGCTGAAAGAACGGCTGCTGTGGATGGCCAGCCTTGCGGAGCGCTCGGTTCATCGCGCCATGGAGGCTGTCTTCGAAAAAGACCAGTCTCTAGCGGAGCAGGTTCTCGAAGATGAGAAGGTCATCAATGACATGCAAATTGAAATTGACGATCGAGTCATGCGACTCGTTGCGCTGCAAGCGCCCATGGCCGTCGATTTGCGTTTCCTTTTTTCGGCCTCAAGGATCAACAACGACCTGGAACGCATTGGCGATCAGGGAGTGAACATCGCGCAGTCCGCGCTGCGCATTCTCCGCCATCCGCAGGTAAAGCCTTACGTCGATTTGCCGCGCATGAGCGAGCTCGCCGAAGGAATGGTGCGCGACAGCATCAATGCGCTGGTGCAGCGCGATGCGGAATTGGCGAAGTCAGTGCTTATACGCGACGACGAGGTCGACCGTCTTCGCGATCAGATTTTTCGCGAACTGCTCACCTACATGATGGAGAACTCAGCGGTCGTGTATCCGGCATTCGAATTGATCCTCATTACGAAGAATCTCGAACGCATCGGCGACCATGCCACCAACATTGCCGAGGACGTAATTTATATGGTCGCAGGGCGCGACGTTCGCCACCTGGCCGCCGACCGCCGGTAGATTTCTTGACCCAGCATATAATATCTTTCGCTGTTTTTTGCGGCACGTTTTCCCTTCTTGGCTGCAAGTTGTTGTAATCTTCACCGCATTAGAAACGGGCCGCATCGAATGGGTGATAATCTGATGAAAGCGATGGAAGACTGCAAACCCATTAAATTTTGTACCGATTCCCTGGTGCGAGTCATCCAATCTTCCGGTTTCCGCGTACTCTTGACGGCCACTACAACTACCGTTGGCAGTGCATGCCGGCGGAAGCCCAGAAGCAATCCGAAAGGGAGGAATCACATGAAGAAGCTGTCGAACGTGCTCGGCGTTGCCGCGGCACTGCTGTTTTCTCTAGGTCTGGCCAGCAGCGCCCACGCCAAGTCGCACAAATGGACCGGCTGGATCAGTGACAATCTTTGCGGGGCAAAAGGCGCAAATGCGAGCGCGAAGAACTGTACCTTGAAGTGCGTCAAAGAAAAGGGCGCTTCCTACGTGTTCGTCAATTCCAAAACCAAGAAAGTCTACAGCATTCAAAACCAGGACGCTGTAACCGATGCCGACCTCGGCCAGGAAGTGACTTTGACCGGCAGCGTAAACAAGGATGGCGCCATCAAGGCCGAATCCATCACTCCAAAATCCGGAATGTAAATTTTCCGCTTCACATTTTTTCCGTTCAACGCGGGCGCGAGCTTAATTTGCCTTGCGCCCCTTTTTATTTCCCTTTTGTGATGCGTTCGGCGCGCATAAATTCACGCAGCGCTTCGGGAATCACGATGGAGCCATCGGCCTGCTGATAATTTTCAATCACGGCAATCCAGGTGCGGCCGGTCGGCAGGCCTGAGCCGTTCAGCGTGTGCACAAATTCGGACTTTTGATTCTTAGGGCCGGTCTTTCCTTTGAAGCGAATGCCGGCGCGGCGCGCCTGAAAGGCTTCGCAATTCGAGCAACTGGAAATTTCCATAAATTCATTTGAGGAGGGCACCCACACTTCGATGTCATAAGTTTTCGAAGACGCGAAACCCATATCTCCGGTGCAAAGCTGCATCACGCGATAATGCAGGCCCAGACGCTGCAGCAAATCTTCGGCGTCGCGCACCATTTTATCGAGTTCGTCATAGCTTGTTTCCGGGCGCGTGAATTTGAACATTTCGACTTTCTGAAACTGATGCTGCCGCTTGATGCCGCGCGTATCTTTTCCGGCCGCGCCAGCTTCCGAACGGAAACATGCGGTCCAGGCGCACACGCTGATGGGCAGAGAATCGGCGTCCAAGGTTTCGTCGCGAAACAAATTTGTTAATTCCGTTTCCGCCGTTGTAGTGAGCCACAAATCCGTGTTTTCCAGGCGGAACATATCCGCGGCAAATTTTGGCAGCTTACCGTCGGCCACCAGCGAGGCGGTGTTCACGACGAAGGGCGGCAGAATTTCGGTGTAGCCTTGTTCGCGCGTGTGCACATCAAGAAAAAAGTTCGCGAGAGCGCGTTCGAGGCGCGCGCCTGCGCCGCGATACAACGCGAAACGCGCGCCGGCAATTTTCACGGCGCGCTGCAAATCCAAAATTCCCAGTGACTCGCCCAGTTCCCAGTGCGGCTTGGGCGTGAAATCGAATTTCGGCGGGGCGCCCCAGCGGCGCACCTCGACGTTGCCTTCGGCGCCAGTTCCGATGGGCACCGAGGGATGCGGAATATTTGGTACGTTCAGCATGAAGGCGCGCAGCTTGTCCTCGAGTTCCGCGGCTTTGGCGTCGTCGTATTTAATTTCCTCCGCGATTTGCTTCATGCGCGCCATGAGCACGCCGGCGTCCTGGCCGGACTTCTTCAGGCGGCCAACTTCTTCGCTGCCCTTGTTGCGTTCGGCCTTCAGGCGCTCGACCGAAGTGATGCGCTGGCGGCGGTCGGCGTCGATGGCGCGGAATTCGGCCAGGTCGAGTTTCGCGCTGCGATTGCGCAGCATTTGCTCGATTTCGTCGAGATGCTCGCGAAAATATCCGAGGTCAATCATGGGGAAAGAGCATACCTTAGACGAAATGCGGACGCCATCGAACACCTCAAGAGGTAGCAGCTCCTGTTTTCCTCCGCTGCTGCGGATCTAGTGCCAAGTGGAGCGCAAAAGTGGCAAAAATTATCGATTAGAAATTTGGAAGTGGTTGAAGGATGGGGCAAGACCACACCGCCCGTCTATTCGTAGCGGAGGGCGACGATGGGGTCGACGCGCATGGCGCGGCGGGCGGGGATGTTGCAGGCGGCGAGGGCGATGAGGATGAGGAGTAAAGCGACGGTGAAAAAGGTGAGCGGGTCGTGGGGCGTGACGCCGAAGAGTTCGCTGGCCATGAGGCGGGTGAGGACGAGCGCGGCGGCGCCGCCGATGACTACGCCGATGAGCGCCATTTTGACGCCGTGGCCGAGGATGAGGCGCAGAATGTCTTCGCGCTGCGCGCCGAGGGCCATGCGCACGCCGATTTCGTGAGTGCGCTGGCCGACCAGATAGGAGATCACGCCGTAAATTCCAATGCAGGCGAGCAGGAGGGCGAGCGCGGCGAAAACTCCGAGAAGAATCATGGAGAGGGTGCGCGCGGCGAATGAGTTGGCGACGACCGTGTCCATAGTTTGGGCGGCGTAGACCACTTCGCCGGGGTCAATTTCGGCGACGGCGCGGCGCACGGACGGCATGACCGCTGCGGGATCATCTTTGGTGCGAAGAACAACAGCAACAGCGTCAGCGACGAGCGGCATAAGTTTTTCAGGAAGCTGCATGAAGGGGTAGAAGATTTCCGCTTCGACGGCGGATTTTGGATCCGCGTCGAGGCCCCACTGCTTGACGTGGCCAACTACGCCGACGATTTGCGCCTGCACATCGAAGGCAGCGATGTCGATGCGTTTGCCGATGGGATTTTCGTTTGGGAAATAAGTGCGGGCTAAATGGTCGTCGATGACGATGACGATGGGCGCGTGCTCGTTGTCCTGTGGGGTGATGAAGCGGCCGCGCTCGAGGGTGATGCCCATAGCTTTGCCGAAACCGGCTTCGGCGAGATAGCACATGGTCTGATGCATGTCATTGATGTGGGCGGGCTTGGGCTGGCCCTGGATCCAGAAGGGCAGGACAGTGTCGTGAATCATAGGGCGCGAGCCGAGCGTGACGGAAACGGCTTCGACGCCCGGGATGGATTGCATTTGGGCGTCGAAGGCGCGGAGACGGGCGCGCGTTTCGGCAGGAGTGGCAGAGGCGGAGTTCGGAAGTGAGAGATCGAAAGTGATGGCGTGGCTGGGATTGAATCCTGGATTGACGCGCCAGAGCGCGGCGAGGCTGCGAATCATGAGTCCGGCGCCGACGAGCAAAACGAGGGCGAGAGCGACTTCGGCGGCGACGAAAATTCCCTGGAGGCGATGACGGGCGCCGCTGGAGCCGCGGCCGCTTTCTTTGAGGACTTCGTGCAAATCGACGCGGGAGGCTTTGAGCGCAGGAGCGAGGCCAAATAAGATTCCGGCGAAAAGCGAAGCGCCGAGAGTGAAGAGCAAAACGCGCGCGTCGAGAGAGACGTCGTTCGCGCGGGGCAAAGTGCCGGGAAGGACGCCGAGCACAGCTTTGACGCCCCAAAAAGCGAGCAAAAGTCCGAGCACGCCGCCGAAGCTGGCGAGGAGAATGCTTTCGGTGAGGAGCTGGCGAATGACGCGCGCTTGGCTGGCGCCGAGAGCGGCGCGAATGGCGAATTCGCGGGAGCGGCCCATAGAGCGGGCGAGGAGAAGATTGGCGACGTTGACGCAGGCGATCAGCAGAAGAAAACAAACGGCAGCGAGAAGCACAAGCAAAAGAGGTTGGACGTTGCCGATGAGGTCCTGCTTCATGGGAACGAGTGTGATACCGACGTCTTTGTCGGCAAGAGGATAGGCGGCGGCGAGATTGCGGGCTACGGCGGCCATGTCGGCGCGGGCTTGCGAGAGGCTGACGCCGGATTTAAGGCGGCCAATGGCGTGGGCGCTCATGTCAATGGTGCGGTCGCGAAAAGAAGGGTCGTTCCACTGGCCCAGAGGCGTGTAAACGTCGCGCTGCGGGCCGTAGAAGCTGAAGCTCGGAGGAATTACGCCAATGACGGTATAGGACGTGCCGTTCAGAGTGATGGCTTTGCCGAGGATGGCGGGCGAGGAGCCGAAGCGGCGTTTCCAGAAACCTCCGCCGAGAATTGCGACGGGGGCTGCGCCGACATGGTCGTCATCGGGGCGAAAGAGGCGGCCGAGAACGGGTTTTACGCCGAGCGTGGAGAAAAAATCGGCGGAGATCATGAAGCCGCTGAGGCGTTCGGCCTGGCTGGCGCCGGTGAAGTTGTAGTCCTGATTGCGGTACATGGCCATGGAGGAAAAAGTGCGATTGTCGCGCTGCCAGTCGAGGAAGTTCAGATAGGTGATGTAGCCCTGAGTGGTGGCCGGCGATGTGGCGTAAACTGCGGCTAGCTGGCCGGAGTGCGGATACGCGAGCGGGTTGAGGAGCACGCCGTTGACGACGGAGAAGATGGCGGTGTTGGCGCCGATGCCCAGAGCCAGCGTGAGGACGGCGACGGCGGTGAAACCCGGGGATTTGGCGAGCATGCGGAGGGAGTATTTGAGATCTTGCATGAGCGCGTTCATGGCGAAGGTATTTTAGTTCATTCGGCAGGAGCTGGAAAGACGAGCGCAGGGCAAAAACTCGTTGAGGAAGGCGCGTTACCAAAAATAATTGAGGAAAGGCACACAGGCTGAAGCCTGTGCCACGAAAATCAACCTCGCATCGCCAAGTTTATCGTACGGGCATCGAAACGGCGATGGCCGAAGAGATTGCGATATGATGGAGGGCGAGTTTGTTTCGGGAAAATAGGGCCGCAGAAAAGGGAAAGGAAGTCAGGACAGGATGAATCAGCGCGGAGTTTACATTGTGAGTGCGGTGCGTACGCCGATTGGGAAATTTGGCGGCGGGCTGGCGGAATTCACCGCGCCGGATCTGGGCGTGATTGCGGTGCGCGCAGCGCTGGAGCGGGCGTTTGGCGGGGCTCTTCCGCCGGAGCGGCAGCCGGGCGAAGGCGGCAGCATTGAGGAAAGCATCGCGCGCGCGAACGGCGGGTCTGCCAATACCAAGCGGGACGCGCAACGGTGGGTCGTGGATGAATTGATATTTGGCAATGCGCGGCCAGCGGGCGTGGGGCCGAATCCAGCGCGGCAAATCGCGTGGCGGGCGGGTCTGGGCGACGACGTTCCGGCATACACCGTGAATGCGGCGTGCGCTTCGGGGCTGCGGACGATTGTGCTGGGATGGCAGCAGATTTTGCTCGGCGCGGCAGAAATTGTGGTGGCGGGCGGCGCGGAATCGATGTCCAAAGTGCCGTATCTGGTGGAGGCGCGGTGGGGCGTGAAGATGGGGGACCAGCCGCTGGTGGACGCGATGTATCGCGATGGCTTTTTGTGTCCTATCTCAAAAATGATCATGGGCGAGACGGCGGAGGTTTTGGCGGAGAAATATAAAATTCCGCGAGCGGAGCAGGATGAATTTGCGCTGGAAAGTCATCGGAGGGCAACGAGGGCCCAGCTGGAGTGCCGGTTCAGCCGGGAGATTGTCGCGGTGGAAGCGCGGGACAAAAAAGGGAACGTGACGCGGGTCGAAAAGGATGAGCACGTACGCGCGGACGTGACGCTGGAGAAATTGGCGAAGCTGCCGCCGGTGTTCAGCAAAAGCGGGACGGTAACGGCGGGAAATGCGAGCGGAATTACGGATGGAGCGGCGGGGGTGGTGCTGGCAAGCGAAGAAAAAGTGCGCGAACTGGATTTGAAGCCGCTGGCGAGGATTGTGGACGCGGCGATTTCGGCGGTTGATCCGCGAGTGATGGGAATTGGGCCGGTTCCAGCGGTGCGCAAACTGCTGGGTCGCACGGGGACGAAGCTCGAAGAGTTCGGCGCGATCGAACTGAACGAGGCGTTTGCGGCGCAAGTGCTGGCGTGCGACCGGGATTTGAATTTTCCGCGCGAGCGGCTGAATCCGAATGGCGGGGCGATCGCGCTGGGACATCCGATTGCGTGCACTGGGGCGCGCATCACCACGACGCTGATTCATGAATTGCGGCGCGAAGGAAATTCAGCGAGTGGGAAGCGCGGCCTGGCGACGCTGTGCGTCTCTGGCGGGCTGGGCGTAGCCATGGAAATTGAAGTGGCGTGAACTGTTGCACCGAGCGGCAGTGCGGCGAGGCAACGTGTCGGAACATCTAAAGGAATGGCAAAGCGGCGTCGATCCGCCGCACTCCCAAAAAAGCGATACCGCGTTTCACGCTGCGCGGGGGGGAAGCCCCTGCCCCTATGAAAGGCAACAGCAGAGCGAAGGCACACACAGTAAAGACTGTGTGACGGCCGCAAAATACATACCTCAGGGGTTGAAGCCGCTCTCGTGTAGCAGCGTTTATGCGAGCGGAGACAGGACGGCCTCAGCGTCGCTGTGCGGCGCGCGCAGCGGACGAGTAGCGGGCCTGCGCTGCCTGTGAGTCTTCGACCAATCGTTCCAATTTTGCTGAATTTGCCCGACGTGATGAGGGATGTGACCCGCCTGTTTTTCAAGCCACTGCTCCAAGGTAAGGAGACCTTCTTTGGGAAGTTTCATGGTATGAGACCACACCGGATCTGGAAGGAAGCGCAGGAGCCGGCAAGTCATCTTGCGGAGCCGCGAAATTAAGCCGAGTGCATCGCGCGTGCTTTGGTGAAAATAGCCCAGCGATGCGGCCCAGGTCGACGCGCTGTGATCGAGCGCATCGGAACCGGGCTCGACGATGAATTGGCGGCTGCGAATGTAGGCGCCGGCTTCACTGTCAGCAAGATGCAGGATGATTTCGTGGATGCTCCAGCGATCCGGCGCGGGGCGATAAAGCCACATCTTCTTGGGGCACGCACGGAGCGACTCAGAGAGAAGGGCTGGGCCGCGAACGAAGAGCTCGATGGTTTGCTGTCTTGGCGGCCTGCCATATGAGCGCGAAAGAATGTGCAGTTGTTCCATGTTTGGTTAGACGCAGAAATAGCAATTCGGTTGCCGGACTGAAACATGAAAAACCGATATATGTGCTTGCGGGGTTGGTCGTTAACGGAGTGTTCGTTTCTGGGAAACGAGAGAATGTGTTCATCCGTGGGATTTGATGGTCGCGAACGGACACATACGGAAAGACAAGGGGTTGCTGATAGGGCGCGAGGAAAAAACTCAGAGCGGGGCAGGCGCGGGGATGGATTTGCGCTGGGCTGCCGAAAATGAGCGAATCAAGTGTTCGCGCAAATGGCCCACAAGGTAAAGCGAGCCGGTGACGACGATTACGTCTTCAGGCGCAGCGAGCGAAACGGCGCAAGCGAGAGCTTGCGACGGGCTTGGAATGACTTGGAAACGGGGGGCCAAGTGCGAGGTGAGTTCGGCGAGGAGCGCGGCGGAAATGGCGCGCGATTGTTGTGGCTCAGTGAAGAAAACTTCGTAAGCGCGCGGGAAAAGCAGGCCGGCGATTTCGTCGACAGCTTTATCGCGAAGGGCGCCAAAAATCAGCCAAATGCGGCCGGGGAGATGTTCGTCGCAAAAAGCGGCAAGCTCGCGCGCGGCTGATGGATTGTGGGCGCCATCGAGCAGGACAGTGGGATTTGCAGATAATTGTTCGAGGCGGCCGGGCCAGCGGACTTCGCGGATGCCCTGTTCAATGGCGGCGTTGCTGATCGAAAAGCCGCGCTCGTTCAGCCGACGAGCTGCGGTGGCCGCGGCCAAGGCGTTGCGCATTTGGACTCGGCCGCGTAACGGCACATCAAGCGCGAGGCGGGCATGAGAAGCGGATTCAATCACTTCCATGCTATAGCAGCCGTGCTGGGAAGTCGTTTTCTCGAGGGACCACGCAGCGTCAATTTCGACTAAATGCGCGCCAGCAGCGGCGGCGCGACGGGCGATGACGTCCCGCGCTTCGGGCCTTTCCACGGCGCTCACTACCCAGGCGCCGGGCTTGATGACCCCGGCCTTCTCCGCAGCAATCTCGGCAATGGAATGGCCGAGGAAATTTTCGTGATCGAAATCCACATGAGTAATGACGGCGACTTCGGGGGAAATGATGTTTGTGGAATCGAGCCTGCCGCCCATGCCTACTTCATAAATTGAAAAGGCGGTGCGGTGGCGAGCGAAGGCGCGAAAGGCCATCGCGGTGAGGCATTCGAAAAAGGTGGGATGAGCGGCAAGCTCGCCATTGGCTAGCAGGCTCTCGATGGCCGCGTGGATGCAGGTGAATTCGGCGGCAAAATCCTCGTCCGAGATGGGCCGGCCGTTAATCGCGATGCGCTCGTTGATGCGCTCGAGATGCGGCGAGGTAAAGAGGCCGGTCGAAAATCCAGAAGCGCGCAGAATGGATTCGAGCATGGCCGCTGTGGACCCCTTGCCATTCGTGCCAGCAACGTGCGCGCACGGAATGGCGCGATGCGGCGAGCCCAGATATTCGGCCAGCACACGGATATTTTCGAGATTAAATTTTTGGACATTGGCCTGCTGCGGAGAGGCAAGTTCTTTGCCCAGCGAGAGCAGAAAGCGGACGGAATCTTCGTAGTTCATGCCAGTTCCAGCTCGCTAATCAGTGAAAAAATCGAGGGCGCGGCTGATGTAATTTTTCAGCTCTTTGCGCGGCACGATGGCGTCGAGAAAGCCGTGCTCGAGAAGAAATTCAGCGCGTTGAAAGCCTTCCGGGAGCTTCTGGCGAATGGTCTGTTCGATGACGCGCGGGCCGGCAAAACCGATGAGCGCGCCGGGCTCAGCAATGTTCAGATCACCGAGCATGGCGAAACTCGCGGTAACTCCGCCGGTGGTGGGATCGGTGAGCACCGAAATATAAGGAACGCGCACTTCATCGAGTCGGGCCAGGGCGGCAGAAACTTTTGCAAGCTGCATCAGGCTGACCACGCCCTCCTGCATCCGGGCTCCTCCGGAGCAAGAAACGATAACCAGCGGCGTCTTGCGCTCCGCGGAGCGTTCGGCAGCGCGAGTCACTTTTTCGCCGACCACTGCGCCCATTGAGCCGCCGGCAAATGCAAACTCCATGGCGCAGCAGATGAGTTGCCGGCCATTCAAACGGCCTTCGGCGGTGAGAATCGCATCATTGATTCCCAGACGATCCTGAGCTTCGCGAAGACGCTGCGAGTAGGGTTTGGTGTCGACAAATTTCAGAGGATCGGTTGAGGCCAGTTCAGCATCGCGCTCCGTCCATTTTGCGTCATCCAGCAAGAGATCGAGACGACGTTTGGCGCCCAGGCGAAAATGTCGCTCGCACTTGGGGCAAACTTCCCAGTTTGCCTCGAGATCCTTTTTCCAGATGATGGCGCGGCAGCCTTCGCATTTTGTCCACAAACCTTCAGTCTTCACCCTGCGTTCTTCGTTGGGAGGAGTTTCCGTCGGCTTGTTTTCCTTCTTGAACCAGGCCATTTTGAATTCCCTGCCTTCAGTAATCGATTCCGCGCTGCGCGAGAATGCCTTTGGTATAAGGATGCTTTACTTCGCGCATTTCCGTCACAAGATCGGCCATCTCGACCAGCTTAGGATGGGCGTTGCGGCCGGTGCAAATAACGTGCACGCGCTCGGGGCGTTTTGCAAGGGCTTCGACGATTGTGTCGGGGTCGAGGATCTTGTAGCTGATGACGTAATTGATTTCGTCCAGAATGACCAGGTCATATTTGCCGCTGTAAATTTGTTCCTTGCCAAAATTCCAACATTCCTCGCAGAGCTTCACATCTTCGGGATCAGTGTCCGCGCCGCCGATTTTAATAAATCCGCGACCCATGGGACGAATTTCGAATTTGTCGTCGCCGAGCATCTTGGCGGTGTCGAGTTCGCCATAATGCCACGAGCCTTTGATAAATTGCACCATCAGAACGCGCAGGCCCTGGCCAACAGCGCGAAACGCGGTGCCCAAGGCGCAGGTTGTTTTGCCTTTTCCCGGCCCGGTGTAAACAATCAACAATCCTTTTCCTTCTGGCATGGCCTCTCCGAAAACTGCGAGCCTTTTGCTGCGCGCGAAATGCGGTTTGTTGACGTTACGAAAGGCCTAAGCCGGACCGCAGTGATTCAGCAGCGGCGACCACTCTGGAGCGGGCCTCCGGCGACATTTCGCGATTTTGGCTCTTGGACTCGCGCACAACCAGCCAAATGCCGGGGCGATGGATCTTGCCGTCATTGCAAATCGCGCCGGTGAGTTGCGCGATTTCGAGTCCGCTGCTTGCCAGTTCGCGTTCGAGAATAGCGCGCGCGTCGTCCAGCAGGTCTTTGAATCCCTGCGATGCGAGAATTGGGTCGACGTCGCGCGGAGTCTCCGCTTCGACTTCGAATAAATCATAGTCCGCGAGCAACTTTGTAATCATGAATTCCAGCGAGGCAGCAGGCTCGCGGAGGTCATATGTAATCTTCGTGTCCATCTCACATATCCTCGCAGAAGTCGCGCCAATTCGCCGCTTATTTCGGATAAGGATGCCCGGTGAGCATGGCGAAGGCTCGATAGATCTGTTCGGCCAGAACCAAGCGCGCCATTTCATGGGGCATCGTCAAGCGGGATAGAGAAATTTTAAGCTGAGCATGGCGCTGCAGCGCTTCTGGAAAACCTTCAGCCGCTCCACAGAAGAAAATTATTTCGCGAGCGCCAGCATCGCGGAGCTTGCCGAGCCAATTCGCAAATTCAGCTGAAGTAAATTCCTTGCCGGAGGCGTCGAGAAACACGGCGGATGAATTTGGAGCGAGCTTGAGTTTGCGCAGCGCGGAGTCGCCGGCATCGCGCAGCTCGGTTATCTCGACTTCAGCATAATGCTGGATGCGGCGAAGGTAATCGTCAAGCAGCGCGTGGATTTCCGTATTGCGCGTGCGGCCGAGCATGATGAAGCGTATTTTCACGGCGATGAGATATTGCGCGCCTCAGATAAAACCGTACTTCTTGCGTTTTTCGAGGAGCGTTTTTCGGCTGATGCCCAGGATTTCCGCAGCGCGCGCGATTTTGTAATGAGTGGCGTCGAGGGTTATGCGCACAGCCTCTTTTTCAATTTCTTCGAGTGAGCGCAGTTTGGCTTGCGAGAGCACTTCCGCGGCCGCCGCCAATGCCGGATGGAAATCATCGCGCCGCAGCACGTGACCTTGCGAAAAAATCAGCGCGTGCTCGATGACGTTCTTCAATTCGCGCACATTCCCCGGCCAAGCATATGCTTCCAGCGCCTGCATGGCGTCTGGATCGATCGTGGCATCGGAATGGCCGTGCACTGGCGCAAGGCGTTTTGCGAAGTGTTCCGCTAGCGGGCGAATATCGCGGCGGCGCTCGCGCAGCGGGGGAATGGGTATGGTGAGCACATTGAGGCGAAAATAGAGGTCTTCGCGAAAGTAGCCGCTGCGCACATCGCGTTCCAGGTCCGCATTGGTCAAGGCAATCACCCGGGCCTCCATTTCCAGGGTTTCTGTGCCGCCAAGGCGTTCAAACTTCCTTTCCTCGAGAACGCGGAGGAGCTTGGCTTGAATGGGCGGCGGAAGAGCCGCAACTTCGTCCAGCACAATCGTGCCGTTTTCGGCTAATTCCATGCGGCCGGGCTTGCGCGCTTCGGCGCCCGTGAATGCGCCGCGCTCGTGGCCGAACAGTTCGGACTCGACAAGCTCGGGCGGCAAGCTGGCGCAGTCGATTTTGAGCAAAGGCGCGTCACGTCGCCCGCCGAACTCATGGATCCAGCGCGCCAGCTGATCTTTTCCCGTGCCACTTTCGCCGGTGATCAAGACAGTGGTGGGAGTGCCGGCAACTTTAGCAGCAATTTCCAGAGTATGTTGTGAGGCAGGATCCTCGGCGATCCACTCGAGGCGCATTTTATTCAGTTCACTCATGGCCGGCACCCGGAGCGGCGGAACGGCTGGATTCGGCGACATCGAAACGCTTGGCGGCGCGCCACAGACGCTCAATATCATAGAACAGGCGCGCCTTTTCGCTGAAGATGTGGATCACGAAGCGGCCGTAATCGAGAAGGAGCCATTCGGTTCCCGCACGGCCTTCACGATGCGGAAGGCGGAATCCGCAGTTGCGGAGTTTTTCTTCGACCTGCTGGCCAACGGCTTCGATTTGCCGAGCGCTTTCCGCCGAACAAATGACGAAATACTCGGCAAAGGCGCCGAGTCCTTCGAGCGACAGCACAGTTATGGAACTGGCTTTTTTGCTCTGAGCTGCTTCAACCGCGCAGCGTATCGCATTGGGTAACGATTCCAGATTCACCGATAGAGCGCCTGTTTACGAATGTAATCTTCGACGGCTGGAGGCACAAGCCTGCGAATGGACATTCCGCGCTTGCAGCGGCGGCGAATGCCCGTGGACGAAATGGCGCTTGCGACGGTGGTGAGCACGTGCACGGTAGATTTTCGCAGGGCAATGGATTCTTGGCCACGCGATGGCTTCGGCGCGAGCATTTCCGCAGGTATGGCTCCGCGCAGCGCCTCTACGCGAACGCCGGGCCGGTTGGCGATGATGAAATCGCAGGAATCGAGCAAACGCTGCGCCTGTCGCCAGGCAGCGATTTCGAGGAAGGAGTCCGCGCCAATCATAAAGTAAATTTGATTGTGGGGATGCTGGTGACGGAAACGAGCAATGGTATCCACGGAGTAAAAAACCCGCCAGTCGGTTGAATCGCGCGGGGCTTCCGCCAAAGACGGTATGAAACGCGGTTTTGCCGCGCAGGCCAGAGCTACCATAGCGTAGCGGTGCCAGAAAGGCGCGAGTTGTTCGGCGTTTTTATGCGGCGGGTGCGAGGAGGGCACAAAATGGATTTCACTGAGATGAAAACGGCGCGCGGCCGCTTCTGCGACGATGACGTGTCCAAAATGGATGGGATCAAAAGTGCCGCCAAAAATGGCGATGGCGCGCGGCTTGTTCTCGCGAGCCTCGCTCAACTTTGGCCTCCATGAAGAGCAGCGCGGCTGGAGTTGGCGTGCGAGGCAGAGGTTCCTCCGTCCGCTGGTGCAATGTCCGAGTCTGCGCGCTGTTGGGTTGGAAGCTGCTCCAGCGCGTCAGCCATGGCTCGAACAAGAGGCTGAACTCCTTCCCCCGTGGCTGAAGAAATAGCGAAAAAGGGGAAATTTTGCTTTTCGGCGAAAGTTCGCAGGGCGTCGAGACGTTCGCGGCGTGTGGTTGCGTCGAGTTTTGTGGCTACGATAAAAACGGGCTTGCGCGTGAGGGTTTCGCTGAAGGCGCGCAATTCGCCCTGAATGATTTCAAAATCGCGCACGGGATCATCTTCATTGGCGTCGCTGGTATCTACGAGGTGGGCGATCAGGCGCGTGCGCTCAATATGGCGCAGGAAGCGGATTCCGAGGCCGGCGCCTTCGTGCGCGCCTTCGATCAAACCTGGCAAGTCGGCGACGACGAATGTGCGGCCAGCACCGGGCGGGGCGCCATGGTCGGCGGAAACAACGCCGAGATGCGGCTCGAGAGTTGTGAAGGGATAGTCGGCGATTTTTGGGCGCGCGGCGGAAATGCGCGAAATCAGAGTTGATTTTCCAGCATTGGGCAAACCGACAAGACCGACATCGGCGAGGAGGCGCAGTTCCAAACGCAAGCGCCGTTCCTGGCCGGGCTGGCCGTCTTCATGCTCACGGGGAGCCTGGTGCCAGGGCTTGGTGAAATGCGAATTGCCGCGGCCGCCGCGACCGCCGCGAGCGGCCTGAAACTGCTGTCCCGCTGCGGTGAAGTCGAAAAGCTGTTCGCCTGTATCATCATCAAAAACGATTGTGCCTACGGGAACTTTGAGGAGCAGTTCGCCGCCGGAACGGCCATGACAGTTCGAGCCTTCGCCGTGACGGCCGCGCTCAGCGCGAAACTCGCGATTGTAGCGATAACGCAGGAGGGTATTGTCATGTTCGGTTGATTCGATGACGACGTTGCCGCCGTCGCCGCCATCGCCTCCGGAAGGGCCACCGCGCGGGACGTATTTCTCGCGGCGGAAGGCGACGCAACCGTTGCCGCCATCGCCGCCCTTTACGAGGATTTTAGCTTCGTCAACGAACACGCCTGCCCCTTTGAATTCTCAATGAGAGAATACGATACCGCTGAATGGAAATACAAAGAAAGCGATAAGACCTAGATGATTTGATGACGGAGAATCTAATGGCTGGCAGAAGCTGTTGCGGACTTTTCGGCTTCGGCATCCTGCACAGGAAGCACGCTGATGTAGCGACCTTTTTGCCCCTTGTTCTGGAAAAGCACTACGCCCGTGATGCAGGCGAAAAGCGAATCGTCCTTGCCGCGGCCGACATTCTTCCCGGGTTTATAGCGGGTGCCGCGCTGGCGTACCAAAATGCTGCCGCCGGTGACGAGCTGCCCTCCAAAACGCTTGATTCCCAATCGCTGGCCGTGGGAATCGCGTCCATTAACCGATGAACCGCCACCTTTTTTGTGCGCCATAGAAACCCCTAATCCAATTTGATGTCGCTTACTTCGACGGCTGTGTAGGCCTGCCGATGCCCGCGAGTAATTTTATACTGGCCGCCGCGCTTGTATTTAAGGACGAGATGCTTGTTCCCGCGGCCATGCGAAACTATTTTGCCGGTGACTTTTGCTTTCGAGGCTGACGTGCCGGCGAGCAGCTTCTTTTCGTCATTGTGCACGGCCAGTACTTCGTCGAAAGTCACTTTGCCGCCGACTTTGCCGGCGAGCTTTTCGACGCGAATCGTCTCTCCCGGCGCGACGCGATATTGTTTGCCCCCAGTGCGAATTACGGCGTACATGAATCCTCCAAAGCGAAAGCGGAAACGACCATTATACGGAGTTGCGGGAGGTTTCGTCAATGCAGAGCTGGACTCCCTATGTCGCGATCAAAAGACTCGAATTGTCCCCGCTACGTGAAGAAGTGGTCCACCAAGGCCTACCGGGGGAACCGACAGGAACTTCATTCGCGATAGGTTAGGGCGAACTGCATGTCGTGCAAGATAGAATCCATCGCAGCGACCGGATCAGGAGCGGCGGTAATTGGCCGGCCAACGACAAGGTAATCAGCGCCCCAACGAATTGCATTTCCGGGAGTAGCAATTTGCGCCTGATCGTCGCGGCGCGGGCTTGTTGAGGAGTGGCTTGGAGCGACGGTGCGAATCCCTGGTACGACGAAGGCCATTTTCTTGCGGAGAGACTTGCGGAGCGATTGCAGTTCCCGCGCTGGGGCGACCACGCCGTCAAGGCCAGCGACTTGAGCCATGGCGGCGAGGGCCGCCACTCTGTCGCCGAGCGGCCCGGCCAGTCCAATGCGCGCCAAATCGAGTTCGTCGAGGCTGGTCAGCACCGTTACGCCCAAGAGCATAGGGGGTCTCCTGATGCCCTTCAAGGCGGCTCTTGCCGCTTGCATCATCGCCAAGCCGCCCGTGGTATGAAGCGTCATCATGCGCACGCCGGGCAGCTCGGCGGCCGCCCGGACGGCACCTGCGACGGTATTCGGAATATCGCAGAACTTCAGGTCAAGAAAAGTGCCGGGGACGAGCTTAGCAATCCGCCGCACGGCCTCGGGGCCTTCCGCAGTGAACAATTGGCTGCCAATCTTGACCAAATTGGCGCGGCCGCGAAGCTTGCGAAGAAATTTCAGCGATTCGGACAAGTCAGGGAAATCCAGAGCTACGATCAGTTGGCGGGCTGCGTTGTCGCTGATGGAGGCACCTTGAGCAGGTCTACCCTCACATGGGCAAGCCCGCGTCGAGCAAAGCCTAATTCTCTAGCGACTTGGTAGGAAACGTCAAGGCCTCGGCCCGGAACGTAGGGGCCGCGGTCGTTTATGCGAACAATGGCGCTGCGGCGGGTCTGCAAGTCGACCACTCGAACCACTGAACCAAGGGGCAGGCTCCGGTGGGCGGCTGTCTGTCCGTACATGTCGTAGATTTCGCCATTAGCGGTCAACTGTCCGTCGAACTGGCCTCCGTACCAACTGGACAGGCAGACGAAACTTCGGAGGGGCTTGGCGCGGACGGCTGGGTTCGGTACGGCCAGAACCGGGATGCGGAGGGCTTGACCCCTCGGAGTGACCGGGCCTTCACCTTCCAAGTTCGAGGCAGCGAGCCCAGTTGCAAAGAAAACCAGAGCGGCAACCGTAGCCAGAATCAATTGCTTGGTTCCGAAGCGGTTTCGATTGGCTTTCACTAAGTCTTTTATCATGAGTGAAATTATACCGTAAGCAGCCGCGCCTGGCAATACGGCAGTTGCTCGAAAACAAGGATTATTTTACCGGATAAGGCTACTTTAAGTTGCTGATTATAGGACTATTATTACCTGAAAAGTGGTGCCGGAGACCTTCCACCACGCGCTCACTGGCCCTCGGATCGGAAAAATGAGCCGTTCCGACCTGAATTGCGGTCGCTCCGGCCAGCAGATACTCGATGGCATCGGTGGCGGACTGGATGCCCCCCAAGCCTATTATGGGTATCCGGACGGCGCGAGAAAGGTCATAAACCAGCTTGACGGTCAGGGGTCTGATCGCCGGGCCGGACAGTCCGCCGCTCAACCTGCCCAGACGGGACAGGCCTGTCCGGGTGTCCAGGCTCATTGCGGGGTAGGTATTGGCTGCCGTGAGGGCGTCGGCACCCGCCTGCTCGACCGCTTTGGCTACCGGCAACGCTTGCGCGTTGGGGGTTAGCTTCACCCAGAGGGGGCGGCGCGAAACTGCCCGCGCGGCGGCGACGACTTCTTGGGCCAGGCGAGGGTCGCTGCCGAACTCCGAACCTCCGTGGTCGACATTTGGGCAGGATATGTTCAGTTCGTAGGCGACAAGCCCTTCGGCGGCTTCCAGTACCCGGATTACCTCGCAGTATTCAGTCACAGTACGGCCAAAAACGTTAGCGATGATCGCCGTTTGGTACTTGCGGAGCAGGGGAAGCTTCTCGGCAACGAAGGCGCGTACGCCAATGTTCTGCAAACCCACGGCGTTGAGCAAGCCTCCCGAAGTTTCGCAAAGGCGAGGAGCGGGAGCACCTTCCATGGGTTCAATGGAGAGGCCTTTGACGACGATTCCGCCGAGAGCGTTCAAATCCACCAGATGGACGAACTCGAGTCCATAGCCAAAGGTGCCACTGGCGGCAATGACAGGGTTAGAAAGAAGGAGTGTACCGATACGGACGCTGAGGTCAACGTCCGAGGGCCGCCGGGCGCTTGCGGGCGCGCTCACGGGAGGGAGTCTATCACGCGGAGCGGGCACCGGCGGCAAAATTGTATGGAGGCTCCTGGATAACTATCGCTGTGTTACGATAGTGCGCCTTATGCGCATTATTGAGAAGCGCCAATTGATGTCGGCAGACGAAATCCGCCGGACGCTTGAACGGCTCGCGCACGAAATCGTAGAAAAAACCGGCGGCGCGAAGGATTTAGCTCTTATCGGCGTGCGGCGGCGCGGCATTCCACTGGCGGAGCGCCTAGCGCAATCCATCCGCGCCTCTTCGAAGGCCGAAGTTCCCGTTGGAACGCTGGACATTACGCTTTACCGAGATGATCTTTCCACGGTGGCCCCGCAACCCGTGGTGCAATCGAGCGAAATTTCGTTTGCGGTGGACGAGCGCGACCTTCTGCTGGTCGACGATGTGCTTTACACTGGCCGCACGGTCCGGGCAGCAATGAACGGGCTTTTCGATCTGGGAAGGCCACGACGCATCCGGCTGTGCGTGCTGGTGGACCGCGGGCATCGCGAGTTGCCGATTGAAGCGACATTTGTAGGCCGAACGGTGGAGACCACGGACACAGAAATCATCGAAGTGCGTTTGAAGGAAATTGACCATGACGAACGCGTGGTGGTTATGGACCGCGTCGATTGAACGAATGGCGTCGAAATCAGGAACCTGCAGCCGAGGGAGATTGTGCCGCACCGCTTCCATAATTTGCTGGCTATTGAGCCGCTGAATTGCGAGCAGATTGCTTTTCTTCTTGACCAGGCGAAGCCTTTCCAGGAATTCCAGCGGCATCCACTGAAAAAATTGGCGACTTTGCGGGGCAAAACGATTGCGCTGGCTTTTTTCGAGAATTCCACGCGAACGCGGATCAGCTTCGCCACCGCGGCATCGCGATTGGGCGCGGATACGATGAACCTGCAGGCGGACTCATCGAGCTTGAAAAAAGGCGAATCTCTGCTGGATACGATCCACACGCTGGAAGCGATGAAGCCAGACGCGATCGTGATGCGGCATAGCGCGTCGGGCGCAGCGGAATTCGTGTCGCGGCGCGTAGGCGTGCCGGTGATCAATGCTGGAGATGGCACGCATGAGCATCCGACGCAGGCATTATTGGACGCATTGACGATACGCGACCGGCTGGGGAAACTTGACGGTGGCAACGTGACGATCATTGGAGACATCCTGCACAGCCGCGTGGCGCGTTCGAATATTCATCTGCTCTCGAAATTTGGGGCAAACATCACGCTTTGCGGGCCAGCGATGTGGGTGCCGAAGGAACTTGAATGCCTTGCGCCGAAGATGCGCCGCGTCGCGCGATTGGAAGAAGCGCTGGATGGAGCCGAGGTGGTGATGGC
The DNA here is from genome assembly GCA_035933545.1 of Candidatus Acidiferrales bacterium. Taxonomy (GTDB): domain Bacteria; phylum Acidobacteriota; class Terriglobia; order Acidiferrales; family UBA7541; genus DAHUXN01. Next base: position 92,329 of record DASYYQ010000125.1, on the reverse strand, counting down.
GCTGCGCATCCAGCAGGAACGGCTCTACGAGCCGTCGCTGGCCGCCGACGAATACATTCTGAATTATCAGCTGACGCCTGCGCGCATGCGATTGGCGCGTGCGGGAGCAATCGTGATGCATCCGGGGCCGATGATTCGGGGGATGGAAATCGACCCAGTGGTGGCGGACGGCGCGCAATCCTGCGTTCTCGAGCAAGTCACCAACGGGCTTGCCGTTCGCATGGCGATTCTCTTTGAACTGGTCGCCGGCTCGACCGAACCCCAAGAACACGGGAAGGATTCGCAGCATGCTGCTCATTAAGAACGGGCGCGTTTTGGATCCATCGTCGAAAAGGGACGCGCGTCTAGACGTGCTGATTGACAAAGGAAAAATTGCGAAGATCGCGCCGTCGATTTCGGCGGCAGATGCGCTTGTTCTGGATGCGGGCGACTGCATCGTCGCGCCGGGATTTGTTGACTTGCATTGCCACCTGCGAGAGCCGGGGCAGGAGATATCGGAAACGATTGAGTCCGGAACGCAATCGGCGGCGCGCGGCGGATTCACGGCTGTTTGCCCGATGCCCAACACGCAGCCTGTGAATGACAACGCGGCGGTCACGCGCTCGATGATGGAACGAGCGGCGGCAGTTTCTGCGGTGCAAGTTTGGCCAATTGGGGCAGCGTCAAAGGAAAGCAAGGGCGAACAGTTGGCGGAAATCGCAGCGATGCAGAAGGCCGGCGCGGTGGCGGTGAGCGACGATGGCAAGCCGATCGCATCAGCGAGGTTGCTGCGGCAGGCGATGGACTATTGCGGGCAGCTAGGATTGACGGTGATCGATCATTGCGAAGATGCGTCGCTGGCGGCAGGCGGCGTGATGCGGGAAGGGCCGCGATCGATTCGGCTCGGATTGAAAGGCATGCCCGCCGCAGCGGAGTCCATTTGTGTCGGGCGCGACATCGAAATCGCGACGCTCACTGCCGGACGGCTGCATATCGCGCATCTCTCAACGGCGGGTTCGCTCGAGCATGTGCGGCTGGCGAAGCGCGGCGGGGTTAGCGTGACATGCGAAGTGACGCCGCATCACTTCACGCTGACGGATGAAGATGTGCAGTACGATTCGCGCTTCAAGATGAATCCGCCGCTGGCCTCGCGCGAGGATCGCAAGGCGCTGCTGGAGGGTTTGGCGGACGGAACGGTGGACGCGATTGCTACGGACCACGCACCGCATCATCCGGCCAGCAAAGACGTGGAATTTGACCGCGCACCGTTTGGAATCATCGGATTTGAGACAGCGATTGCGCTGGCGCTGCGCGAGCTGGTTCACACCAATCGCATTTCGCTAATGCGCATGGTGGAGCTGTTCACGGTTGGGCCAGCGCGCGTGCTGAACAAGCAGAGCCAGGCCGGGAAGCTCGGGGAAGGATGCGAGGCGAACGTCACGATATTTTCGACCAATCGCGAATGGATGTATAAAGCTGATGAATCGCCGAGCCGTTCGCGAAACACGCCATTCGATGGGCAAAAGTTTCGAGGCGGGCCAGTGGCGACGATCGTTGGCGGGAAAATCGCCTACCGGTCCTGATGATTGGCACCGGGCTGCGCCCTAGTGCTGCTTCAAATTTGACCGCAGGAATTCCAGAGAGAGATTCCAGGACTGTTCGGCGGCGTGCTTGTTGTAAGCGGGGCGAGCGTCGCAAAAAAATGCGTGGTCGGCATCCGCAAATTCCATGCTAGCGAAAGTTTTGTGGGCGTCACGCAGCGCGTCGCTGACCGCTCGACGCTGCTCCGGTCCAATGTGCCTGTCGAGCCCGCCCCAAAACAGCAGAATCGGCCCGTGAATCTCCCCCGTGCGCTTGAGCAGCCCCGCGTTGCCCTCGCGCGGAGCAACGCCGCCGCCGTAAAATGAAATTGCCGCTCCCAGCGGCAGAATCAAATCCGCCTGAAACGACACCCTCCCGCCCATGCAAAATCCGACGCATGCGGCGCGTTGCAAATCAAACGCGCTCTGTTTCTGCAGCCACTCATGCGCCGCGCGAATATCCGCTTCGATGCCGGCGTCTTTTAGCGCAGACACGTGCGGCATCACCGAGGTGAAGTCGGAATAGTTGCCCTCGAATCCCGGCGCGGCGGTACGGTGAAAGAGTTCCGGTGCGATAGCGAGAAAGCCTTCTCTGGCAAAACGGGCAGTGACATCACGAATGTGCTCGTTCACGCCGAAGGCTTCCTGGAAAACGAGCAAGCCCGGCAATTTCTCCGCACGCTGCGGCTGCGCCACAAAAGCGCGCATGGAAGTCCCATCAGACACTTTCAGAGTTATGAATTTGGTTTTCACGTCAGGCATGCTTTATTCCTCATTCACACAAGATTGCAGAAGAGCGTTGAAGAAAAGCTAGTGCGCGGCAGGCTCAGCGGCCGGATGCATTCCGTGCTGCGGAACTTCGTGGACCCCACGCGCGGGCGGTTCCTGATAGAAGCGGAAAAGCTGATTTAGCGGGCCGGGACCTTTGCCGATGCCGTAGCTTTTCTCGATGGCCTTGAAGACGTAGGCCTTGGCCAAAATGAGCGCCTCTTGAAGCTGCTGGCCAAGGGCAAGCTGCGCGGCTACCGCCGACGAAAGCGTGCAGCCGGAGCCATGCGTGTTTTCGCTTTTTGCGTGGTCGCCACCGAAAGGATTCACTTCACCAGCCTCATAGAGCAAATCGGTGGGCTTCTCGAGATGGCCGCCGGTGACGATCACCGCCTTCGCGCCCATTTCGCTGAGCTTTTGCGCTGCGGCCTTCATTCCCGCCAAATCCTTCACTTCGATTCCAGTGAGCAGCGCGGCCTCGTCCATGTTAGGAGTGATGATCGTAGCGCGCTTCATCAATTCGTCGCGCAAGAATTTCACGCCCGGCGCGTCGAGCAGTTCCGCGCTCCCTGCGGATGATTTCACGACGGGATCGAGCACCACATGCGTGAACTGATGATTGTCCAGAAATTCCGCGACCACCGCTGCATTTGCCTTGTTGCCGAGCATGCCGATTTTCACCGCATCAATTTTCACATCGGCGACGAGCGTTTCGAGCTGTTCGCGCAGATTCGCCGCAGGCGTCGGATGAACGGTGACAACTCCCTGCGTGGATTGCGCGGTGAGCGCCGTAACTGCGGCGACGCCATAGCAATTGAGAGCTGCGAAAGTTTTCAAATCGGCAGCGATACCGGCACCGCACGAAGGGTCAAAACCTGCAATCGTGAGGAGAATCGGTGGATGATTATGATGATTGTGGTTGTGATTGATGGTCGCCAATTCTGGTGCCCTCCGCGCAAGGCACATTTTGCCGGCGCTGCTTGATGGTCTGGGTGGCTAGTTCAAAATGTACGCGCCTTGGTCACCGATGTGCAAGAATATTTTCATCGATGGCAAACATTTTTTTCTGAACAGACTTTTCTGAACAGGGCTGCGAGAAAATCTCCCGCCCGGTGAGCAATTGCGTTCAAACGTTCCGCAGAGGCGGCTGGAAACGTGGTAGCGTACAAGACCGCTGCGAGGACGCGAATGCCTGGAGAAAAAAAACTACCATCTTTGGTGATTGTGGGGCGACCCAACGTGGGCAAATCCACGCTGTTTAATCGCCTGACGGGCACGCGGCGCTCGATCGTCACCGACGAGCCGGGAATCACAAGGGACCGCATCTACGGCGTGGCCGAGTGGGAAGGAAAGCCATTTGAAGTGGTCGACACCGGCGGAATTATTCCTGACGACAAAGCGGGCATTCCGGGAGAAATTTTGCGGCAGGCGCGCGTGGCCATTGACAATGCTACGTTCGTGATTCTGGTCACTGATGCGCGGACTGGGCCGGTGCCGCTGGATTTCGATCTGACTCAGCTTTTGCGGCGTGCGGGCAAGCCGCCGATTATCGCCGCGAATAAGATTGACACTCCCAAGCAAATGGCGCTCACTGCGCCTTTCTACGAACTCGGTGACAAGGTATTCGCAATTTCTTCGGAGCACGGATTAGGCATCGATGACCTTCTTGATTCGCTGACCGCCGATTTTCCTGAAGGGCCGCAGCCGGCGCAGACAAATGAAATCAATGTGGCGATTGTAGGGCGGCCAAACGTCGGGAAATCCACTTTGCTGAACCGCGTGGTGGGCGAAGAGCGCTCCATCGTTTTTCCGGAGCCGGGCACTACACGCGATTCGGTGGATACGGTAGTCAAACGCGACGACAAGATTTACAGATTTCTTGACACGGCGGGAATCCGGCGAAAAGGAAAAACGAAGCTGGTCGCGGAAAAATTGAGCGTGGTGATGGCGCAACGCCACTTGGAACGCGCCGATGTGGCGCTGCTGGTGATTGATGGAACCATGGGAGTGACCTCGCACGACGCCACAATCGCGAGTTATACGCAACAATCGGGAAGCGCCCTGATCGTCGTTGTGAACAAGTGGGACCTTGCGCTGAAAGCCGCGCAGGAGCATGCCGCCGCGGAAAACAAAGGCAAACCGGCGCAACGCATCAATCCCATGAAGCTGATGGCCGACTATGAAAAGCTGATTCGCGAGAAATTGAAGTTCCTCGATTACGCGCCAGTGATTTTCCTCTCGGCGCTTACCGGAGAGCGCACGGGCGGCCTATTTTCACTGATCGATAAAGTTATCGCGGCGCGCCAGCGAAGAATTTCAACGGGCGAGATGAATCGATGGCTGGCGAAAGTGGATCTGGAACGCGGGACGTCTCCGGCCGAGCGCAAAGTCAAAATTTATTATGTAACGCAGGCGTCCGCCTCGCCGCCGACCTTCGTTCTCTTCACCAATCAAATCCGGCGGCTGCATTTCAGCTACGAGCGATTCCTCGAGAATCAATTGCGCAAGAAATTCGATTTCACCGGCACGCCGATCCGTTTTCAGCAGCGCGTAAAACAGCGCGAGCGGCGCTCCCGGCGAACAGCATGAATGCGTTTCGAAAAATGAGATGAATTTGTGCAGGGGTTTCCATAGAATCCGCTCTTCGCAGAGTTAAATGGCGAGAAAGGATTTTCACTTGGCTTCAATAAAGAACACTGAGCAGCACGCGCAGCTTACGCGGAGAAGTTTTCTTGGCTCGGCGGCACTGGCAGGCGCCGCGGCCATTGCTCCACATGAATTGACGCGCGAGGACGCAGCGCCGTCTCGAAGCGAGGTCAGGCCTTTTGAACTGGACGAGATCACCATGACAGAGCTTCAAGAGGGCATGAAGTCCGGGAAGTTCGCGGCGCGTTCGCTCACGCAAAAATACCTGGAGCGCATCGCCGAAATTGACAAGCATGGGCCCGCGATTAATGCGGTGATCGAAATTAATCCCGATGCGCTTTCGATTGCCGTTTCGCTTGACGAAGAGCGCAAGAGCAAAGGGACGCGCGGGCCGCTGCACGGGATTCCGATTCTGATCAAAGATAATATCGGCACGGCGGACCGCATGATGACCACCGCGGGCTCGCTGGCGCTTTCGGGATTCGCTCCGACAAAGGATTCCGAGGTGGCACGACGGCTTCGCGCGGCCGGAGCGGTGATTTTAGGGAAAGCGAATCTGAGCGAATGGGCGAATTTTCGCTCGGATCACTCTTCGAGCGGCTGGAGCGGCAGAGGAGGCCAGACTCACAATCCGTATGCGACGGATCGCAATCCGTGCGGATCGAGCTCCGGCTCAGGCGCGGCAGCGTCAGCGAATCTGGCGGCGATCACCATTGGCACGGAAACGGACGGTTCAATCGTGTGCCCATCTTCGGCAAACGGCGTGGTTGGTATCAAGCCCACGGTCGGGCTGGTGAGCCGCGCCGGAATTATCCCTATTTCGCACAGTCAGGACACGGCTGGGTCAATCTGCCGCACGGTGGCGGACGCGGCGGCGCTGCTCGGCGCGATTGCCGGAGTTGATCCTGCAGATCCGGCGACAACAGTGCCGGGCAGAAAAGCGGCGAGGGACTACACGCAATTTCTGAAGCGTGAGGGCCTGCGCGGCGCGCGCATCGGCGTGGTGCGCAAGCTTTTCTTTTTCGGCGAGAAACTGGATCCGGTGATGGACAAAGCAATGGAAGCGATGAAGAATGAAGGCGCGATTCTGATTGACCCCGTGGAAATCGCGACGCTTGGCAAATTCGACGGCTCAGAAAATATCGTGCTCCAGTATGAATTCAAGGCGGACATGCACGCCTATCTCGCGCAATTTCCCAACGCGCCGGTGCATTCGCTCAAGGACATCATCGAATTCAACGAGCGGAATCACGACAAAGAGCTTTTGTATTTTGGACAGGAGACGATGATCGCGTCAGAAAAAAGAGGCCCGCTGAGCGATGAAACATATGTGGATGCGCTGGCGAAAAATCACCAGCTCGCGCGGACCGAGGGAATCGACGCGGTGATGGACAAGCACAAGCTGGACGCGCTGATCGCGCCGACGGGCGGTCCGGCGTGGGTGACCGATCTGATAAACGGCGACCATGATACCGGCGGCAGTTCTTCTCTCGCAGCCGTGGCGGGCTATCCGAATATCAATGTACCCGCGGGATTCGTATTTGGATTGCCGGTGGGCATTTCATTTTTTGGACGGGCGTGGAGCGAGCCGACGCTGATTAAAATTGCTTATGCATTCGAGCAAGCGACCCGTTTTCGCAAGCCGCCGCAATTTTTGAGCACGGCGGACCTTCAGCATTCCTGAGCGCCACACAAAAAAAAACAACGTACAACTATCACCGGGGTTGACACAGCGGCAAAACAGTTCCACGATACGATTTCAATGGGGTAGAGATCGGCAGGAGGGTGAACAGTTTTTTTATGTCTGCGACTCAGGCAGCACCTGCGATTCCCGAGAAGAGCCTGTTCCGGATCGGCGAAGTCAGCCGGTTGACGGGCACGAAGGCGTTTGTGTTGCGCTATTGGGAAACGGAATTTCCGACGCTCGGGCCAGTGAAAAACGCCAGCGGGCACCGCCTTTACCGCCGCGAGGACGTCGAAACTGTTTTCGAAATCAAACGTTTGCTGTATGACGAAGGCTTCACGATTGCCGGCGCGCGCCGCCACTTGGCCGAGCGAAATGGCGCCGTCGCCGCGGAGGGCGAAGCGGGTTCTGCCGCGCCGCCGGCCCGCGAACGGGAACACGAACTTTCGCGCACGCAACGGAAGTGCCTGCTCGACTTGCGCGAAGAACTGCTCGCTATCTTGACCCTTCTTGAAGCCGAGTGATACGCTGGTTCACTCAACCGTCGGGACGTGGCGCAGCCTGGTAGCGCGCACGCTTGGGGTGCGTGAGGTCGCTGGTTCGAATCCAGTCGTCCCGACCATTCTGCTTCTTGCTACACGCTCTTGCCGTCTGAAATTCGCGGTTGCAGGAATTCAAAACCCATGCCGCATATTTTGGTAACCAACGATGATGGCGTCACCGCTCCTGGTTTGCGCGTGCTGGCGCATTCGCTGGCGGAGATCGGAAAAGTGACGATCATTGCGCCATCGCAGGAACGTAGCGCGGCCGCCCAATCACTGACGCTTCGTCATCCTATATTCTGCGAGCAAATCGCTGAAGGCGAATGGTCCGTTGAAGGCACGCCCGCCGACGCGATGATTCTGGCTTTTCATTCACTGCTGCCCGCGCGCCCGGATCTAGTTGTTTCGGGAATCAATCGCGGCAGCAATCTCGGAGAAAATGTTTATTACTCGGGGACAATCGGCGCGGCGATGGAAGGGGCGATAAATAACGTTCCGTCCATCGCCATTTCGCTCGCCACTAAAGCGAAAGATGTCAGCTTTGCTCCGGCCGCCAATTTCGCGAGGCGGTTGGCGGCTCTCGTTCTGAAAGAAGGATTGCCGCACGGAGTGCTGCTCAACGTGAACGTTCCGGTTGCCTGGAAGGGCGGAGTGCGCTTCACGCGGCAGTCGCCAAAAATTACGCGCAATGTGCTGCAAAAGGGCCAGGATCCTCGCGGGCGAGTATATTATTGGCTGAGCGAACAGCGGCTAACGGAAGACATCGGAGCGGACACGGACCATGCGGCGATCCTCGCGGGTGAGATTTCGGTGACGCCGCTGGTGATCGATCATACGCACGCGCCGTCGCTGAACCATCTTTCCAGTTGGAAGGACCGGCTGGAACAAAAGTAGGCAGTTATTTCGGCGCGCCGTGAATCAGACGGTCGCGCACCGCCGTTTCGCTGGCCATTTCAATCGCCGTCCACGCCATAGCCAGAGCGCCATCCATCACAGCTTTGTCAGCTTCCTCGGTGATGCAGTGCGCCGTGAATTCCGGCTGATGGTTCGCCGCAGGCAGTGAATTGATTCCAATCATCGGATGTATCGAAGGGATCGCGTAGGAAACATTTCCCATATCCGTGGAAGCGGCAAGACGCGACATCGCTGGCCCCAGCTCAGGGAATGTACGGCCAATCGCTTCCGCGTTCCTTTTGTAAATCTGGCTAATCTGATGGTCGTAACGAACATCGGCGTACGGCTTGTCGCCGCCGCGAATTTCCAATTTGCATCCGGTGGCCAAAGCGCCAGCTTCGAAGCAGCGATAAACCTTCGCGCGCACTTCCTCGAGTTCCGCAAGATTTTCTCCGCGCACGAGAAATCTGGCGGACGTATGGGCCGGCACGACGTTGGGAGCGCCTCCGCCATGCGTGGTGATGCCATGCACGCGATCGGTCTGGCGGAGATGCTGGCGCAGCAGGCCGATGGAGACCTGCGCGACGGTCAGTGCGTCTGCGGCGTTGATGCCCATTTCCGGAAAAGCTGAAGCGTGGGCCTCTTTGCCGGTGTAGTGCACGTCGAACATCGAAGCGGCGATAAGATGCGCCTCGAGCATTTCTACTGGCGCGGGATGCACCATCATTGCAGCATGTATTCCGTCAAAGGCGCCGCGTTCGAGAAGAACGACTTTGCCGCTGGCATTGCCCACTTCTTCCGCAGGCGTGCCGATGACGCTGACGGTCAGACCGACATCGTTAGCCACATGCGCAGCGGCAATTCCCGCTCCCACGGCCATGGCCGCAATCATGTTGTGTCCGCAGGCATGGCCGATTTCCGGCAGAGAGTCGTATTCGGCGCAAATAGCAATATGCAGCGGGCCGCTTCCGGAGCGCGCAGTGAACGCCGTCGGCAAACCGCCGATGCCGCGCTTGACGTCGAAGCCCGTTTCGGAGAGTTCGTCGCACAGCCACGCGCACGCTTTTTCCTCCTCGAAACCTAATTCCGGATGGGCGTGAATTCGATGGCTCAGTGCCAGCGTTCTTTGTTTGCTTTTATTGAGGCGTTCCTGCGAACCTTGCTTGGCGTTCATGGTGTCCTCGAATTCGTGCAGCAATCTACACAGCGCGGTGAACTGCGGCGCGATTTTCAGATGCCTCTGCGTCACCGCGAGCCAGCGCGGCACTCAAGTCAGAATGCAGCAAGCGATGGAAAAGATGCTCCCCCGCTTCGCGGCGAACGGATAACCTGCCGGCGTTATACGCGCGCGAATGCAATCCGCGCTGTACCGCTTCGCAGATGCCGACGTCTTCCTCCTGAACGCGATGACTGACGGAAATGCTCTGGCGGTTGTAGTCGGCCGCTGTGGCGTCGACTTCAGCAAAATAAAAATCGAAAATGACGCGGCAGCGGTCGACGGAAAGGGGCAGAACAAGATTCGTGTCGAGATAACCTTCGTACCAATTCAACATGAAATTCGGATACTGCCAGAAATAGCAGGCGCGGTCGCCCTGGCGCGTGGCGGCAGCGTCAGCATCGGCGCCGGGATTCGATGCTTTCACCGGGCTCGATTGCAGCGAATAGCGATCCTCATTTTCGATTGTGTAGTTCGAGTAATCGAGGACGCTGTTCAGGCCTTTGTGAAGGTGCGGGACGTGATAGCCGCCGTCGAGGTAGTTGTCGACGTAGACCTTCCAATTGCAATTCAGGTCATAGGTGCGGCGCTCGACAAAATGGAGCTTCGCTAAATTAAGCGGCTTCACGCGTTCAACCAAGCGACCGAAAAATGAATTCAGAGATGCGGTTTCGTTATCAAGATTAACGAAAACGAAATTCTCCCAAGTCTCGACTCGTGCGGGCAGAAGGCCGTTTTGAGCGCGATTGAAATCGCATACGCCGTCGAAATCAGGCGTGCCTTTTAGCGCTCCATCGATGCCGTAGGTCCAGCCGTGATAAGGACAGCGAAAATTCGAAGCGTGACCAGCGGCTTCCGTAACCACGGCCGCGGCGTGATGCCTGCATACATTGTAAAAAGCGCGCAGCACGCCGTCTGCGCCCCGGACGACGACGATGGGCTCACCCGCAATTTCTGCGGTGACGAAATCACCAGGACGAATTATTTGGCCGGCGCGGCCAGCCATTTGCCAGGTACGAGCGAATATCGCGCTGTTCTCAAGCGCCGCCAGCCGAGTATCTGTATACCAGGGCGCTGGAATAGTGTGGGCGCGCTCAAGGGGTGCGCAGGGGTCGTACGCGTGGACGATCTCGGTCAGTGATTGCATTTGCGCGTTCGGTTGTATTGCCGCCATTCTTGAGTTGTGGCGGCGCGATTCTCGAGGAGATTATGTCTCGGATTTGTGCTGTTGTGAAGCTTCGCGCTCAGCATGATCGGCCTTGCAGAGGTATTTCCGCTTTCGCGTACGTTGATATGATGGAGCGATGAAGCACAGCAAGAGGGCCGCGCGAGGTGATGTTCAAATGCAGGCGTCAGTCGGCGAAGAATGCGCGTTTTGCGAAATCGCGAAAGGCCATATCGATTGTGTGCGGGTGTTTGAAGACGAAAATACATTTGTCTTTCTGGATCATCGGCCGCTTTTTCCCGGGCATTGCCTGCTGATTACCAGGCGGCATATCCGGACGCTTGCGGACCTTCCGCCATCGCTTATCGAACCCGTGTTTCTAAATGTGCGGATGCTGGCAATGGCCGTGCAAAATGCAATGCAGGCGGAGGGAAGTTTTATCGCCATCAATAATATTGTGAGCCAGAGCGTGTCGCATTTTCACGTGCATGTGATTCCGCGGCGCAAGGGAGACGGCCTGAGAGGATTTATGTGGCCGCGCCACAAGTACGAGAGCGCCGGCCAAGCGCAAGCGGTAGGAGACGCAATTCGCAAGGAAATCGCGCGGTTGCGTGGCGCAACAACCTGAGATGCGCACGCGAAGCTCACTCCTCAATGGAAATCATGGGATGAAGTTGGCGCTTTAGTGATTTTCAATGGCGAAACGCGCGAGGCTTTGACCGAAACAACGTTGCCTTGATTTTGCAACTCGCCGTCAATCATTAAAAATTGTTGATGAACGATAGTCAGATGATTTTTGTCGAATATCTGCGGCGTAATAATGGCATTGGCTATTCCGGTTTCATCTTCGAGGCTGAGAAACACAAAACCTTTTGCCGTTCCGGGACGCTGGCGCGCGATAACGGAGCCGGCGACGCGCACATGAAGGCCATCGGGCAAATGGGCAAGCTCGACAGCTGAGCGAACGCCCAGCCTTTTCATTTCCGCGCGATGATAGGCCATGGGATGCGGGCCGACGGTCATGCTGGTGCCTCTAAAATCGGCCACTAAGCGCTCTTCGAGGCTCATCGGCGGCAATGGTGAATTCGCGATTTCCGCAAGCTCCTTCGATTCCGCGTCAGGTTGCGGCTCTTTTTCACGAGCAGCGCCCGCAACTGAAAAATTGTTCATGGCGGCGATGGGCGCCAGCAAAGGCCCTGCGCTTCGCGCGGCGCGCTCGATTTGCCACAGAGCATCTCTGCGATGAGTACGCTTTTTGCCAATGGAATTTAAGGCGCCGATCTCCGCCAGCGTGGCGAATTCGTTTTTCTGTATGGCCGGAACACGAAGCTTAAGATCGTCAATGGAAAAGAATGAGTGAATTTTGCGCTGGTGAACAATTTTCGCAGCGACATCGGCGCGCAATCCTTTGACGTAGCGCAAGCCCAGCCGCAGGCTAAAATCCTGGCCGTTCTTTTCCAATGTGCACAGCCAATCTGAGCAAGTCACGTCGATGGGCTTTACCTTCAAGCCATGCCGCTGCGCATCCTTCACTAGCGTTGCCGGCTGATAAAAGCCCATGGGCTGATTGTTCAGCATAGCTGCGGTGAAGGCCGGCAAATAATGGCACTTCAAATAAGCGCTGGCATAAGCGAGCAGAGCAAAACTCGCGGCATGAGATTCAGGAAATCCATATAGCGCAAACGAAGTGATGGACTGAACGATTTTGTCCTGCGCTTCCTGGCTGATTCCGTTTCTGTCCATTCCCGCGCGAAGTTTTATCTCCACTTCCTTCATGCGTCTTTCGGAACGCTTGAAGCCGAAGGCGCGGCGAAGCTCTTCGGCTTCACCTCCTGTAAATCCCGCGGCGGCCATAGCCATGCGCAGCAACTGCTCCTGAAACAGCGGCACGCCCAAAGTGCGCGCCAGAATCGGTTCAAGCGAAGGATGCAGATAGTTGACGGCTTCGCGGCCCTGGCGGCGCTTGAGATAAGGATTCACCATTTCTCCAACGATTGGTCCGGGCCGGATAATGGCCACCTGCACGACAATGTCGTAAAACTTTACGGGTTTTAGGCGCGGCAAGCAGGCCATCTGCGCGCGGCTCTCAATCTGAAACATTCCGACGGTATCCGCTTTTTGCAGCGCTGAATAAACGGCGGAATCATCTGCGGGCAAACGTCCCAAGTCGATTTCTTCGCGATAGTCCCGCTTGATAATTTTCAGAGAATCTTCCAGCACAGCCATCATGCCGAGACCCAGCAGATCCACTTTCACGATGCCCATATCCGCGCAATCGTCTTTATCCCATTGCACAACGACGCGCCCTGGCATGGTTGCGGGTTCGAGCGGAACTACCGAATCCAATTGGTCCTGGCAAATAACCAAACCGCCGGAATGCTGCCCCAAATGGCGCGGCAAATCCTGCACGTCCATGCACAGCTGGAGAAATTTGCGGATTTGCGGATGCGCGAGGTCAAATCCGGCGTCATGAAATTGACGGTCAAGCGTGTCCTTAGGATCGCGGTATTCCCAATGCCCGACCAAACTCGTCAAACGATTCAGCACTTCAGGATCGAACGACATTACCTTGCCGATTTCGCGCGCCGCCGAGCGCCCGCGATAGGTGATGACATTTGCGGTCATGGCCGCGCCCAACTTTCCGTAGCGCTCGTAGACGTATTGAATGGCGCGTTCGCGCTGGTCGCCGCTGGGCAGATCAAGATCAATGTCCGGCCATTCGCCGCGCTCTTCGGTGAGGAAGCGTTCGAAAAGCAATTCCATTTTCACAGGGTCGACTGCGGTTATGCCCAGCGCATAGCAGACGGCGCTGTTGGCGGCAGAACCGCGGCCCTGAACGAGAATATTGTTCTGCCGGCAAAAACGAACAATGTCCCAAACAATCAGGAAATAGCCGGCGAGATGAAGCTTTTCGATGACTTCCAATTCGCGGGCGATCTGCAGGCGCGCTTTTTCGTTGTCAGGTCCATAGCGGGAAAGCATCCCTTCATAAGCGCGCTGACGAAGAAAATGAATCTGCGATTCGCCATCCGGCACAGGATAGTCCGGAAACTTATAGCCCAAATCTTTCAAGCTGAATTGCAGGCGCGAAGAGAGCTCTTGCGTATTGGCAATCGCTTCCGGAAGGTCCGCAAAAAGCTGCTCCATTTCGGCGGGAGATTTCAAATGGCGTTCGGAATTGAGCGCCAGCAAACGGCCCGCGGTTTCCAAAGTGCGGTGGTGGCGAATGCAGGTGAAAACATCGAGGACTTCGCGGCTTTGCGGCAGTGCATGGGACACGCCGTTGGTGGCCAGCAACGGTAAACCACATTTTCGAGCAATCGTGAGAGCAGCCTGATTGCGAGCCTCCTCTTCGCGGCAGAAATGCCGCTGCAATTCGACGTAAACGTTTCGCTGGCCAAATAATTCGCAGAGCTGCTGCACGCATGCCAGGCCATTTTCCATTCCGTCATGCGCCAATGCATACGCGAGCGGACCTTCCGCGCCTCCCGTAAGGCAAATAAGGCGGGCAGAATGCTCGGCAAGTTCAGCGGGTAAAACATGGCCTTTGCCTTTTGCCGCGCGCAATTTCATTTTTGTAATCAATTGGCAAAGATTTTGATAGCCCCTGCGGGATTCAACCAGTAATGGATAGCGCCAGCCTTCCGCGGATGTGATTTCCGCGCCAATGTGTGCGCAAATGGAATTTTTTTGAGCAGCCAAATAAAAACGCGGCGCGCCATAAACTCCATCTCGATCGAGCAAAGCCATAGCTACCATTCCCCGTTCGGCGCACATCGTGGCCAGCTCTTCGGGAAGCGAAGCGCCTTCCAAAAAACTGAATGCGGAGCGCGCGTGGAGTTCCGTGTACATCAATCGTACCTTCCGCGCACATACCAGTTGCGGCGAGCATGGTCGTAATAAATGCGGTAGAGACCGTCGTACGCTTTTCCCGGATTCTCTCTGTTCATGAGAGAGGCGTCAGAATGAAAACGAATGTGAATGTCCCATTCCTCGTGGCGCCAGGCGTCTTCGCGCCACCAATCTCCCGAACTGCGCCATGGGCCGGAAACCGCCGCGATCTTGCCGCGCAGGCCCCGAAAACAAATCTGGATGGGGCGCTCTTCGCATACATCGATTTTCGCCAGCCATTCGGGCCTGAAAATTCGCAGCGCAACGGTTGTTCTGCCAACCGTTCTGCCAAACATGGTTCTGCCTTCCGCAAATTGATTTTGGTGAACCTGTGTCGCCGCTACATTGCCGGTTTTGCGGCGGCGCTGCGATTCTTCGTTTGTTGGAGAAAACCGGCTCATGCGGAATGCCCCGGAGCGATGCGTATCCACCACTTGCGGCGCGCCCACGTTGGAGCTGCCAACCAGGTTGCTAAGCCGGGCAATCGTTAATTCCAATTTTTCCGGGTCAATGGAATTGGGCCGAAAAAAATCCCTTTGCGCTGCGCGGCAGCGCGCTGGCTCGGCTGCAATCGAAATGTTGCGTATCGATGCCTGGGGAGGGTCCGCCTGCAATTGCAGGCGAAGCAATTTCAAAAGCAGTTTGGAATCCCGCATGGGCGCGGGCAAACGCAAATCTCTTTCGTAACTTTTAGGCGTGATTTCCGCAGGGGATGTTTTTGCAGGAACTGGCAAATCCTTTTCAAATACATCTCCCAAATCAAAGCGCAAATGAATCGCAGCTGCCGCGAGCGAATGTGCCTGCAAACGCGCGCACAATTGATCGAGCAGACGGCCCAGGAGGAAAGCGAGCGGTTCGAGGTCTTCGACGGCGTCATCGAGCTCGATTTCCTCTGCAAAACAAGTTTTTGGCTCGGCGAGCACCAGCGAACGCTTGCTTACGCCGCGCGCCAATTCGCGTAAGTGCACTCCTTCCTGTCCTAATCGCTCGGAAAGTTCCGGAGCAGGCAGCACTGCCAAATCCGCGCAGGTGCGCACGCCCCAGCGCTCAAAACTTTCCATAATTTCGACGGAGGGAGAGAGCACGCTGACGGGCAGGCTTGCTAAACTTTTGGATTCTCCCCCTGACGGAACCAAAGTGATTCCTGAAAATCCGCGAGCTGCGCAAATAGCCACTTCGATGTTTGCGGAAATCCCGATATTTATTTTTAAGCCACGTTGTGAAGCGCGCCGCGCCAATTCCTTGGCGATATTTGCGCCGGGGCCAAAAAACGAATGCAGGCCTGTGAGATCGAGCACAATCGTATCCGGCGCAGTGTCCTCGACCCGCGGAGAAATTGACCAACTCATATCCAGCAGAGCGGCATGAGCCGCTTCCTCGCGCGCGCGGGAGCGACGCCTTTTTCCCACGCCGCGAAATTGCGCGGCTTGCGATTCCGACATGCCCATTTGGATTCCGTCCCGCATCGCGAACTCATTCATGGCCACAACGCTACAGAGCGGAGGAGTTCCATCGAGAAGAGCGACGGCGCGGCCGCGCAACACCGGCTCCGCGCACACCACGGCTTGCACGATAAAATTGGGAACGTAGATGGAAGCGAATGCCATAACAAAAGGAAATCAATAGCGATATCCGTGATTTCTCCTGAAGGGGTTTTAGATTTATTGCTGTTTTGCTTCGAACGTTTTGCCGAAACAACTCCACAGTGCGTTTGCTCTGAAGGTCGTTTCCTGGGTTCTTGATCCTAAATTTATTGTAGCAGCCGAAAGGTTATTGGCGTGAAATGCCAGCTTTGTCACCGGCTTCATCCGCGAACGCAAAACTTCCGCATGCACATCCACACCATCGAGAAATCGCGAGAAGGATTGCTGGAACAAATCTGCGCCGCGAATTTGACCGCCTTCATTTTGCAGTGTTGTTTGCGATGTTGTTGACCAGCGCGTGAGGCCGGCCTCGAGCTTCAGCACTAATGAAGCGCAAGTCTTGGCATTGGATTCCTGCTCGATAAGCAGCAGAATGGTTCGCGTGTTTTCCACCGCGCGGCGAAAACGAAACCAGGTTTCCAGCGGGATCTTGCGCGCCACTTCGCGTGAAACGTCGCTCAAATCCAGGCAAACAAATCCAAATCCGCCGCCCTGCAGAATTAAATCTGTGGCGCGAAGGGCCTGATTGATATTTCGGCATCGCACCCACAGCAATTGCTTCAAATCCACGCCGGCGGCTTGTGCATGGCAGGGATCGAAAGCATCGCTAGCGTCGATCAGCGCGCACTCCTCCAAATAAGCAGTCCGCTTATTCAAGGCCGAAACGAACAAAGTGGCGCGGCCAGAGCAAGGAGGGCCAAAAATCTCCGTTAATGCGCCGCGAGGGAAACCTCCGGTCAATAGATCGATTTCATCTATTCCGGTGGACACATTTTCCGTGACACTGCGGTCCGGGCAATCAAAGGGAGCAGCAACGCGGCCGGCAAGAGCGCGTTCCACCTGAGAGCGCAAAGTGGCAAAATTAACAGGCATAAGAGCAATTAAGCGAGCACACGATATTCGCTTTTTGTTCGCCTATGTAAAAGTTTGATACGGCGGAGTGAATTTGTCAACTGAAGAAATTCCTAGCGGCGAATAAAACCAGGCGAGCTAACGCAAGATATTACTCGAAATAGCGATTCTCCACAGCACTCGCCGCGTTGGCAATTAGTTGCGGAATTCTAGCCAAGTTGTCCTAGGGCTTTTTGACGATGATATTTGACACGCCTTCCTTGCGCAGCATGGAGTTAAAACCAGCTACATCCTTGACCATGATTTGCCTGGTTTCATCACTATACTGGGCAACTTGCTTCTTGAGCTCTTCATTGACGGCGACCTGCTGAGTTGTTGGAGCAAAATCCGAGTCACTCACTCCACGGGCAAGATAATCGAGTTTCTCGACGAGCATTGACTCCCATCGCACATCGTCCTGACCGTGGCCGGTGGCTTTGAGCTGCAACATGTGGCCCTCGAGATCCACCAGTTTATTGCCAAGTTCATCCGCAGCGGAGCGAATCATTTTCGAATTCGAATCGCTGCCGAGCTCATTTTGCAGCTGAATGAGCTGAGCGCGCACCGACTCGATTTGATTCACCGCGCCAGCCATGGTGTCCATTTCATTCTGAATCGTCGCGACCAGCTTATCCTGCGCTTCGATGTCGGCCAGCGTGCCATTCGAGTGCGGATCTTTCAGCACGTTTAGTTTCTGGCTATATTCATGGCCGTCTACGGTTAGCTTCACCGTGTACGTTCCGGGCGGCGCGAGCAGGGAAATCGGCGCTGCGCCGGGCGCAGGACGCCAACCCTGTGGGCCAACGGTAACGTCTGGCGCATAGAGCGGGCTGGTTCGCAAGTGAATCTCTTCACTGGGGTCAAATCGCAGATTCCACCACACGCGATTGACTCCCGCGTCCTTTCTGCCGTCAAAAGTCCGAACCGTCTTGCCACTCGCGTCGAGGATAGCGATTTTGACGTCGTCTTTCGTGCCGTCTTTCAAATAATAATTAATCACCGCGCCATATGGCGGATTGTGGCCAGTGGTCGGATCGTAACTCACCGAGGCTGGTTCGGCGACATTGCGGAAGCGATAGGCATCGCGCGGCGCGAAGAGATGAGCATCCGATGCGAGCACCTCAGGCGTCATCTGCTCGATAGGCGTTAAATCATCCAGTATCCAGAAGCCACGCCCGTATGTAGCTATCGCTAAATCATGAAATCGCTTTTGCACCGCAATCCAATACACCGGCGCATGAGGCAAGCCGGACTGCAAAGGCCGCCAATTGGCGCCATCATCAAACGAAACATAGAGCGCATTCTCCGTACCCAAATATAAGAGTCCCGGGCGAAAGGGATCCTCGCGCACACAATGGGCATAGCTCAGAGGGCTGTGGGGAATCCCATTGGTAATTTTTGTCCATGTTTTTCCATAATCCGTCGTTTTGTAAACGAAAGGATCGCGATTGTCCATCTGATGAAAATCCACAGTGATGTAGGCTTTACCCGCCTCATACCGCGAAGCCTCGATATTGCTCACCGTGCCCCACTCCGGCAGGTCGGGAATGTTTTTGGTGACATTCGTCCAATGTTGCCCGCCATCGCGCGTGATTTGCACCAAGCCATCATTCGTGCCAGCCCAGATGACGCCGGCCTCTTTCGGCGATTCCGCGATGGAGAAAACAACGCCAGCATATTCCACGCCGATGTTATCCGGCGTCAGCCCGCCGGAAATGCCCATCTTGCTGCGGTCATTTCGCGTTAAATCCGGGCTGATTACGCGCCAGCTATTTCCGCGGTCCGTGGTGACGTGAACATACTGACTGCCTACATAGACTTTGTTGTGGTCAAAGGGCGAGATTTCGATGGGAAATTCCCAATTGAAACGGTACTTCACATCCGCAGCAGGCGCTCCGATGGTTGTTTCGGGCCACACCTCTACAACGTGAGATTGGCGATTTTTCAGGTCATCGATGATTACGGTTCCGCCCACGCTGCCCGAACCCGTTCCGCTGTTCCATACAATGTTGTTGTCCACAGGATCGACGGTCGCGAAGCCGCTCTCGCCGCCCTCGATGCCTTCCCAAACGCTTCGGGAGATCGGACCCGGGCCGCGACCGCCGAAGAAACCGAATTGCAAGCTATTGCTTGGCCCGCGATAGGAACCCCCGTCCTGTTTGTTTCCGTACACGTTGTACGGAATCTGATCGTCCACCGTGACGTGATAAATCTGCGCGATGGGAAGCTGAATGTGATCCCAGGTGCGCCCGTGATTAATGGAAATGCTCACGCCTCCGTCGTTGACCACTGCCATGCGATTTCCGTTCTTCGGGTCAATCCACATCTCGTGATTATCGCCACCTGGGCTGGCGGGCATGGGCGTTAGCGTGCTGCCGCCATCAAGCGTATGGGAGAATGCGGCTGAGAAAAAGTACACTTCGTTTTCATTGTCTGGCGAGACCTCCTCGCGCGTGTAATAGTGGGTGCGACCGCGGATCTGCCGGTCCGAATTGACCAGTTGCCAGTTCTCTCCGCCATCTTCTGACCGCCAAAGCTGCCCGCTCTGTGTTGGTTTTCCATCCCACGGAACGCCGTCGCCTGTCTCGATGAGAGCATAGACGCGATTCGAATCGTTCGGCGCAATGCGCACCGCGATGCGTCCGAGCGGGGAATGTGGCAGCCCGTGGCCCTCAAGGCGCTTCCAGGTGATTCCGCCATCAACGGACTTAAACAATCCGCTGCCGGGCCCGCCGCTGCTTCGTCCCCAGGTATGAATCACCAGTTGCCACATGCCCGCGAACAGAACATTCGGATTGTTGGGGTCCATGGCCAAATCCGCGCAACCGGTGTTCTCGTCCACGAAGAGCGTCTTCTCCCAAGTCTTGCCGCCATCGGTGGTGCGAAATACGCCGCGCTCGGGCTGCGGTCCATAAGCTGTACCTAGCGAACAGGCCAGAACAATATCCGGATTACGCGGATCTATGATGACGTTTGCGATTCGGCCCGTGTTTTCCAGGCCCATGTGGGTCCAGGACTTGCCTGCGTCGGTGGATTTATAGATTCCGTCGCCAATAGAAATATGGCTTCGAATGTAAGGCTCGCCCGTGCCCGCCCAAACGATATTTGCATCGCTTGGCGCGACCGCAATAGCTCCCACAGAAGAAACCGGCTGCGAATCGAAGATTGGTTCCCAATGAAGTCCGCCGTCAGTGGTTTTGAAGATTCCCCCCGAAGCCGCGCCCACGTAGTAAACGTTGGGATCGCCCGGAACGCCAGCCACGGCAATGGTGCGGTTACCCGGAGGGCCAATGTAACGGAATTTCAGCTGCGTGAATTCCCTGGTACCGTGTTGGGAGCTTTGCGCAAACAACAATCTCGTACCGGAAATCAATATGACGGTGATTGACAATGCGATCAGGGCGATTCGCTTTGACATGTTTTTTCCTTTGTTGGAATGATCGGGACCGCGCGGATAATACTGCCGGATCGCAACTGCGTCAACCGCCATGCCGATTCCGAGGTCTACAACAGAAGAAATCCAGGGAAATCCGGAGCGATGCTTCTTGAGGTCACGAGGAAATGAAAATCAGGAATGGCTGCGTGTATCATCCGGGCCATTGCCTGAAGAGCTCGGGAACCATTTGCTCATAATGAGTTCTGTCCCGCCTCCGGGGCCGCGCTGAATGTCGAATTCGTCCATGAAGGCGCGCATCAAAAAAATGCCGCGTCCCGAAGTACGCAACAGATTTTCTTCCGCCAGCGGGTCAGGAACGTCCGCCAAACTGAAGCTCTTGCCTTCGTCCAACACGTGAACGACCAGCTTGCGCTCCTCCAACTCAATGGTCATCACGATTTTTCGACCGCGCTCCTGCCGGTTGCCGTAGCTATAGGCGTTGATCACTGCTTCGCGCACGGACATGCCGATTTTGTGGCAATTATCCTCGTCAAAGCCGGACTCGCCGGCCACGCGCAGGACAATCTCCTCCGCCAGGTCGACGCTGTCGAGGAGCGTCTCCAGGGTCACTTCAATTCGCTGGGCTCTTTTTGCCATCCGTCGAGTCGCTGTGAAGCGGGCGCGCCATGCTTGCATGCCCATCATCTGCAAGTCAACACCGGGCAGTCTGTCGCAGTCAAACGGGAGAAGGTTCATTGCCAAGAACACGCTAATTGCGGATGCAGCAGATCCGCCACCAATCGCAAAAGCAATTGAAAAAAATGCTGACGGGATCAGAGGCCGGCGCCTGCAAGGACCATAGGGCCGGTCGGGTGTGGCATGCCGCCCATGGGTTCGACGGTGACGGCGAAAGATTTGCAACTGATGCCTTCAGGCATTTTGGCCATGCACATGCGGCCCTGGTTGAAAGATGCGGGCATGAAGGCGCCCGCGCTGACGGGAGAGCCGGACATGGGAACGATCCACATTTGATATTCCTTATGGGGAGGAGGCTCGGGCAAATCTCCGGTGTAGCAGATCATCCCCATGCGAGAATTGTATTTCACGCGAGCCCAAGCCGTGGGAACTCGAGGAGTGGGTGCGAGAGAAACTGTCTTCGTATCCTGCGCAGCGAGTATAGAAACAAGCGCCTGCGCGTGCCGGGCTTGGGCCTCATAAGTTTGTGTCTGCTGCTGCAATTGGCGCAACTGATCATCAATGCGACGATCAGTGATCCAGAGAAGTACCGTGGCGATGGCCAGCACAGCCGTCGCGGGCACCCAAATGGTATTCCACCAGCGCGCGGGCGAATGACGAACACGCGAGCGCGCGGGGTCAGCGGGTTTTTCCGGAGGAATTTCAGCGGCGCGAATTTTATCGAGCAGCCGCTCGCGGACGACAGGCGGAGAGTTCTGCGCGGGAGCGGCAAGAGAAAAAAGGGCGACGCGGCCACGCGCCTCAGCGAGGTTACGCGCGCATTCTTCACAGGATGAAAGATGCTCGCGAATCTCCTGGCACTCCTCGCCGCCAAGAACGCCGAGGGCGAGCAGTTCCAGATCCTCTTCGCGAATCGGATGTGGTGCGCTCAAGTCAATTCCTTTTTCAGAGCGTCAATGGCATTGCGAATCCAAGTCTTCACCGTTCCCAGAGGTGCGCCCGTGCGCTCAGCGATTTCGCTGTGGGACATTCCGTCAAAATAAGCGAGCTCGATGGCTTCGCGCTGGCCATTGGGCAAACTGCTCATGGCATTTTTCACGCGGCCGAGCAACTGATTTTGCGCCACGGCGGTTTCAAGAGTGCAGGGAAGCACGACGCTGGTCTCCGTCAATTCGTCATTTGGGCGGTTATGGTGACGGCGCAAACGAGAAATCGAGCGGTTACGCGCAGCAACGAGCAGCCATCCCGGCAAGGAGCCGCGCTGCGGATCGAATTTTTCCGCGGTGCGCCACACCTGAAAAAAAAGGTCCTGAAGAATTTCTTCGGCGGCAGGGCCGTCACGCAGGATGCGAATGGATTCAGCATAGACCAGTCCACTGTAGCGGTCGTATAGAGCGGCGAGGGCGGATTCGTCTTTGCGGACGACGCGCTCGAGGAGCAACCAATCGGAAGCACCGTTTTCAGTATCCAGGGCGCGGTTCACAAATCCTCATGCGCTCATAGGAGAGTACGCCGGGAGCCGCGCCGGCGGATGTTGCGACGTACCGGGAAATGACGCCGAAGACGGAGCATAACGATTTCATGCGCATTGCGACAAGTCCAGAGTAACAGCGCAGCCGGGAGCGGCAATGCTTTACAAATTTCGCGGAGCGGTGGCGTTCCCATCGCTTACCGGATAAAATAGTTGTTGATCCGCAACCGCGCATCCGAACTGCCAGCACTACTTTTTATTGAGAAGATTATGAATTCTAGAACAGAAGTCTTCAGAGAAAAAGTGCAGGGATCTCGCGAAGGGCGCGTGCGCGCAGCGTTCTATCATGGCGGAGACCTTACGTTTGAGAATTCGGCTTATCTTCGTGCGTTCCGAGATATTGCCGAGGAACTGCTACGAGAGGATGCGGAAGCAGGCGATTTGACGGTGGAAGCAATGGGCATCGGAGACAGAAAGTGTGCCGTGGAAATTCGGGCGAAGGAAGCCGGCGTGGTTGCTGGAATTGCCGAAGCGGCATGGCTGTATGAGCGAGCCGGAGCAGCCCTTGAAAGACCGGCGAGCGACGGGGAGTTTCTCAACGCCGGAGGCATGCTCCTGCGTGTCGAAAGTGATGCTGCGACGCTGCTCTCGCTTGAGCGCGTGGCCGTTAATCTGCTGCAGCGTATGAGCGGCATAGCCACTGCGACGCGAAAACTCGTGGAGTTGGCGCGAAATGCATCCTCGACCGCGCACGTCATCGCCACGCGAAAGACGCTGTGGGGGCTGCTGGACAAACGAGCGGTCCACTGCGGCGGGGCAGGCACACACCGGCTGAATCTTGGCGACGCAGTGCTCATCAAAACAAATCATCTGCGTCTGGCATCTAATGGTGGAGCGATGGATTTGGAGAGCGCGATTAAGAGAGCGTGGGAGAATCGCAATGACGCGAAATTCTTCGAAGTGGAAGCGGCCACACCCGAAGAAGCTGTGAAAGTGGCCGGCATTCTTGGCAAGCTGCAAGCGCAGGATTTCAATTGCCCGTGTATTCTGATGCTGGACAATTTTTCGCCCGCGAACGCTACGTCCACAGCAGCGGCGCTGCGGGACGCTGGCTTGCACGATGGCGTCCTGGTCGAGGCGAGCGGGAATATTTCCGAAACGTCGATAGCGGAGTATGCGGCGAGCGGAGTGGACGCCGTTTCCGTGGGAGCCCTGACGCATTCGGCGCGCGCCCTCGATTTGAGCGCCAAGTTGATTCCAATACCGAGGTGATAGGACTGTGAGTGAAGTTGCAAATTTTGTTCCATTTGAGGCGCGCTATTCTCTGCCGCCGATCGAGGCGATTGGCGATTCGCTGGTGGAAATCCGCGCGAAGCAGCAGCGCATTGCGCGCCTGAAAGAAGAGCGAAACGCAGTAATTCTTGCGCATAATTATCAGCGCGACGAGGTGCAGGAAATTGCGGATTTTGTGGGCGATTCACTGGGCCTGTCTCAGCAGGCGGCGTCCACGCCGGCCGACGTGATTGTTTTTTGCGGCGTCCATTTTATGGCGGAGACGGCGGCGATTCTATGTCCGGATAAAACGGTACTGCTGCCGGATTTGCGCGCGGGATGCTCGCTGGCGGCGACCGTTTCGGCAGAGGAGCTGCGTGCGTGGAAACGGCGTTATCCGGATGCGGTGGTAGTAGCGTACGTGAACACTTCGGCGGAAGTGAAAGCTGAGAGTGACTACTGCTGCACTTCGGCGAATGCTGCGAAAGTGGTGCGCGCAATCGCCCCGGAGCGGCCGATTCTTTTTGTTCCAGACAAATTTCTGGCCGCCGCTGTGGCAAAGGAAACGGGACGGCACAACATTATCGCGTACCCGGGATCTTGCCACGTGCACCGGACGATTCGACCCGAGCAAGTGCTTCACATGATGAACGAGTATCCCGATATCGAACTGCTGATTCATCCCGAGTGCGGCTGCGTGACTTCGTGCATGGCGCGCATTGCCGATGGCACTTTGCCGCGCGAGCGCACTTTTTTTCTCTCCACAGAGGGGATGATGCGGCACCTCAGCCAGTCGTCCGCGGATGAATTTGCGATTGGCACGGAGGTAGGAATGCTACACCGATTGCGCAAAATGGCTCCTGGCAAGACTTTCCGTGCGGTAAATCCCGAGGCGGTGTGCGAGTTCATGAAGACAATCACTCTTGACCGCGTGCTGCGCTCGCTGGAGAATCTCGAACCGCAAATCCGCGTGCCTGAGGAAATTGCGCGGGGCGCGCGGCGCGCAATCGACCGCATGCTGGAAATCGCCTAGTTCCTCAGCGTCCAATCCATACAATTCATGTTTTTCTCGTCAAGGCGGTTCACCTAAAATCTCACCGGGTTTAGCAGCAGGTGACACGAAGGCAAAATGCTGATCAGAATTCGCAAAGCTGGCGAGACCACGATTCTGGATCTTCAAGGCCCACTCATGGTGGGCGAGAGCGAACTCGAATTCCGTCAGAAGATCAAAGAATTGTTGGATGCGGGAGCGCGCCGCTTAGCCATTAACCTATCAGGCGTGCCAGAAATGGACAGTTGGGGTCTGGGCGCGCTGGTGCGGCATTGCACGCAGTTGCGGAAGACCGGCGGACGTTGCGTTTTCTTTGGGGCCGTGCCGCGAGTCCTTCATCTTATGAGAACTACAAACCTCGACTCTGTTCTCGACCTTGTCGGCACGGAAGCAGAAGCGCTGTCGTGAAGCGCCGCGACAGCTGAGTGAGTTCACCTCACGCTTCCCGAAACAAAAATCACCTTCGGCAGCACCATGCTCACCACGTCATTGCCATCCACAAGCTCACTGATATGCAGGTTTGCGGCCACGCTCGAGAGCATGTAGGCGTCGTCGCGCGATAGATGTTTTTCGTGTACGAGGAAATCGATCATCTGCCTAACGGCCATTTTGGCAGCTTTCTCCAAGTCGGCGTTGATTCCCATGGTGACGTAGGAATCCGGCGTTTCGGCTCGCGGCCAGAGCAGGTGCATGTCCTTGCGGTCGATCAGTTGAAATGTGCCGATGAGGGAAGTTTCCATGGCGGTGATGTCCACTTCGCCATCGCCTTGTCCAGCGTGACCATCGCCCGCCCAAAAAAGAGCGCCCGCAGCGTTGATGGGGATGAAAAGTGTGGTTCCGGCGACGAGTAGCTTGTTGTCCAGATTGCCCGCATGCATCCACGGCGGCGCGCTGCTGACGCGTCCGGCCGACGGAGGCGGCGCGTCGCCGAGGCTACCAAAGAATGGATGAAGAGGAATTTCGATCCCGTCGGAGAAACGCGCAACCATGCGACGCGCATCGAGGGGAATGATTTTGATTTTGCCATAGGGATAATCGTTGGGCAGGAAACCTCGGCCCGGCGCAAAACCATTATAAGCATAAGGAATCGCCAGGCGAATGGACTTGATGCGAACTTCGAGAACGTCACCGGGCTGGGCCCCTTCCACGTAAACAGGGCCGGTGAGTATGTGTCCTCCCGGTCCGCGGTCTTTCACCTGATCGAAAATATCGCGCAAGGATTGCTCGATTTCATTTGCAGGAACGCCGGCGGCAGCAAGGGCTTTAGGGCTGGACGTAAGAAGCGTTTGAATTTCGACGGTATCGCCGGAGTGAATTCGCAAAACGGGAGTCGCGTCCGCGGAATAATAGCCCCAAGTGACTGTTTTGGGCGTGGGCTTCAGTTGGTAGGTGGCGCTCCCCTGACTGTTTGCGGAAATTTGTTGCGCAAAGGAAGGCAGACAGGAAATGCCGAATAGCAAAAAAATGGCAAGAGTTCTCATCACGGCTCCTCATTAGACGGAGGTTTGACACACGTTTCAGCATCAATAAGGCGCGAAGTCTAACACATGAGAGACGCGCCAGAGCCGTTTCGGTAGTGAGGTCATGGAACAGTACTTCTGCGCTCCGTTTCGGCACACGGGTTGTAGCTGGGACAGGCGAGGTTCCCTTTCGGCCCCGGGGCCGGCGTCTTGATTTTTGTAACTTTCTGAGTGGGCGAAGGTTATGCGGCTAAGAGATGAATTATGTTTGGTCATATTCCTGCACTCATGTTCAGCAAATGACGGCGAGAATGGCCGCGCTGGTAGTGTCGTTTTTTGGCTTGTGGGTGGTGTGCGCCCAATACGCGCGCCCGGCGCAACCACAGGGCGGCGACCATGGCGACTATCGGGTGGAATCGGAATATTTGCTTCGATTCGCCGACTTCACGGAATGGTCTGCTCCGGAGACTACTACACATCCAACCATAAATTTTTGCGTTCTGGGCCGCGACCCGTACGGCGAGCTGCTCGATAAGGCGCTGCTGACCCATCCTGTAGGTGAGCGGCGAACGGTGATTGTCCGCGGCCAGCGTTTGCGGGACCTTGGGAGATGCGATGTTTTGTTCATCAGTTCATCGAAATCAAAAAACGAATCGACGATTTTTAATCAGCTGCGCAATTCGGGTGTGCTTACGGTGGGAGATAGCCCTGATTTTGCGGCGCGCGGCGGCATCATTCAGTTTGTGAGGGAGGGAGGCCGAATCCGTTTTCTAATCAACGTGGATGCGGCGGAGCGAGCCGGGATCAAAATTAACGCATCGCTCCTCGCGCTGGCGAAGATCGTCCACGACGCCCCTGCGAAAGGCGGAGGATAGCGCGATGGGGTCGGAACGTCACGGATCCATACGCGGCAAACTGATTTGGATCATTGTTCTGACATGCACGGTCGCTGTGCTAGGAGCCTGCACCATATTCGGCGCATATGACATACATATTGCGCGTCAATCGCAATTGGACTCATTACGAACACTTGCAGAAGTTACCGGAGCAAATTCGACCGCGGCCCTGGCGTTCCGCGATGCGAAAGCCGGAAACGACATTCTCAATTCACTCCGCACGGAACCACAGATTCTGCATGCAGCACTATATACCCCGGATGGGAGGTTACTGGCTCGATTTGACTCGGATTCGAGACGAAATGCCGGTGTGACGGGCCTACAACCGGACAGTGTTGCTATCGCAGGAAACCGCATTCGCGCTTTCTTTACCGTTAAATTAAATGGTCAATCTGTGGGGAGCATTTACGTCGAATCGAGTACAGCAGGTCTTGTGCAGCGCGAGGAAAACCTGGCGATTATCGGCTGCGTTTCGCTCCTCGTAGCTCTCTTCATATCCCGACTGCTCGGTTCCAGGCTCCAACAGAGGATTTCGGATCCGATTTTACAGCTGGCGCGGACGGCATTCACGGTATCGGTCGAAAAGGACTATTCCGTTCGCGCGGCAGTGAAGGGCAGCGACGAGATTGCCTTTCTGTATGAGCAGTTTAATGAAATGCTGGATGGCATACAGAAAAGAGACAATCAGCTGAGAAAGGCGCGCGTACAGTTAGAAGAGCGCGTGGCCGAGCGCACCGCTTACCTCAATGCGCTGGTGGAGACAAGCCCGCTGGGCATCGTGACAATCGATCCCTCCGGCAGGATAAGAATTTGCAATGCCACATTTGAACAATACTTCCAATACTCGAGAGAAGAAGCTATAGGCGCGGACTTCAACAGCCTGTTGGTGCCGCCGCAATTGGCCGAGGAAGCTGCTGACCTTAGGCGCCGGGGCCGGTCCGGAGAAATGGTGCAGGCAATCACCCAGCGGCGGCGGAAAGACGGTAGTTTGCTCGACGTAGAACTATACGGAACTCGCCTGGCCGTCGGAGATGAGCAGGTCGGAGGACTGGTTCTCTATCAGGACATCAGCGAGCGCAAACGGGCGGAAGAGGCGTTGCGCGCAGCGAAAGAAGCGGCGGAGGGTGCCAACCGCGCGAAAAGCGAATTCCTCGCCAATATCAGCCACGAAATTCGAACACCGATGAACGGAATCATTGGAATGACACAGCTGGCCCTGGAAACAAAGCTCACGCCCGAGGTCAGGGAATATTTAGAAATGGTGAAGTCATCGGCTGACTCGCTGCTGACATTGCTGAATGACATTCTCGACTATTCGAAAATCGAGGCGGGCAAAATCGAATTTGAATCGGTGCCGTTTGCTTTGCGGGAGAACCTCGGGAAAACGATGAAGACGCTGGCGCATGCGGCGCATCGCAAGGGCCTGGAATTAGCGTGGGAGGTAGCTTCCAATGTGCCGGAATGGCTAGTTGGGGATTGCGGGCGCTTGCGCCAGGTGTTGATGAATCTGGTTGGAAACGCCATCAAATTCACGGAGAGCGGCGAAGTAGTGGTTTCCGCGGAACTACAAAACAGCAGCGAGGCATTTGCGGAACTTCACTTCGCTGTCCGCGACACGGGGATTGGAATTGCTTTGGACAAGCAAAAGCTGATCTTCGCGGCATTCAGTCAGGCAGACACTTCCACCACGCGAAAATATGGGGGAACCGGCCTGGGATTAACGATTGTGCAGCGATTGGTGACCATGATGGGCGGTGACCTGCGCGTGGAAAGCGAGCAGGGCAGAGGCAGCACCTTCCATTTCACCGTGCGGCTGGGTTTCCCGGAAAAGGATTTTATTCCGCCGGTGGCCGCCGAGCCCTCTACGCTTCGCAATCTGCGCGTGCTGGTCGTGGACGATAACGAGACGAATCGAGTCATCCTGGCGGAAGTTTTCAAGCAGTGGGGCATGTACCCGCATACTGCCGTGAGCGCCGCGGAAGCGCTCGATGTGTTGCGGCGAGAAAGCAGAGCGGGAAAGCCATTTCAGCTGGCGGTAATCGATGTGCAGATGCCGGAGACGGACGGCTTCATGCTGGCGCAGCAAATCAAAAGGCATGGCGAATTTCCAGAGCTTACTGTGATTATGCTGAGTTCCGTATCTTTGCCAGAAGATGCCGAGAAGCGCTGGGAATCCGGCATCGCTGCTGTTCTGACAAAGCCCGCACAGCCTTCCGAGTTGCTCAACACTATCCTGGTGGCCACGGGAAAGCCATGTTTGGGAGCGGCGCAGGAATGCGAACCAGCGACTCCCACAATCAGAGGACGCAGGTTGCGCATTCTGCTCGCTGAAGACAATGACGTGAATCGCCAGCTCGCAACCAGACTGCTGGAAAAGCAGGGCCACTTCGTGATTGCCGCGAGCAATGGCGGAGAGGCTCTGGCGCTGTTGGAACAGGGGCCTGTCGATCTCATCTTGATGGACGCGCAAATGCCAGAGATGGATGGCCTGGAAGCTATGCGCATCATTCGCGAAAAAGAGAAGCATTCAGGCGGGCATATTCCGATCATCAGCGTGACGGCGCGGGCAATGAAGGGAGATCGCGAAAATTGCCTTCAGGCGGGCGCCGATGATTATGTTTCTAAGCCGCTGCAGGTCTCAGAACTGTTCAGCGCAATCGAGCGTCGCTGCCCTGAGGGGGGTGAATCCAACTCCCGCGGCATAGAAAGCTTGGAACCGACGGTTGACGAAGACAAAATGCTCGAGCGCTGTCAGGGAGATCGCGAGCTTCTTGCAGAGATCATCGAGTTATTCCAAGGCAGCTCGGAGGCGCTGCTTCAGGAGGTCGCCGCGGCCGTGAAGCGGGGCGATGCCGATGGTTTGGCGAGCGCGGCGCATGCGCTAAAGGGCTCCATCGGCAACTTCACCTCGACCGGCGCTTATTTCGCCGCAGAGAAGCTGGAGCACGATGCGCGGCACAACGACCTTTCCGCAGCACAAGCGGATTTTTCACAGCTAGAAGCGGCCGTGCAGCAACTGAGAATGGCGCTCGAAAAATATGGAAGCGCCAAAGCCACGCAGGCGATAGATGTTCGGCCAGGCATCGAAGCGGCGAAGGTAGAGGAGCATCCATGAAAATTCTGATCGCGGAAGACGATCCCGTTTCTCGCCGCGTGCTACAGGAGATCCTCAGGAAGTGGGGTTACCAGGTTGTTGCGGTAGCGAATGGCGCGGACGCATGGGCATTGCTCTCGGCTGAAGATTCGCCGCGCATAGCAATACTCGACTGGATGATGCCTGAAATCGAGGGGATCGAAATTTGCCGCAGGGTGCGCGCGTCCGCCGGCCGGCCCTACACTTTTCTGATTCTGTTGACGGCGCACGGGCAGAAACAAAGCCTGCTGCTGGGATTAAAGGCTGGGGCTGACGATTATCTCTCGAAGCCTTTTGACGCCGACGAATTGCGCGCGCGCATGCAGGTGGGCGAGCGCATTCTTCGCATGCAGGATGAGTTGATTGCGGCACGCGATGCATTGCATTTTCAGGCCACGCACGATCTGCTGACGGGAGTATCGAGCCGCGGCGCAGCCATTGATTTTCTGACGCGCGAAATCGCACGGAGCCGCCGCGAGAAAAACTCCGTAGGCGTAGTGCTGGCCGACATTGATCATTTCAAGGAAGTGAATGACCACTACGGGCACCTGACGGGCGATTCCGCTTTGCAAGAGGCAGCGCAACGGATGTTGAAATCTGTGCGGCCGTATGATTGCGTTGGCCGGTATGGCGGAGAGGAATTTCTGATTGTGTTTCCGTCGTCAACCGAGGAAGGAGCGTTTCGCCAAACTGAGCGAATTCGCAAGAGCATCGAATCTTCACCAATACGCACGCCGGAAGCGGATATTTCGTTGACCGCGAGCTTTGGGGTCGCTGCAGCCCGCCCGTCGAGCGAATTAACCCTGGCGGAGTTGCTGCGCAATGCGGACGCCGCCCTCTATCGCGCGAAGGAGCTTGGACGCAATCGCTCCGAACGTGCCACAATCGCAATGCAGGAGCCGAGTATTTCCTCGCCTGTGAACTTGTGAGGTAGCCCCGATCGCGGGGATTTAGATTTCCATACGCAAGCGAATGGGAATCGAGTCCGTGATAACTGTTTGTTTTAAACGAAAGGCGGAAAACGGTTTCGTTGCGCAAGGTTGGGTGTACACTGGGATGTAATCATTCTGGAGCATCAATAACCGAACCGCCTGCGAGGGAGGCCAAGAAGGTGAGTCCGACAAAGCCTGTTTCCGCCCCAGCCGAGGAGAAGCAAACCGCTGCGAATCGCGAGACTTTGACCATTATCGATAACCGCACGGGAAAGCAGTACGAGATTCCTATCCAGCACGACACAATCCGAGCCCTTGATCTGCGCCAGATCAAAGTGAACGCAGATGATTTCGGAATGATGAGTTACGATCCGGCGTTCACCAATACAGCGTCGTGCATAAGCCGCATCACTTTTATTGACGGCGACAAGGGAGTCTTGCGCTACCGCGGCTATGGAATCGAGGAACTGGCGGAGAAAAGCTCTTATCTGGAGACAGCGTACCTGATTTTGCACGGCGAATTGCCGACGCGGGCGCAACTGGATAATTGGAGCTACCACGTAACGCATCACACCTTCATTCATGAAAGCATCAAGAAATTCCTGGATGGATTTCACTACGACGCGCACCCAATGGGTATGATTATTTCCGCCGTCGCGGGGCTCTCTACTTTCTATCCGGACGCCAAGAATATTTTCGATCAAGAGTCGCGGCGCAAGCAAACGTTCCGCTTGATCGGCAAGATGCCCACCATGGCGGCATTCGCCTACCGGCACAGCCTGGGCATGCCTTATGTCTATCCGGACAATGAGTTGAGCTATCCCGGAAATTTCCTGAATATGCTGTTCCGGACCACGGAATTGAAGTACCGGCCCAATGCCACGCTGGAGCGCGCATTGGATGTTCTGTTCATTTTGCACGCGGACCACGAGCAGAATTGCTCGACCAGCGCGATGCGCGGCGTCGGCAGCTCGCACGTGGATCCGTATTCAGCGATTGCCGCGGCGGCCGCCGGCCTGTACGGACCGCTGCACGGCGGCGCGAACGAGGCGGTGTTGCGCATGCTGCTGGAAATCGGCTCGGTGAATCGCGTTCCTGAATACGTCAAGCAAGTGAAAGCCGGTGAAAAGAAGCTGATGGGCTTCGGCCATCGCGTCTACAAGAATTACGATCCGCGCGCCAAGATTGTGAAGCGCATTGCTTACGAAGTGTTCGACGTAATGGGGCGCAATCCGTTGATTGATATCGCGCTAGAATGCGAACGCATTGCGCTCGAGGACGATTATTTCGTGAAGCGCAAGCTCTATCCCAACGTGGACTTTTATACGGGACTTATCTATCAGTCGATGGGCTTTCCGGTGACCATGTTCCCGGTGCTTTTTGCCATTCCGCGTACCTCAGGATGGATCGCGCAGTGGCAGGAGATGCTGCTCGATCCGGAGCAGAAAATCGCGCGTCCGCGCCAAATTTATTTGGGAGAAGACACGCGCAGTTACATTCCCATGGAGCATCGCGGAGAGTAAGAGAGGTCCCAGCAGTTCACGAACTTGCCGGAGCTTACGTTACCGGATTTCAGCTCCCATAGCTGCGGTTAGAACTTTCCATCCGGCGACGCCGCCCATATTCCCCGCGTTTGGCCGCGCCGACAAAGCCGTCCGCGTCGCGCGTAGGCCGTGGGATACGGAAGCCATCGAGAACAGCCGCTACAAAGTTCAAGGCGGTAACCAAAGAAATGCGGTGGCCCTGCGTAATGTAAATGGGATTCACGCCCGCACGTGAGCGCAACACCGCGCCTATGATTTCGTCTCTATCGCGAAGGGGCGTCCATTTGCCAGCGCAAAGCGGCACCGGGTCGTGTGTTCCCACTAGGAGCGATTTCGCGCAGCCGATAGTGGGCGTATCGAGCAGCACGCCGAGATGCGAGGTGATTCCGAATCTTCTTGGGTGCGCGTAGCCATGCCCGTCGCAAAAGATTAAATCCGGCGTGTTTTTGACGCGGCGGAAAACGCTCAAAAGAGCGGGCGCTTCGCGGAAGCTCAGCAGCCCGGGAATGTAAGGAAAAACGATTTGACTCTCACCCCAAACACGTTCGATTTCTTCCATTTCAGGAAAGCGATAAACCACAACGCCGGCTATCGCTCGAGTGTTCGCCAGATCGAACGCCAGGTCAGCTCCCGCAACATAGCGAACTTCCGGCAAGCGGTCGATCAGTTCCAATCTTTCGCGCAGTTGCAGCTGAATCTTCGCCGCCTCTCGCGGCGTCACATTCCAGCGATTCAGTTTCAGATATTTCATTTCAATAAAATTATGGCCGCGTTGCCTGCGTGTCAAGCGGCCGCGCTCGATCGCATCGTTCAGGGTTATGGGAACGAATCCGTGGATCTAAACAACGGGAGTATAATTTGAGGGCGATTCAGCACGGAATTCGGATAAGCTTTTCACGCAACGCGCGGGAGAGCGCAGATGCCTCTAAAAATCGCAGTACGCCGGTCGGCCGACGTGACGATTATTGATTTGGAAGGCCGATTGGTGATTGGACCGGATGCCGACGCGCTTACCCAGCGTCTCGACAAATTGTCGCGCGAGGGCGCAAGAAAAATTCTAGTGAATCTTACCAAAGTGACGCAGCTCGACAGCTCCGGCATCTGCAGCTTGCTCCACGGCTTTACTACCATGAAAGAATCCGGCGGATCTTTCAAACTGTTGCATCCGGATGGGCACGCTCGCGAAGTGCTTGAAGTTATGCGCCTGATCGAGACTATTCCCACGCTGGACGACGAAGCGCAGGCCGTGGCCAGCTTCGCAGCAAGGAAACCTGCGACGCCCTAATGTTACGTGGAAAACTGACTTTAGGAATTTTTCTTTAATTCTCCCAGAACTAGCTTCGCTACTTCCTTCAAAGTATCAAAGACACCCTGGCCCTGAACAGCAACCGCCTCAATTACCGGCTCACCCTTCAATTGAAGTTGCTTGGTTAAATCAGGAACGGGCATCGCGTTGGGAAGGTCCCGTTTATTGAGTTGCAAAGCATAAGGAATAGTGTCGAAGTTGAGGTTGTGATCCTTCAAGTGCTCTTTCAAGTTGTCGATCGTTTCGAAATTCGCGTCGAGGCGCTCCTCCTGCGAATCCGCGACAAAAAT
This sequence comes from Candidatus Acidiferrales bacterium, assembly GCA_035933545.1. Taxonomy (GTDB): domain Bacteria; phylum Acidobacteriota; class Terriglobia; order Acidiferrales; family UBA7541; genus DAHUXN01. Next base: position 58,003 of record DASYYQ010000125.1, on the reverse strand, counting down.
CACGCCGTCCGCGCCTTTCAAAATCAAACGCCGGCTAGCCTCATAAAAAACCTGTCCGGGTACGGTGTACAGGTGAAAGCGTGTGCGAAAACCGCGGACCGTTCCTAAATCAAGAGGAAGAAAATCAAAAAACAAAGTGCGGTCTGTTTCCGTCGCAAGCGAGACCATTTTTCCTTTTTGATTGGAGCCCGTATGGTCATAGATCCACTGCAGATTGGCGGTTTTGCCGCCCAAGCCGGGGCCATAGTAGACGAGCTTGCAGTTAATTTCCCGCGCGGGAAAGTTTATGAACGGCACAGGTCCCCTCAAAGGTAGAGACGCTAACGTTATAGCATAGGCGCACGCGGCGCGGCATCTGCTCTATTTCGAGGTGGTTCGGAATAAGCAACGGTTTGGAGAGTTCGCGAGCGGAAGAAGTCGCATTGCCCTCGAATCAAGAGACAAAGGTTCCACGTGGAACAATAGCTGCTTTCGGTGCTCACTGGTGCAGGAAATGCAGTAGCGAGCTTAACCGGCTCCAAAACACATTTTACGGGCAAGTTGACGTAAGAATGTATCGCTGCTATTCTAACCGCTCCATGGCGCGGACAAAGGGCAGAGCGAAAAATAGCAGCCGTGCTGCTTCAAGCCGGCGTTCTCCGCGTAAGCACATAAAAGAGAAGGACTTAGGCCAGGGCCAGCACGCCAGCCTTCTGCGTGAATCGAGCGACCAGGCCACCTTGCAGCAGCTGAGAGCCTACGAAGAGGGTTTGAAGCAGTTTCAGCAGCAGAAATTCCAGCGCGCCAAAGAGGCTCTGGAACGCGTGGTCCAAGGGCCAAACAAAGAACTGGCTGATCGCGCGCGGATTCATCTGCGAATCTGCGCTCAGCGCCTCTCGCGGCCTGCGCAGTCTGCGCCAAAGTCCGCGGAGGATCACTACAATCAGGGCATCGCCATGATGAATCTGGGCCGCTGGGACGATGCGCGGGAGCATCTCGACCGCGCGCGCAAAGCCGCCCCCAAGGCGGATCACATTGTTTACGCTATGGCCGCGCTTGATTGTTTGACGGGCGAGGCCGAATCTTCCATGGAAAACTTGAAAATTGCCATTCAGTTGCGAGCGGATAACCGCTATCGCGCGCGCAACGATGAAGATTTTGCGTTTCTTCAAGAGGATCCGCGCTTTACAGAGCTTCTCTATCCGGAGCGAGAGGGCGCAAGCGGTTAGCTTCTCGCGCGGTTCGTGATGCCCTCAAAAATTCGTTCGAAATCAATCCGCGTGGTCGCACTCGGCGGCGGCACAGGACTGTCCATGCTCTTGCGTGGACTGAAAGAACATATCGCCAGGCCGAACGATTCCAGCAAAATACGGCCAGCCATTCAGGTGAATGCCGTGGTCACGGTCACCGACGACGGCGGGAGTTCCGGGCGGCTGCGGCGGGAATATTCAATTCTTCCTCCCGGAGATATCCGAAACTGTATGGTGGCGCTCTCTCCCGACGAAGACCTGCTGGCCAAGCTTTTTCAATACCGATTTCCGGGACGAGGGCGCGGACTGGCCGGGCATAGCTTCGGCAATTTGTTCCTCGTGGCACTCACCAACGTCACCGGCGATTTTCCGGAAGCAGTACGGCTTTCCAGCAAAGTGCTGGCGACGCGCGGCAGGATTTTTCCCTCCACCGCGCAGAACGTGACATTAAAGGCCGCGCTGGACAACGGCCAGATAGTCGCCGGAGAGACAAAGATCTCGCGCTCGCGCCGGCCAATCCGCCGCGTGCGACTAGTTCCTTCGACCGCGCGTCCGCTTGCCGAAGTACTCGATGCCATCCATCAAGCTGACTTAATCCTGTTGGGTCCCGGATCGCTGTATACCAGCATCATTCCCAACTTGCTGGTGCGCGGGATTGCCGACGCCATTGTGAAATCGCACGCAGAGTGCGTTTACATCGCGAATTTGATGACCCAACCGGGAGAGACGAATGGATACAGTGTGGCCGACCATGTTCGTGCGGTCTATGAACACACTGGCAAGCACCTGTTCCATGCGGCAGTGATCAACCGCGCCGTGGCGCCCCCGGAAGTTTTGCGGCGCTACCGCAAGCAGGGCGCTGAGCCGGTTGATCCTTCCCTGGAAGAACTGCGCGAAATCGGCCTGAAATACGTGACGGGAAATCTTCTGCAGCGCGGCAGCGTGATTCGTCATGACCAGCGGCGGCTTGCGAAATTGATTCTTGATTACTACATTCGCCACCGGCGAAATTGAGCTGGCGACGAAACTACTTTTAAAGTTTGACTGGCTTCGTTAGGTACCAAGAAGCACCAGAGAACAGAGGCATCTCTTGCGCGGCCGTTGTTGAGCTTCGTATACTGGCGCACGCTGTTCAGAGGTGCGGTATCGATCTGCGCGATTCCTTGAACGAGCATCCCGCCGCGCCCTATCGCCGGTGTTATCATCCAACTCGATTTGCCTCAGGAGAAAAGTTGAATGGCTACGCTATCGCTCGAGCATGAACTGAATCCGTATGAAGCGGCGGAAGCTCGCTTCGAAGAAGCCGCAAAAAAGTTGGGTCTTTCTCAGGATCTCTACCGCTATTTGCAATATCCGAACAAGGAAATCACGGTTTACATTCCGGTGAAAATGGACGATGGAAGGCTGGAAGTCTTCATTGGCTATCGCGTGCAGCACTCGCTTGTGCGCGGGCCGGGAAAGGGCGGGATTCGATTCGCGCCTGATGTCACGCTGGACGAAGTGCGCGCACTGGCGTCCTGGATGACGTGGAAATGCGCCGTTGTGGATATCCCATTCGGGGGCGCCAAAGGCGGAATCATTTGCGATCCTCACAAAATGTCTCAGCGCGAACTGGAGGCGCTCACGCGGCGCTACACGGCGGAGCTTTCCGACTGGATTGGGCCGGAACGCGACGTGCCGGCGCCTGACGTCAACACCAACGCGCAGGTCATGGCGTGGGTCATGGACACATATTCAATGCATGTGCGTCACACGGTGACCGCGGTTGTCACCGGGAAACCGCTGGAACTCGGCGGCTCGCTGGGGCGTCCAGAGGCGACCGGCCGGGGCGTAATGATGACTTGCGACCGCGCCATTGCCAAGCTGGGAATGAAAAAAGAGAATTGTCGCGTCATCATTCAGGGATTTGGCAACGTAGGGTCGATGGGCGCGCGCCTGATGCAAGAAGCGGGCTACAAGATTATCGGTCTGGCCGACGTCAACGGCGGCCTGTTCAACGAAAATGGATTCGACGTGCCCAAGATGATCGACTGGGTTTACAAACAGCACAAACCCTTGCCGGAATTTCCCGGCGGCGGGCAAAAAATGTCCGCGGGAGACGTGCTCTTCCAGCCTTGCGAGATTCTGATCCCTGCGGCAATTGAGAATCAGATCACCAGCCAAAATGTTGCGCGCGTGCAAACTAAAATTCTCTGCGAAGGCGCAAATGGGCCGACGACGGTGCCAGCCGACGAAGTGCTCGGGAAAAAAGGCGTGTTCATTATTCCTGACATTCTGGGGAACGCCGGCGGCGTGACGGTCAGCTATTTCGAATGGGTACAAGACCGCCAAGGCCTTTTCTGGAGGGAGCGCGAAGTAAACGAACGCTTGCAGGACGTGATGGACCGCAGTTTCGATGATGTGGTGCGCTATGCCGAGAGGCATGGCGTGAATAACCGCATCGCCGCCTACATGCTGGCGATCGATCGTGTGGCCATCGCGCTGAAGCATCGCGGTATTTACGCGTAGAAATCGCTGGCGTAACTCGACGAAATGTGTAGAATACACGTCGTTCTGCCGCACATTTACTGGCGCGGAGCCGCTGGTTTTCGGAATGCCTCCAGAGCTGATATCACATGGCGCGCTGAAGCACGAGGATGAACATCGGCGGGACATCTGTGCGGTTGGGCGGTGGCTTCACCAGCGCGATTTTGTGGCGGCGACGGACGGAAACATATCCCTTCGGCTCGATGCCCATCGAGTGCTCACTTCTCCCACCGGTATTTCCAAAGGAATGATGTGCGCCGAGGATTTGGTCATTACCGACTTCGCCGGCAATAGAATTTCGGGGCGCTGGAATCCTTCCTCCGAACTCGCCATGCATCTGCTGATTTATCGTTTGCGGCCCGACGTGAATGCCGTTTGCCACGCTCACCCTGTTACGGCGACGGGTTACGCCGCTGCCGGGCTAGCGTTGGATAAAGCGCTGCTGAGCGAAGCGGTAATCAATCTTGGAACTGTGCCGCTCGCTCAGTACGGCACTCCCGGCACACCGGAACTTACTGATTCAATCGAGGCGCTGGTTCAATCGCACGATGCGATTCTTATGGCTAACCATGGCGTGGTCACTTATGGCGTCGATCTGCTCACTGCATTTTATCGAATGGAGACAGTCGAGCATTTTGCGCGCATCTCTCTGGTAACGGAGCTGCTGCACAAGCAAGTGCTGCTCTCCCGTAGAGACGTAGAGAAATTGCTGAGCGCGCGTCCGCGTTATGGCATCGAGACCGCTGCCAGGTGCTCTCCGGTCACTTCCGATTCGCCGGAGCCGGAGCGCGTTCCGTTGAGTCGTCGCGACCTTGAGTCTCTTGTCCAGCAAGCAGTGCGCAACGATAGATTTCGCCACTAATCTAGTTAAGCAGTTGGAATTTTCTTAGTTGGGACGATAACAGTCAAAATTCAAAATGAGCTGTTGCCGCCCGTAGTCAAACTTTTGACTGACATCTCGCTTCGCAAGTTGCGTTGACACTCCATCCACCCTAATCAATAATCGCTCGCATGATTGGACAGCTCCGCGGTGCCCTCATCGACAAACGCCCGAATCAAGTCGTGATTGACGTTGCCGGGGTCGGCTATCAGGTGCAGATTCCGCTCTCGACTTTCGCCGGGCTGGGCGCGCTTCACACCGAAACCACGCTGCTTATCCACACGCACGTGCGCGAGGATCAAATCGCCCTGTACGGATTTCTGACCGCGCGCGAGCGGCAGTGCTTCGAGTTGTTGATTTCCGCTTCCGGCGTGGGGCCAAGCTTGGCGCTCAAAATTCTATCGGGCATGGGCCTGGAAGAGTTGGTGCCGGCGATCCGCAAAGGAGACGTCGTGCAGCTCAAGCGCATCCCGGGTGTAGGACAGAAAACCGCGGAGCGCATGGTGGTGGAGTTGCGCGACAAACTCGCCGCTGTCGATGTTGCGGAAGCAGGACGGCCAAGCACGCGCTCGCAAGTGGAATCGGATGTGACTTCGGCTCTCGTTAATCTGGGATATGATGCGCACGCGGTCGAAAAAACGATTGAGATGGTTCGTGGGCAGGATTTGACTTTTGACATTTTGCTGCGCGCCGCTTTGCAAAAATTGGGCGGCGCTGCCATCGAAAAGGGTGCGCGCGCGGGACGCGGCAACTAGAAGCGCGAAACGAGTGGTTGAACGGGGCTTTTCAACCCGTCGTATGCGGTGGGAAATGGCTGATCTAAGACATCGCGTGGTTTCCGGGCAGGCGTTTGATGAGGATGCGCGCATTGATGCAAGCGTCCGGCCGAAGCGCTTCGCTGATTTCATCGGGCAATCGCGCGTAAAAGAAAATCTGCAGATCGCCGTGGAAGCCGCGCACACTCGCGGCGAAGCGCTGGATCACGTCCTGCTATACGGGCCGCCCGGATTGGGAAAAACTACCCTTGCGCAAATCCTCGCCAGCGAAATGGGCGTCAGTATCAAAATCAGCTCGGGTCCGCTGCTCGAGCGCAAAGGCGACCTTACGGCGGTTCTCACGGCGCTGGAAGCGCGCGAACTTTTCTTCCTCGATGAGATCCATCGCTTGATGCCGGCACTCGAAGAGATCCTCTATCCGGCCATGGAAGATTTCCGCATTGACCTGATTATTGGCCAGGGGCCCGGCGCGCGAATTCACCCATATCAATTGCAGAAGTTCACGCTGGTCGGCGCCACCACGCGAGCTGGCCTGATTATGGCGCCCATGCGCTCGCGCTTTGGCATTGTACATCGCCTGGATTTTTATACCGCCGCGGATCTCTTCGAAATTCTGCAGCGTTCGGCGGAGATTTTGAAAATCGCTATGGATGACGCGGGTGCCGAAGAGATTGCGCGCCGCAGCCGTGGCACACCGCGTGTGGCGAATCGGCTGTTGCGCCGCGTTCGCGATTTCGCGGAAGTGCGCGCCGGGGGAAAAATCACCGCCGGCGTCGCCCAAGAAGCTCTTGCTATGCTCGGAGTGGATGAGCACGGCCTCGACGAAGTGGATCGCAATCTGCTGCTCGCCATTATTAACAAATACGGCGGCGGCCCAGTAGGCTTGAACACGCTTTCTGCCGCGCTCAGCGAGGAGCAAGACGCCATCGAAGAGATTTACGAGCCTTATTTGATGCAGCTTGGCCTGCTCGATCGCACCCAGCGCGGACGCGTGGCCACAGCCCTGGCCTACAAGCATTTCGGTATGGATGAACCGCGCCGGCAGCCCCAACTTTTTTGATTATGCGGTGAATTGAATTGAAGACGGCTTACATCTCGCTTGGCTCCAACGTGGGCGACCGCGAGCAGCAAATTGCGGCGGCGCTTCAAGGTATAGGCGCGCGCGGAGTTCGCATTACCAGGCAATCGTCAATTTATTCCACGGAGCCCGTCGACGTGGAAACGCAGAACTGGTTTTTGAATTGCGTGGTGGAAGTGGAAACGGACCTGATGCCGCGCCAACTACTGAAAGCGTTGCAGGAAATCGAGAACGAGCTGGGCCGCCGCCGCATGGTCCGCCGCGGACCGCGAGTGATCGACCTGGACATTTTGCTTTACGGTTCGAGCGTAATTCGCACCCAGGACCTCGAAGTTCCGCATCCGCGCCTCATTCGCCGGCGTTTTATGCTGGTGCCGCTCGCGGAGATTGCTCCCACTTTGCGCCATCCGGTGGAGAACAAGACCGTCGAAGAGCTTCTGGCTGACACGGAGGATCACAGCGTAGTGAATCGCTGCAAGGCCGGTGCCGTTGGTGCGCACAACAGATAGGAACTTTTCAGCCTCTGCTTAGAGGAACTCGCGTTTCTTTTCTTCTTCCTGGCGTCGCTTGCGGTCTTCCTCCTCCTGCTTCTCGAATTCGGCAATCTCTTCCTCGGTCATCATGTAATCTTCGCGCGATGCGAACATCTGCCCGCGCTGGCGGTCAACACCTGTTCGCCTTTCCTTCAAGATGCGCTCTCGCGGCGCGGCTGGCAGGCGCGCGTCGCGGATCGGTTGCGGAATGGCGCCGGTTTCCAACAGCAGATCGCTGATTTTCCCGAGGAAATCGTGAAGATGAAGCGGCTTCATCGCATAAGGCAAACCCTCGCGCTCCAGGAGCGGTTGCGCCCAGCGCGCGGCAGCGCGCGGAACCAGGAAGAGGACGCGCAGTAATTTTCGGGAGGCGGGCTGGGCAGACTCCGCGCGCGCCAAGTCGCGCAACGTGCTGAACAGTGGCCCGGTCAACTCCGCCAGCACGACATTCACAACCACCAAAGTCCATCGGCCCCGCGCCAGTTCACGCATGGCCTCGCCGGCAATCGGCACCACGCTTACGCGCCAGCCTTCCGAATCAAACACATGCTGCAGCGCGCGTTGCGAGGCAGAATCGTCGTCTACTACAAGAATGTTAATGTCGCTCAAAGCTCAATTCCATGTCGCCCCTTCCCATATCGGGAGTATGCCAGTTCAACCGATGGCAAAACATCTGTGCCGTAGGCCAGCCTTGAGCCTGTCCCGAAGGGCTGCATTAGACCCCCTAGGCGAACAAATAGCGAATAATATTGCTTGACAAGGCGAATGAAAAGCGAAATACTCCAAACACTCCACTCGGCGAGGCGTGCATTACCGATGGCCACTTTTCCCACGACTGGAACCGCAACGGCGCCGCCAAGGCGCCGAATGCACCGTTCCGTCGACACCAGCCTCACTCTTTTTTCAGCCGCCCCAAACGGTTTGAGTGAGTCACGCTGTGCTTCTCCGCCCCCTTCGGCCAACGGCCGGAGTTTGAAGCCTGCGGACAATCTGGTCGGTATTGCACGTCTCGCCGCATCTTCCCCTCTGAAGGACGCGAAACGCGGCACCGAGTACTTCGTCCTGCCGGTGCGCTCCATTTTGAATCGCTGCAATTCGCCGCGCGTTCCCTTTGGCTGGACCGTGAATCCCTATCGCGGCTGCGAATTCGGATGCAAATATTGCTATGCGCGCTACACGCACGAGTACATGGAACTGGATGGCGGTGAATTCGAGCGAAAGATTTACGTTAAGGCGAATGCCGGCGCTCTGATTGCCCGCGATTTGCAGGACAAGAAAATCTGGGGAGACCACATCGCCATCGGCACTGCTACCGATCCTTATCAGCCGGCGGAGCAGGAATATGAAGTCACGCGAACGATTCTGAAGCAAATGGCGGCGCGCGAGGGCCTGAGTCTTTCCATAACCACAAAATCGAATCGCGTGATGGGCGATGTGGGGCTACTGCAGGAAATCGCCAAACGCTCATCGCTGAGCGTTAATTTGTCTGTGACCACGACGAGCAGCAGCTTGGCGCGACTGCTCGAACCGCGCGCGCCACGGCCTGATTTAAGGCTTGAAGCAGTTCGCCGCTTGCGCGAAGCCGGAATCGACGCTGGCGTTCTGGTCATGCCAATTGTGCCCGGTATAACCGACGGCAAGGAAGCTCTCGATTCGCTGGCCAGGGCGGCACGCGATGCGGGTGCATTGTGGCTTGCCGGGCGCGTCCTTTTTCTAATGCCTTCCGCATTGAAACAATTCCTTCCCTTTGTCGAAGCAAAATTTCCAAAGCTCGCGCGCCAATACCGCGAATGGTATGTGGACCACGGGAACGCACCTGAGGCTTATCGTCGCGAGATGGCCGAGCGGATGGAAACGCTTAGAAAAAAATATGGCTTCGATACGCGCCCTGATCGCAGCGGAACTGCCGACAATGCGTGGCGTTCACCGCAACTGGCGCTTGCGCTGGGCACGCAGATGCGCGGATGCACTTCGGAAGGAGAAGTCGCCGGGCTTCCGCCAATCAAGCGGGCGTTCAAGGCAGGATGATTCTGCTCTGCTCCATTTGCGGCGCAGGCGAAGACGCCGGAAATTGAGCGCGCAAGAAATCCAGAAAAGCGCGTGAGCGAGGCCGGCCATTCGTCTCTCGCGTGCCGATGCGCAGCAAGAAAACCAGCAATCTGAAAATATCGGAGTCCTTCAGCTTACTGAATCCACTCTGCTGCGCTTCCTGTTTTTTGTATTCCTGCAACGCCTGCGCCACGTATCCGTAGAGTGCGCGCGGCAGGGGCGCCTCCGGTGGCCGTTCAAAATAAATCCCGGATTCGAGCGTGCGATAGGTCTCGGCAAGGGCGCGCAGTGCAGCGAGAATCTCAGGATCCCGCACCGCATCGTTTTCCTGCGCAAATTTCAAAATCGCGATGCCGGCGGCAGACAGCGCTTCCGGGTTTCGCCGGAGAAGTTCCATCGAAAATTCAACATCGGGAAACGGGACGGCGTCAGGCTCGATTGCTTTGCGATGCTCGATTTCATAGCGGCGCGCAGAAAGCAGGTGCGTGCAATCGGGCGGGCACTCTATGGTGACTTCGCGATACGTCCCGCAGCAAATCGCGCAGATGCGTTCGCCTTTTGCCGGGCAAAAGCGCTTGGGCGGGCGTTTCTGGCAGATAGCGCAGCTCACAGTGGCTCCTGAACCGCTGCAACGAATCATTCAGAGTACGGAAATTAGCGCCTGCGGGCAAGCGCTGAGGCTGTGGGTGCAATCCGAATTTTCTGAATCGCAACAATAGCAGCCAAAATTCAAGCATCTGCTGCCAGTTAGGTAAGGATGTCCAATCGCGGCACTTCATGAAGTTGAAGTTGCGTCAGCGGGCCTGCGCTCCAGAATATTGGCGGCGCCGAGGATTGTTTCGATTACTTTTTCATCGCCCATGCCGGCATTGATCATCAGGTGATACAACTGGCGCGTGGGCCAATCGCCGCCAAAGTAGCGCTTGATAAACGAAGAGCGCTCGTGATCGATAGTGCGAATCAGCTCCGCGGCTTCTTTCTCGCTCTTTCCGATAGCCGCGAGTCGGCGCAGCTTTTCCGCTTCCGAGGCGTAAACGAAAACGTGGAACGCGTCGGTGCGACTTCGCAGAATATACGGTGAGCCGCGGCCGACGATGACGCAATTTCCCGTCGCGGCGGCATCTTCAATCACGCGATACAACAGGGCCACCATGCGGTCGGTGTCGAATCCCGGCGCATCAGCTACGAGCAGGCTGCGCTCATAGCTGCCGCGTGCGAACACCTTGAAAAGCCGGTGCAGCAGAGGATCGCAACGCTCGTCACATTGCTGAGCCGCTTGGGGATCGACGTTAGCCCGTCGCGCGATTTCTCCAGTAAGCTCCTGGTCCCAGAGCTTCCAGCCGAGGCGCGCGGCCAGAAGTTCGGCGATTTTCGCTCCACCGCTGCCGAACTCTCTTTCCACGGTGATGATGCGAATGGCCATTGCGCTCTGCCAAAGTTGATGAGCGAAAGCGGTGCGCCGTTACCCTTCACTCGAGCGACTTGGGGTCCGAGTGGTTCTTCGGCGAATGCCTTTGCAGCGTATCCACAAGCAACTGCCCGGCTCGTGGAACGCCGACCGCGCCTTTCAGCGCGATGTCTGTCGCTTCGAGTTTGCGGCCGTAGACTGCTTCATTCGCACCATTATCAGGACGCAGCGTGGAGCCTTCCAGGGAAACGCCCGCAAACAATCCACGCGAACGCGAATACGTCAGGATTTCTGCCCGCATTGTGGCGTCTGTAGCCGCCGCCGCGTCACGTCCTTTGGGGCCAGCCGCTGCCGCGGCATCCGCGCCGAGTTTCACTTTGCTCCTCAAAATGGCCCTCGCGCCGCGCGCGTTCATCACCAGCAAAACAAAATCGGTGGCTTGTCCGCCGAGCTGAAATCCGACGCCGCCGCCTTCCAAGCGCATCATTGCAGGAGCGCCCCATGGGCCTTCGAAATGCTCGCCGCGCCGACAGGTCATCGCGCCGCGTCCGTAGCTGCCGCTGAATCCGAATGCAACTTTGATGACCGAAGGAATCACAATCACGCATTCCGCCTTATCGAGCAAATCTTGCGGAATATCGTCCGGAATGTTGAGAATGTCTTTCATCACTTGCCCGGAATTTTCCAGGCGCTGATCGCTTTTGTTATCCGATTTATCGGCCGCCTTGGCTGGCGACGCTGCGAGCAGCGATGGCAAACTGGCCAGCGCAAGAGCTGCACAAAAACTTAGAAGTTTTCGCATATTTCAGAACCCTCCCGAACTCGCACACATCTTAGTGACTCGGCGTTCACTTCACAAGGGTTCCAGCATCTATTTTTCTTCGGCTGCAACCTCTGTAATTCAGACGCGCTTGCGCGTTGAGCGGTGAAAATGTCATATAATCGCGCGCTGATTTAAATACCGTAGTTGCGATCGGAGATTCCGTGCAGCCGGATTATTTTCGAAGAACCATTCGCATCGGTATTTTGTTTTCGTTACTCTGCAGCTTCGTATCACTCTCTGTTTACGCTGCTCCGAAAAGGAAGTCCAAGCCCAGCGCGATTCCCGGAATTGCTCAATTTCAACGCGAGGTGCGGACGGTCCTCGCCGCTCCCAACGCACAAAAGGCTCTCATCGGCGCTCTTATCGTGGACGCGGATACAAAGCAGCCCATTTACGAATTGAATGCCGACCGCTATCTCACGCCAGCCTCCAACACAAAACTTTTCACCACAGCGCTGGCCATGAACATCCTCGGACCGGACTATCGCTTCCGCACAACCATTGAAACGCACGGAACGCTGGATTCCGCAGGGCGTTTGCGCGGCGATCTGGTTCTCGTCGGCCGCGGCGATCCCGATTTTTCCAATCGGACCATTCCGTACAACGCGCAGAACCCCATCGACGGACCTTCCGACAAACCTCTCGCGGAAATGGTTGATGCGATTGTCGCGAAGGGTGTCAAAGAAATTGATGGCGAGATCGTGGGTGACGATAGCTATTTTCCTTACGAGCCCTATCCCTACGGCTGGGCGGTTGGCGATTTGACGGAGGATTATGGCGCCGCCGTCAGCGCCATCTGTTTTGACGATAACGGCCTGGACATAAAAGTCACGCCCGGCGACCACGTCGGTGCTCCTGTGTGGGTTACCGTCGAACCATGGCCCGGATATGAAGTCTATGATTTCGACATCACCACCGGCGCGACCGATTCGCAGACCGATTTCGACACCGTTGCCGAACCGGGACCGAAACACTTCCTCATAAGGGGCTCCGTTCCTTTAGGACACGCGACTATTGATGTGGGAGCCGCAATGCCGGATCCCGCCAATTACACGGCTCACGTTTTGAAGCTCATGCTTATGGCGCGCGGCGTTCGCGTCACTGGACATGCGCGAGCCCAGCACGCGCCGCCTCCGCCCGAAAATCCTCCCGGCGAATCCGCATCTCCTGCGCCGTCAACGTCCGCGCCAGCAACTTTGATTTTGGCCGAGCGCGATTCGCCTCCGCTCATCGAAATCGTTCGCGTGCTGAACAAAGTCAGCCAGAATTTGCACGCGGAGATTCTTTTGCGCACCGTCGCAAAGGAGAAGACCGGCATCGGCTCGCTGGGCGGCGGGCTGAAGATCGAGCAGAAATTCCTGACTTCCATTGGCATACCGCTGGGCGATGTTTTGGTAGACGACGGCTCGGGATTGTCGCGCGAAAATTTGGTGACGCCGCGCGCCGTTGTGGACTTGCTGGAATACATCCAGCAGCAGCCGTGGGGCAAAGAATTCATGACCACGCTGCCGGTGGCCGGCCTCGATGGCACTCTCCAGCATCGCATGATAGGCACGCCCGCGGAGGGCCGCGTCTCCGGGAAAACAGGCTCGGTCGAGCGCACCCAAGCGGTTTCTGGATTCGCAACCACGGTTCGCGGCGAGCACCTGATTTTTTCCATGTTTGTTAACCACAATGGCGGCCCAGGCCGTGATGCGGAAAAAATACTCGACTCGATTCTGGTGCCGATGGTTCAAGACCTGGGCGAGGCCGCAAAAGAACGCAAACCAAAAAAGCACAAACGATGAGTGCTGAAGGCAGGGTCATCACCGTCTTTGGAAGTTCGCGGCCACGCGAAGGCGACTCGCATTACGCGCTCGCGCGGCAGCTTGGTGCCGAGCTGGCCTCCCGCGGATTCGTCATTTGCAGCGGTGGCTATGGCGGTGTGATGGAAGCGATCTCCCGCGGCGCCAAAGAAGCTGGCGGTCGAACCATCGGGATCGTCGCGGAATTTTTCACCGTTCCCGCGAATCGCTGGATCGACGATGTGATTTCGACGAAAACCTGGCAAGACCGCCTCTTCGCGCTGATTGAACGCGGAGCAGGATACGTCGCGTGCCCCGGCGGCACCGGCACGCTGGTGGAACTTTCCGTGGTTTGGGAAATGCTCAACAAGCGCGTGATGCGCGCCAAGCCTTTCGTCACTGTGGGCCACTTTTGGCAGCCAATTATCGAACGCGTGCGCGAAGTCGAAATGGGCCATACCTCCGAGTGGGGCGAGGCGACGTCCAGAATCATTCATAACTCGGACGGTCCGCGGGAAGCCGCCGAATACCTCGCGCGCATGCTGCTGAAACTCAACGCGCACCTGGCTAATTCCGCGCCCCGCGAAAAACGCCGATAGTGGGTCAGCTTGCATTTCCCGAATCGCGACAATAGCAGTGACAGTTCAAACCGGCCCACTGCCAAAGCGCCGCGCTGCTTGACACTGCTCGTTCCTTCCCGCATTTTGAGCATGTGAGCCGCTCCGCCGAAGAACTTCTCGAATTTGGCCGCCTGCGCGAAATCGTCGCGCGCTATTGTACTTGTGCGCCGGGGCGTCGCGCTGTGGAAAACCTCGCGTTCCGCACTGACGCCGACGCGCTCCATACGGAATTCGCGCTCATTGCCGAGGCCGTTGGCTATCTTCGCTCTGGCGCCGAGCTTGGCTTCGGCTCGCTCGCCGATCCCGCCGCGTGGCTCGAACGACTCGCGGCGCCTGCATCCGCGCTCACTGCCGCGGAAATACTCGATGCTGCGTCTTTGATGGATACTGCCGCCGGCTTGAAGCAAGCCTTTCGCACCGAAGCCACAAAGTATCCGCGCATCGCTGAACGCGCGGCTTCGCTCGCCGATTTTCGTTCGCTCGCGTCGCAAATCCATCGCGCCATCCTGCCCAATGGAGAAATCAGCGACGACGCCTCGCCTGAACTGAAATGCATCCGCGCCAGCATGAGCCAGGCGCGCGAGAAAATTCAGCAATCGCTGGAAAGGATCTTGCGCAGCCGGGAAGAGGATTCCTCCGAGGATTACGTCACGCTGCGCAATGACCGTTTCGTAATTCCGATCCGAGCCGCCGAACGCCGCGCGATTCCTGGAGTGGTCCACGGTGCCAGCGCCACGGGACAAACGCTCTTCATCGAGCCGCTTGAAACCATCGAGCTGAATAACCGTCTCGTTCAGCTTGCCGAAAACGAAGCTGCCGAAGTTGCGCGCATTCTGCTCGAATTCACTGACCGCCTCTGCGCGGAGCGCGGCCCGCTGGAATTCGCAGCGGCAGCCATTGCGGAGCTCGATTCGATTTTTGCGCGAGCCCGCTATGCTCGTGAATTCGACGCTGCGATTCCCGAATTCTCCACTGGCAATTATTTGCGTTTGAATGCCGCGCGCAATCCTGTGCTGGAGGACAGCCTTCGCCGAAAAGAGCGTCAGGTTGTAGCCATCTCTTTAGAGCTTGGCGGCGAACAAACCGTCATGGTCGTCAGCGGGCCTAACACGGGGGGCAAAACCGTCGCGCTCAAAACCATCGGCCTTGCGGCGCTCGCGGGACAATGTGGCATTCCGGTGACCTCGGAAAGCGCCGAGCTTCCACTTTTCGATGGCGTGCTTGCGGATATCGGCGACGAGCAATCCATTAGCGCGGATCTTTCCACTTTTTCCGCGCATGTGCTGAATCTGAAATCGATGCTCGAGCGCGCCACCGAGCGCACGCTGGTGCTCGCCGACGAGATGGGAACCGGCACGGCGCCCGAAGAGGGTGCAGCGCTGGCCGTCGCACTGCTCGAAGAGTTTCGCGCTCGGCGTTGCCTTACGTTTGCAACCACTCATCATGACCGCCTGAAGTCCTACGCCTCGACAACGCCGGGAATCGTGAATGCCGCGGTCGAATTCGATGAGGAAAACCTTCGCCCTACTTATCGCTTGCTCACCGGCGTGCCGGGAGTTTCGAGCGGCATCGAAATCGCCCGCCGCCTCGGTTTGCCGTCTCGCGTTGTCGACCACGCGCGCGCCAGCCTTTCGCCGGAGACGCGCGAAGCACGCGAGCTGATTGCCTATCTTCATCGCAGCCGCGACGAAATCGGCCAGCTCCAGCGTCAGGCGCAGCAGGAACTGCGCCGCCTTGAAGCGGAACGTCGAGCGCTGCAGACAGAGTGGGTCGAGCGCCAGCGCTCGCGCATTACTGAACTTGAAAAACAATTTGCCGCCACCATCAAGCGGCTCGAAAGTGAGGTTGCTCGCCTGACGGCCGACATCAAAGACCAAAAATCACGCGCACAAGCTGAAAAAACTGGCGCACGCCGCATGGCCAGAATCGAATCCGAGGCGCGCAGCGAAACGGATGCCGCCGTGCTCGAAACGCTTTCCACGTCGCAGGCCGACCTCGGCGCGCTGCTTGAAGTTCCCAAACCCGTCGAGCCTGCGCAGCTCGCTGAAGGCATGCGCGTTCGTGTGCGTGGCATGAAGGAGCCGGTGGTGTTTCGCCGGCGCGACGGCGACGCGGCCGAAATTCAAGCCGGCCCGATGCGCATGAAAGTTCCGCTCAGCGACATTCTGGAAATCGAACGCGCCGAAGCCGCTCGTTCTACGGGCGCAGCGCCGCACCGCGCCGTCACGGTTCATTCGAAGCCTGCTGACGAGCCATCCGCGGTGGAAATCAACGTGATTGGCAGCACCGTGGAAGAAGCATCGCGCCGCGTTGACAAATTCATCGATGCGGCAGCGCTCGAAGGCCTTTCCAACATTCGCATCATCCATGGCCACGGCACGGGCGCGCTGCGTCGCGGCCTCGCCGAATTTCTCAGCGCCCATCCTTTGGTGAAGGGTATTCACGCGGAAGCCGAAGATCGCGGCGGCACAGCGATCACCGTTGTTGACTTAAAAGGCTAAAGTATGCCGCCTGAAAAACGTTGGTGCCTCGAAACCGAGCGCCTTTGGCTCAGTCCGTGGAGCGACGCAGACCTCGAAAACGCCCGCCCGATTTTCACCGACCCCGATGTGATGCGCTATATTAATGGCGGCTTCGCTTTGCCTGACGACGAGGTTCGCAGGGCCATCGCGCGGCAGCAAAATTATTTCAGCACACGCGGATTTTGCCTTTGGAAGCTGCTGCTGAAGCCGGAAGGCCGGTTCATTGGCTTCTGCGGCTTGCAACCGGTCGAATTGGACGGCGCGAACGAAATCGAGATCGGCTGGCGTCTCGTGAAGGAGCATTGGGGCTGCGGATTAGCGACTGAAGCGGCCGCCGAGGCCCTGCGTGATGCCGTTTCGCGCGCGCGTTTGTCACGCGTCATCGCGATTGCCATGCCCGGGAACCGCGCCTCATTGCGCGTCATGGAAAAACTCGGTATGAAGTTCGAGAGCGCCACGCATAAGGGCGGATTCGACGTGGTCGTTTATGCCCGGTATTTTTCGCTGGAAATTTAACGAGGTGGAGCTATTTAGTACGCTGGTGGCAGAAGCAGGATCATTTGCGGAGCGTGTGAAGCAGCAAGCGGATATTGTCCGCGTGATTGGCGAATACGTGCGCCTGAAAAAAGCAGGCCAGAATTTCAGCGGCCTCTGCCCGTTCCATCAGGAAAAAACACCGTCTTTTTCCGTCCATGCCGTGAAGCAGTTCTATCATTGCTTCGGCTGTGGTAAAAGCGGCGACGTTTTCAAGTTCGTCATGGAGATGGACCGTTGCACTTTTCCCGAAGCGGTACGCACCGTCGCCGCAAAGTGCGGTATTGCCGTACCCAAGCCCCGCGAGAGCTCTCCCGCGGAACGCCGCGAAAATCAGCAGCGCAGCGCGCTCGTGGAAATCCATCGCGATGCTGCGGCATTTTTCGCGCGTGTTCTTAATTCGACCGATGAAGGCAAGATCGCGCGCGCCTATCTCGAAGATCGCGGACTCGACGCGGAAGCCATCGCGCGCTTCGGCCTGGGCTACGCGCCATCCTCGGGCGATGCACTGCTGCGCAATCTAAAAACAAAATATCCTGAAAGGTTGCTCGAATCTTCCGGACTTTTTTCGCGCGATCAGAACGGCCGCCTCTTCGACCGTTTCCGTCGCCGCATTATTTTTCCGATCGCCAATGAATCCGGAAAAGTAATCGCCTTGGGCGGGCGCGCTCTTGGCGACGACAATCCCAAGTATTTGAACTCTCCCGAAACGCCTATCTACACAAAAAGCCATGTCCTCTATCATCTCGATCGCGCCAAGGAGGCTATCCGCAAAAATGATTTCGCGGTGCTCGTCGAAGGCTACATGGACACCATCGCCGTAGCGCGCGCCGGAGTCACCAACGTCATCGCGAGCTGCGGTACCAGCCTCGCCGAAGGTCAAATCAAGCTCCTTGGCCGCTTCTCTCGCCGCGTAGTTGTGAACTATGATCCCGACACTGCGGGACAAGCCGCCACAGAACGCTCGCTCGTCCTTCTGTTGGAACGTGAATTCGACGTCCGCGTGCTGGCGCTGCCCGCAGGCGCCGATCCCGACAAATTCATCAGAGAGCAAGGTGCGGAAAAGTACGCCGCGCGGCTGCGAGAGGCGCCTTCCTATTTCGACTATTTGATCGCGCGCGCCCGCAATATGCCGCGCACTACGCCGGAGCAGAAGCTCGCCGCGCTGAATTTCCTGATGTCCTACGCGCAGCGCATTCCTAACAGCCTGATGCGTTCGGAGATCGCCTCAAGAATCGCCTCCGAACTTCGCGTCGAAGAGCCCGTCTTGCGTGAGGCGCTTCGCCGCGCCGTTGCGGAACGCCGCAGTGAAGTGAAAACCAAGCCGGAATTAATGCGTTCCTCGGTGCGTCCCGCAGAGCGCCGCCTGATGCAAATGCTGGTCGAAGCGGAAGGCTTTCGCCAGCAATTGGCGTCGCAAATGATAGAAGGGTCGCTTCACAAAGGTCTCGAAACCGAAAAAATATTCGAGGCTCTGCTCGAATCCGCGCACACGGGCAATCGTCCTGACCCGGCAGCTCTCGCCGAATCGCTCTCCGAGCGAGACCGCGCCCTGGTATTCGAAATTCTATTCGAAGATGTCCCAGAGCCAACTTGGGAAGAGGCGGAAAGCTGTCTAAATGCCCTAAAAAGGGGCCATTTGGAGCAGGAGATCGCAAATCTTCAGCGTCGGCTTTCTTCGCCGGTGGCCCCCGACGATCGCCGCGAAATCTTCACTCGTGCCGCGGAGCTCCGTAAGCTATTGGCAGGACTATCTTAAAGCGCCATCCGCGAAGCAACTGAAGTTGACGTACGGAGACTGAGAGATTATGCTAGGAGGGTTTCGGGCGAAACGTACGGCCTACTTCCCGCATCTGATACTATGACTGCCGGTTGCAGGGTGCTGGTTTGGGCGATTTGGGAGCGGGAACTCTAGTTCGTCTTCGCGATGCGGAGCCATCGCTTTTATCCGTTATAATTGCTAGCTATCGTCTCGGCCGGAGTGTTGCCTCCGCCTGAGCCGAATTATTTCGCATTGCGCTTTCCTGCGGCCGCACGCCGCCCCCAAAGGGAGGGGAATGAACGTGACGTTGGCCATTGAAGAAAAATATGATCAGGTTCGTCAGCTCATCACTATGGGGAAGGAACGCGGCTACCTTCTCTACGATGAGGTGAACGACATCCTTCCGGCCGAAGTGCATTCGTCCGAGGAAATTGACGATCTTCTCTCCACGTTCGAACGATACGGCATCGACGTATACGAAGATTTGTCCAGCGCCAAGGCGGCCATCGCTGCTGGCGAAGCGGCAGAAGGCGCGGAAACGACGAAGGAAGAGCCTTCCGCTTCAGCTACTGACGAAATCGATCTCGATTTGACTCCCGGAGCACTGGAAAAGACCAACGATCCGGTGCGCATGTACCTGCGCGAAATGGGCACTGTGCCGCTGCTGACGCGCGAGGGCGAAGTGGCCATCGCCAAGCGCATCGAGCGTGGACAGCTGCTTGTTCTCAAAACCATCACCCGCTCGCCCATCGTGCTCAAGGAAATTCTCGGCATTGGCGATGACCTGCGTACCGGCGCGCGCTCCATCAAGGAAATTGTTCAGTTTGACGACGAAGAACTCACCGAAGAGAAAATCGCCAACAAAACCAAGCAAACGCTCAAGCAAATTGAGCGCGTGGCCAAGCTCTACCTCGCCGCGCTGAAACAAGCGCAAAAGCTTGAGCGCACGCCGAAGTCCAAGAAACGTTCCTACCTTCGCGCGCGCTACACCCTTTCCCGCACTCGCGTCGAGATGTCCAACCGCGTTCGCGAAATTGACTTCAATCTCTTCGAACGCAAGCGGCTCATCGACAAAATTCGCCAGACCGTCGAGCGCGTTCACGCTCTCGAGCGCGAAATCACCAAGCTCGAGCGCCGCGTCGACGCTTCCAAAGGCGACGTCCTCGCCGAGGCGCGCCGCGATCTCAAAGAGCGCCGCACCGAACTTCGCGAAATCGAAATTTCCAGCGAAGTCAGCCCGCAAGAGCTCAAGCGCACTCTGCAAATTATTGTGCGCGGCGAAATCGAAGCCGAGCAGGCCAAAAAAGAATTGATCGAGGCGAACCTTCGCCTGGTTGTCTCCATCGCCAAGAAGTACACGAATCGCGGCTTGCAGTTCCTCGATTTAATTCAGGAAGGCAACATCGGCTTGATGAAGGCCGTGGACAAATTCGAATGGCGCCGCGGCTACAAATTTTCGACTTACGCAACGTGGTGGATTCGCCAGGCCATCACTCGCGCCATCGCCGATCAGGCCCGCACCATTCGTATCCCGGTGCACATGATTGAGACCATCAACAAGCTGGTGCGCACCAGCCGTCAGCTCGTGCAAGAGCTCGGCCGCGAGCCCACTTCTGAAGAAATCGCCAAGCGCATGGACATTCCTGTTGCCAAAGTGCGCAAAATTTTGAAAATCGCGCAGGAGCCCATCTCACTCGAAACACCCATCGGCGAAGAGGAAGATTCGCATCTTGGAGACTTTATCGAGGACAAGGCCGTGGTGTCGCCTTCCGATGCGGTCATCAACCTGAGTTTGAAAGAGCAAACTTCTTCAGTGTTGAAAACGCTGACGCCACGCGAAGAAAAAGTCATCAAAATGCGTTTCGGCCTCGATGACGGCAGCGAGCACACCCTCGAAGAGGTCGGCCAGTCCTTTGCCGTCACTCGCGAACGCATCCGCCAAATCGAAGCCAAGGCGCTGCGCAAGCTGCGCCATCCTTCGCGTTCGCGCAAACTGCGCGCCTTCCTCGAAGGGTCCGCCAACGAATTTTAATCTTCGTCACCCAGACAAAATTCAAACCGACCCACAGTGGGCCATAACGGCAACGTGTGTCTTACGGAATTAGTTCTGGATATCAGTCCTTCCGAGCCTTTCCTCGGATTAAAATGTTCGTATGGCTGAGTTGCTGGAACTGCAGAATTTCACCGTAGAGTTGCCCACGCCGGAGGGCTGGGTGCGTCCGGTGAACGACGTTTCCTTTGCGCTCGACGAAGGCGAAGCTCTCGGGCTTGTCGGCGAATCGGGCTGCGGCAAAACCATGCTGGCGCTGGGCCTGATGGGCCTCGAGCCGCACGGCGCGCGCCGCGGCGGCCGGGCATGGCTCAAGATTTCACGCAACGGCCTGAGCGCAAAAACCAATCTCGCAGCAATGGCCGCCGACACGATGCGGAACCTCCGTGGCAAAGAACTCGCCATGATTTTTCAGGAGCCCATGACCGCTCTCGATCCGGTATTGCGCATTGGCGCGCAGATTGAAGAAGCGATTCGCGCTCATGAGCCGCAGCTTGCGCGCGCAGAAGCGCGTCGCAGAGCCATCGAATCGCTGGAATTGGCCGCTGTGCCGGAGCCGCAGCAGCGGGCGCGCCAGTTTCCGCACCAACTGTCTGGAGGCTTGCGGCAGCGCGCCATGATAGCCATGGCGCTTTCCATGCGGCCGCGCCTGCTCCTCGCCGACGAGCCAACCACCGCGCTGGACGTCACAGTACAAAAACAAATTGTTGCGCTGCTTGCTCGGCTGCGCGCTGTGTTGCATCTCGCCGTGCTCTTCATCACGCATGACCTTGGCGTCGTGGCGCAAATTGCCAATCGTATCGCCGTGATGTACGCGGGACGCATCGTCGAAATCGGCCCTACGCACGAAGTACTGACCAATCCGCGCCATCCTTACACCGCCGGATTGCTTCGCGCCGTTCCGCGTCTCGAAGGAAAAGAGATCGTTTCCATTCCGGGCGCCGTTCCAGGGCTGAGTGATTTGCCGCCGGGCTGCGCTTTTGCTCCGCGTTGCGAATATCATCGCGCGGAATGCGATGACGCCGTGCCCGATTTGCGCGAACCTTCGCCGCAACATCGCGCCCGGTGTATCCTCGTCCCATGAACTCTTCGCCGAAACAATCCGAGCACGACTCGCAAATGAATTTGGTGCGCGACCGCTTCACACGTACCGCAAACGCGTTTGCCGATTACGTTTTGAGCCAGCGCGGTTTTGAAGCCGAACATCTGCTGCAGCTAGTCGCTCCAAACGGCACGGAGCGGGCGCTCGACGTCGCCTGCGGCCCGGGAACTCTTTCGCGCATTTTTGGCCCGCATGTGCGCTGGATTGGCGGCTTCGACCTCACGCCGGCAATGCTCGAACGCGCGCGCAAAGAAACGGCAAGCCTGAACCTTCAGAATTTCGAGGCCGTACGCGGCAACGTCTTGCAAATGCCGTTTCGCGATGAATCGTTCGATCTGGTCGTTACCAGCTATAGCATCCATCATATTCCGGATGCAGTGACCACCATTCGCGAAATCGCGCGCATACTGAAGCGCGGCGGCAAATTCGGCCTGCTGGACATGATCGTTTCCGAAGACCCTGCTGTTGCCAAAGCGTGCAACGACCTTGAAATCACGCGCGACCCGTCACATACGCGCGCCTTATCGGCCAGCGAGTTCGACAAATTGCTCTCTTCCGCCGGCCTTCGCATCCTTCGCCGCGAAATCGCCGAGCATCCGCGTGCATTCGATACGTGGATGCGCACCGCCGGATGGAAGCGCGGCGACGCAGAATACGAAGCTACGCGCAAACTTCTCGAGGATTCCATTCCGCGCGATAGCGCCGGCTTGCACGTAAAACTTCTTGATAAGCTGCCCGATGGAGCGACGGATACCCGTCCAGACATCGAGTTAATTCACACGGCGCTGTATCTCGCGGCGGAAAAACGGTGAACGAGTCGGCGCCGCTTCTCGAAGCACGCAACTTGCGCAAGCAGTTCGCCGTCTCTGGCGCCGCCTGGGAAAATTCCGAGCGGCGCACACAGGCAGTTGACGGCGTCAGCCTGGAAATTTATCGCGGCGAGACGTTTGGCATCGTCGGCGAATCCGGCTGCGGCAAAACGACTCTTGCGCGCATGCTGCTGCGGCTCATCGAACCGGATTCCGGCGAACTTCGCTTTGCTGGCGAAGACTGGCTGGCCGCCCGCGGTATCCACATGCGTCAGATCCGCCGCCGGATGCAAATGGTTTTTCAGGATCCTATGGCGTCGCTCGACCCGCGCATGCGTGTGGAAGCAATTGTGGCCGAGCCGCTTGAGATTCATCAGCCGGAGCTGCGCCGCGCGGAACGCCGCGCTCGCGTCACTGAAGCTCTCGAAACCGTCGGCTTGGGAGCTGAAAGCCTGGGCCGCTACCCGCACGAATTTTCCGGTGGCCAGCGCCAGCGCATCGGCATCGCGCGCGCTCTCGTGTTGCGGCCTGAGCTGATTGTCGCTGACGAGCCCGTTTCCGCGCTCGACGTTTCCATCGGCGCGCAAATCCTCGAATTGCTCGAACGCTTGCGGCGCGATTTTGCGCTCACGCTGCTGCTCATCTCGCATAATTTACCCGTCGTCGCGCAGCTCGCATCGCGTGTTGCGGTCATGCAATCCGGCCGCTTCGTCGAAACCGGTGATGCAGCGCGTGTCCTTTCATTGCCTCAGCATCCGTACACCCAGACGCTGGTAGGCGCCGTTCCGCGGCTCCCTGTTTGAAAACCGCTACTCCCGCCTGCGGATTTGCGCTACACTCGCGCGCAAAGAAACTTTCAGCCTGCTCGCGCGTACTAGGCAAGGCAGCGAGACGCTCGCTCGGGAGGGGGGAACTAATGTCCGCAACTACCGCAGCGGTACCCGAAGCACCGCAACCAATCAGCCCGTTCGGACGCGTAATCGGCGTCCTCACCAATCCCCGTCCGACTTTTGAGGACATCGCGCGCAAGCCCAATTGGCTGGTCCCTTTGCTCTTGATAACTCTTGTCACCATCGTCCTCGTCGGGATCATGGGGCAGAGAGTGGACTGGGTTCAGGTTGCTAATCAACGCCTCGCCAAGAGCCATTTTGCGGCCCAACAAATTGCCAAGCTTCCACCGGATCAGCAACAGGCGGCCATGAATCGCCAGGTGATTGCTACGAAAATTGGCGTATACGTCGGTGGCGTTGTTGGAACCGCTATCCTCGCGCTAATCCTGTCCGCCATTTATCTCGGCCTTTTCAATCTGAGCGGTGCGGGACTCTCGTTCTTGAAATCTTTCAGCCTGGTCAGTTACGGATTGGTGCCTTTGGGAATCAAAGCGCTCCTTGGAATACCCATCGTCCTAATGAAAGATCCGAGCGCGATCGATCCGCAAAATTACATCGCCTCGAATCTGGCGGCTTTTCTTCCTTCCGATGCTGCTCTGTGGAAAATCACCCTGGGTGCATCGCTGGATATATTTGTTTTGTGGTCCATCGTTCTGATGGCAATCGCTTTCTCAGCCGCCAATCCGAAAAAGATAAGCTTCGGCAAAGGTTTGGGAATTACACTTGGCGTTTTTGCCCTTTTCACGCTGCTCTTCACCGGCATTGCGGTTTTGACCTCCTGATACACTCTGTAGATGGCATTTCGCTTTGAAGTTCTGCACACGGACCCGAGCGGCGCGCGCCTCGGCCGCCTCGAAACTCCACACGGCATCATCGAAACGCCCGCCTTCATGGCTGTTGGCACGCTCGGCAGCGTCAAAGGACTGACCCAGGAGTCCCTCGAATCCATCGGCGCGCAAATCATCCTCGCCAACACTTATCATCTTTTTCTTCGCCCGGGCGCGGAGCTTATCCGCGAAATGGGCGGCCTGCACAAATTCATCGCCTGGCCGCATCCCATTCTCACCGATTCCGGCGGCTATCAAGTTTTCAGCCTCGCGGCTCTTCGCAAAGTCACCGATGACGGCGTGGAATTTCGTTCGCATTTGGACGGCTCCGCGCGCTTTTTGTCGCCTGAGAAGGCTCTTGAGATTCAAATCGCGCTCGGCTCGGACATCGTGATGGTGCTCGACGAATGCATCGATTCCTCCTCCGATGAAGCTCGCGCTTCTGCCGCCGCGGCGCGCACACTCGCATGGGCCAAGCGTTCGCTCAATTATTTCAATGAGTATGGCGACGCCAGCCGCCAAATGATATTCGGCATCGTGCAAGGCGGAGCGCATCGCGAACTGCGGCGCAAATGCGCAGACGAAATGGTCGCGCTCGACTTTCCCGGATACGCCATTGGCGGCTTGGCGGTCGGCGAATCGCACCAGACCACCTGCGAGATAAGCGCGGAAGTCACTTCGCGCTTGCCCGCAAACAAGCCGCGGTACTTGATGGGCGTCGGCAGGCCCGAGCAGATTCCCGATTACGTCGCGCGCGGCGTGGACATGATGGATTGCGTCTTGCCCACGCGCAGCGCGCGTCATGGATGCCTGTTCACCTGGCAAGGACGCTTGCTCATCAAGAACGCGCGCTATGCCAATGACTCGCGCCCGATTGATCCCGCTTGCGAATGTCCCACCTGCCGGCGCTATTCCCGCGCCTATTTGCGCCATCTTTATATCTCCAACGAAATCCTCGGCGCAACTTTGAACACCCTGCATAACGTTTACTTTTACCTTGACATCATGGCGAAAATCCGCAAGGCTATCCGTTTTGGGAACCTCTTGGGATTCTGTTCTGCGCTTCAGGCTCGTCTTCACACGACTATCTCCGATTAGCACGGGCAATGAGTGCCGAATCGAGAGTGCCAATAGAATAATTGGCGGCCAGGCGCGAGCGGCGCTCTCCGGAGCAGCGTTTTCGGCTTATCGTTCCTCTAACCTAAATAGGGAATCCGTAAAGGGAGTGGTTTTTGATGTTGCTTGACCCGTTGTTTGATCCTTCTTTGGCAGCGCAGCAGGCGCCGAGCGGCCTTATTGCCATTCTGCCCTTTGTACTGATTCTGGTCATCTTATACGTGTTGATGATCCTGCCCGCGCAACGCCGCCAGAAAAAGCTCGCGGCTATGATCGCGGCGTTGAAAAATGGGGACAAAGTCGTCACTAATGGCGGAATCTACGGCACCATTGTTGGCTTGGATAACGAATCAGTTCAACTGCGCATTGCTGAGCAAGTAAAAATTCGCGTATCGCGCAGCGCCATTGCAGGGCTGCAACCCGAGCCCAAGGGGAGTTAGTCGCATCGATGAATTCGAATCTTAAATGGAAGGCACTTTTTATAGTAATTGTCGTGCTGATCTGTTTCTACGGACTCTTTGGCGTTCCCTCTTTTCCCACATCCTGGGCCCAGGCAGCCGACAATTTTTCAAATCGCATGCAGTTGGGCTTAGATTTGCGCGGCGGCAGCCACCTGGTTTTGCAAGTGCAGGTGCAAGAAGCCGTGGGAAATCACACCGATCAGACGATTAGCGCCCTCGAAGACCAGCTTCACAAGCAAAACATCACCGCTGGCCAAGTCCGCCGCCTCAGCGACACTCAAATTCTTATCCCCAACGTTGCGCCGGCATCTTCCGGGACTCTACAGGCGCTCGTGCAGAATCAGCTCCCCGATTGGACCATGGCGCCAGCGGCAGGCCAACCGAATGGCTTCCTTCTGACCATGCGGCCTGCGGTTGTTTCCGACATCGAGCAGCAGGCCATGACTGAATCGGTAGAAACAATTCGCCGGCGCATCAGCGGGCTGGGATTGAAAGAACCCAATGTGGGGCCCGCCGGCCGCGGCCAGAACGAAATTCTCGTTGAGCTTCCCGGCGAGGGCGATCCCACACGTGCCAAGCAGGTCATCCAGGCGGGCGGGCAATTAAAACTGCAGCTCGTCCTCGATAACAACCCGTATCCTTCCGAAGCAGAGGCTCTTGCTGCTCATGGTGGTGTGCTGCCGCCCGGCAGCGAACTCGTTCCGGGAAAGGTTAGCGGGGCCAACGGCCAGACCGGCTCACAGGGCTGGTGGCTGCTCAGCCGCACTCCCATCGTTACCGGCGCGGATCTGCGCGACTCTAACGTGGGCCCGGATGGAAACGAGCCGGGTTTTTACCAAGTCAATTTTTCGCTCTCCAATCAAGCCGCCGCGCGTTTTGGCCCATTCACAGCAGCGAATATCGGTCACTACATGGCCATCGTGCTGGACAATCAGGTACAAAGCGCCCCCGTAATTCAGGGCCACATCACCGATCAAGGGGATATCGAAGGCAACTTCACGCAGCAACAGGCCAAAGATCTCGCCTTGATCCTGAACGCCGGCGCGCTCCCCGCCTCCATCAAATATCTGTCGGAGCGCACCATCGGCCCCTCGCTCGGTGCCGACTCGATTCGCGAGGGCGTGACCGCATCGGTCGCCAGCCTCATCGCCGTGTGGATTTTCCTGGTTGTTTATTACCGGTTGAGCGGCATCAACGCGGTCGTTGCCCTTCTACTTAACCTCATCATTCTAGTGGCTTTCATGGCCATGAGCGGCGCGACGCTGACCCTTCCAGGAATCGCGGGAGTGGTGCTGACCATAGGTATGGGCGTGGACTCCAACGTGCTCGTCTTCGAACGCATCAGGGAAGAACTGCGCAATGGCAAAGCCAACGCTTCTGCCGTGGACATCGGCTTCGACAAAGCCTTTCTGACCATCATCGATACGCACATCACCACCTTGGTTTCCGCGGCCTTTCTTTTCCTGTTCGGAAGCGGTCCGGTCAAGGGCTTTGCTATCACGCTGACTATCGGCCTTCTCGCGAACCTGTTTACTTCTGTGTGGGTTTCGAGGGTTATATTCGACTGGCATTTGTCACGCATGAACCGCGAAGCAGAATTGAGTATCTAGTTTGTTTTGAATGAGATAACTGAGTCGCTGAGCAAATTGGTAGCCATCGTGCCGTTCTGGGAACATTCTTTTCGCGGTGGTGTCTAATTCAGCAAGGACAATAGTCGATGGAATTTTTTCACGCGCCTAATTATAACTGGATGGGTAAGGCCAAGTATTTCATCGCCCTTTCCCTGTCGCTTCTCGCTATTGGCGCCGCTGCAGCCATCTACCATGGCGGCTTGCATTACGGCATTGATTTCGAAGGCGGCACGCTGGTTATCGTGCGCTTTTCCTCAGCGCCTCCGATTAGCCAGATTCGTAAAGCTCTCGATGCCGCGGGGCTCAAAAACAACGAAGTCACGAGCAGCAGCGACATCTCCAATCCGAATTCCAAGAACGACGTAATGATTCGTGTGGCAAAGCACGGCGAAGGCGAAGATGCCCTGAACGCTGCCAAGCAGACCATTCTCACCGCTCTCGAAAAGAACTTCGGCGCTCCCAGCAGTTCCAAACCGGACTTCAACTCCGCATCGGTACCGGACCTGGCCAATTATCTGACGCGGCGCGATCCGCTGATGCTCCAGACGTCCGCGGGCGATCGTTACACTCAACTGGCGCAGCAACTGATTAGCGCACGTGACCGGGACCACGGCGGAATCATCACCAATTTCGACGAGTTGAGCAACGTGCCAGGCGCAAACGCAGCGGTGATCGCCGCGCTGAAGGGCGGCTATTCTCTCAATAGCTTTAGCATTCTGCAGGCTCAAGTGGTCGGGCCCACCGTCGGAGCGCAATTGCGGCGGCAGGCCATTCTGGCCACTCTGTATGCGCTCGCGGGAATGCTGATTTACGTGGCCTTCCGGTTCGAGTGGATTTACGGCGCTGCTGCAGTCATCGCTGTTTTCCACGATGTGCTGATAACGCTGGGCTTCTTCTGCTTGTTCTACAGCCACTTCGAGATTTCTCTCACGGTCATCGCCGCCTTGCTGACGCTGGTAGGCTATTCCATGAACGACACCATCGTGATTTTCGATCGTGTCCGCGAGAATTTGCGGCTGATGCGCCGCGAGCCGTTTACCACTATCGTCAACCGCTCCATCAACCAGACGCTCTCTCGCACCATTCTCACCAGCGGTCTCACCTTTCTCACGGTTTTTCTTCTCTTCGTTTTTGGCGGTCAAGTTCTCCGGAGCTTCTCCTTCGCGATGGTCATCGGAGTTGTGGTAGGTACCTACTCCAGTTTCGGCATTGCGGCTCCCATTGTTGTAGTTTGGAATAAATGGCGTGGCCATGGCGCCACGGTTCCAGTAGCGTCCTCGGCGGACAAACGCGCCGAGAAGCGGCTGGCTACAGCGAGGAGGTAACCCATGTTTGATCAACTTGTCGAGTCTACAAACAAGTCAAAGACGAATAAGGTCTGGAGCGTGTGGCTCTCAGCGGGAATTCAGGCCTTGATTTTGATAATCCTGATCCTCATTCCCCTGATTTACACTCGCGCGCTTCCGCCATTGCTGTCCACTTCGTTCCTCGCCGCTCCGCCGCCACCTCCGCCACCGCCTCCGCCGGCTGCGGTCGTTAAGGTAATCAAGCAGCCTAAATTTGTGGAACAAAAGATGGTGGCTCCCACGGTTATTCCCAAGAAGATTGAAATCATCAAAGAGCAAGCGCCGCCGCCGGATGTCGGCGTCACAGGCGGCGTGCCAGGCGGTGTGCCGGGCGGTTCCTCGGGAGGGGTTTTGGGCGGCATTATTGGTGGCGCTCCAGGAGGTTTGCCAGCGCCGCCCCCCAAACCCACGATCATCCGCGTTGGCGGCAACGTCATGGCTGGCAAACTCATTCGCCAGATAACGCCGCAATATCCGCAAATCGCGAAGATTGCGCATGTCTCCGGCAGCGTGGTTCTACATGCCATCATTGGCGAGGACGGCACCATTCAGCAATTGCAGGTTATTTCTGGGCCATCGCTTCTCAGGCAAGCAGCCGAAGACGCTGTCAGGCAATGGCGCTACGAGCCCTACAGGCTGAACGGCCAGCCAGTTAAGGTCGACACAACGGTTACGGTGATATTTAATTTGGGGGATTGACGGCGGCTCGCAGTTGCCGGCGAAAATTTGGACACTTCGAGGAGGGACGGAAATTATGTTCGCTAATTTGATGTGGGCTAGCTTCTTGTTTTTGCAGGAAAGCACCGGTGGTGCCGGAGCGCCGGGCTGGGACATACGCAGCATGTGGCATACCATGGACTGGCCGGCGAGGGCCGTCGTCATTATTTTGTTCATCATGTCTGCGTGGTCCGTGGGCATCATGATCGACCGCGCTCTGATGTACAGCGCGGCTCGCAAACAGTCGCGCGTTTTCGTGCAGCAAGTTGCCGGTGCGCTCAAAGATAACAAGCTCGACGAAGCCATCTCCATTGCCGAGCGCAACAAGAAGAGCCACATCGCCAAGGTCGTTGCCACCGGCCTCTCGGAATTCCAGGCGGCATCCGCCCAGGTCGCTGACGAGGAAGTTATCGAAGCCGCCAAGCGCGGTCTCGAGCGTTCTGTCGCCATCGTCCACGCGGAGATGAAACGCGGCCTTTCCGGTCTCGCGACCATCGGCGCCACTGCGCCGTTCGTCGGACTGTTCGGAACCGTCATGGGCATCATCGGCGCGTTCAAAGGTATCGCGGCGCAGCATGCTAGCGGCCTTTCCGCAGTCGCCGGCGGTATCGCTGAAGCGTTGGTCACCACCGCTCTCGGCTTGCTCGTCGCTGTGCCTGCGGTGTGGACCTACAACTATTTCACCAACAAAGTCGAAGCCTTCGACGTGGAGATGGACAACTCCTCGATGGAGCTGGTCAACTATTTCATCACGCGGCGAGGCGGAAGGAAGTAAGTCATGGCCTATAAACCAAAAGTTGGCGCCACTATGGCGGCGCCAAACGTTATTCCGATGGCCGACATCATGCTGGTCCTGCTCATCATCATGATGGTCATCACCCCCATGCTGAATAACCATCAGTTGGTCGACATGGCCAAGGCCAAGAACTGGCAGAACATGCCGGCGGCAGAGAGAGACGACGCGGTTGTTGTCGCGGTCACTAGCGACGGCCGCTATTTCCTCGGCAACAACGAGATTGCTCTCAACCAGGTAACCTCTTCGGTTGAAGACAAGCTCACCAATCGGCTGGACAAAACCGTTTATATCCGCAGCGACGAACGGGCAAAATACGGCGACGTCAAGAAAGTGGTCGATGCGGTCCGCGATGCCGGCGTCGAAAACGTCGGATTGCTGACTCTCAAGGATGAGTCTAACTCGCCGCCTGGACCGCCCAATCTGAATTCGGGTAGCTAGTAAGGAGGATTTTGCCATGGGAATTTCAGTAGGAGGACACGGCAGCTCCATGTCGGAGCCCAACGTCGTTCCTCTGATTGACGTTCTGCTCGTGCTGATTATCATCTTCATGGCCATCACGCCGACCACGCCAACTGGCATGGCCGCGGATGTCCCGCAACCGCCGCCGAAGCATGAAGCTCAACAGCGTTCGGACACAACGATCGTTGTTCAGGTCAGCGCCGACGGCAAGCTGATGATCAATCAGACGCCCGTTAGTTGGAACGATCTCGGACCGCAGCTCACGGATATTTTCAAGATCCGTGCCCAGAAAATCGCATTTGTTAAAGGCGACGACAGTGCCTCGTTTGGCTACGTCGAGCACGCCATTGACATCATGCGTGGCTCCGGTATCACCGACGTGGGATTGATTACCGCCAAGATGGAATCTGGCGGATAGCCGCGCTTGCTCTAGGCGCCTGGCCTTTTGCCGTAAGGAGGATTTTGCCATGGGAATTTCAGTAGGCCATCACGGCAGTTCGATGTCCGAGCCCAACGTCGTTCCTCTGATTGACGTTCTTCTCGTGCTCATCATTATTTTTATGGCCATCACGCCGACCACACCCACGGGCATGGCCGCGGATGTGCCACAGCCGCCGCCAAAGAATTCAAAGCCCACGCCGCCTGACCAGCGCACTGTCGTCGTGCAGGTCAGCGCCACTGGTCAGGTGATGATCAACCAGACGCCTACCTCGTGGACTGACCTTGGCCCGCAACTCGACAATATTTTCAAAATCCGCGCCCAAAAAATTGCATTCGTCAAGGGCGATGACAGTGCGCCTTTTGCCTACGTGGAGCACGCCATTGATATCATGCGCGGCGCCGGAATCACCGATATCGGCTTGATTACGGCCAAAATGGAAGCGGGTCAATAGGCTCTCCTGAATCGACTGGAAAACGTCCTTGTCTGCCGCACGATTTCGCTCCGCGTGCGACGGAGGAAATCATCGGAGTCGCAGTTGTTTCTTTTCATAAACTTTTGAGGAGACATGATGGATCGCAAGCCTAGCGCGATTATAGCTGTACTAGCATTGACCTTTGCCTTCGCTGCTGCAGGTTGCGCCAAACTGAAGGCGCGTGACGACTTGAATAAAGGCGTGCAAGCCTACAACAACGCTCAGTTCGAACAAGCCATCGAGTATTTCAAAGATGCCACTCAGAACGACCCAAAGCTCACCAACGCTCGATTGTTTCTCGCACAGGCCTATGCGCAGCAATACATTCCTGGAGCGCCCTCGGAAGAGAACAAGCGCAACGCCACCCAGGCTATCGCTGAATGGCAAAAAGTCCTGGACACCGATCCCAACAACACCAGGGCGTTAACCGGCATAGGCTCGATGCTCTACAACGTCGCCAGCAATCCTTTTAATCGCGACATGATGGAGCAGGCGAAAGCTTACCAAGAGAAAACCATCAAGCTGAATCCCAATGACCCTCAAGCCTATTACTGGGTGGGCGTGATTGACTACTGGATCGCATTTCGCACCAACGCGCAATTGCGCGCTGATTACAATGAGAAGGCCAAAAAGCGCATCCAGCCCCTGGATCCCCTCCCGCCTAAAGTGCGCGATCAATTTGTTCAGCAGGAGGGTCAGACCGTGCAAGAGGGCATGGAAAATCTCCAACACGCGCTGCAGATCAATCCAGACTACGCAAATGCCATGGCTTACTTGAACCTGCTGCTTCGCGAGAAGGCGGACATGGAGTCAGATCCCAGCGCCCGCCAGGCCGATGAAAAGCAGGCTGACGACCTTCTGGAAAAAGTGAAGGAAATCAATCAGAAGCAGATGAAGGCGCCCGTTTCCCAGTAAGCATTGCTACTTCTAAGGAACATGCAACCGGCTGGCCGAACTTTGGCTCAGCCGGTTTTTTTGTGCACCCGATCCCTCGGTGGCGGCGCTGAATTTTCAGGAGCGCCAGCGGAGGGTCACCGGGCCGTCCATGGGATGCGCGGCGGGAGCGCCGGTGCGCTTTGCTTCGAGATGCGCGGCCTTGAGCTGGAAATACCATTTCGCAGGACGGTCAGCGTCGTCAATCAGCATTAAATGTGGATTGGATTTCAGGCCCTCGGATTGTTTGGTCATGGTTTCGGTATCCTGCGCGATGAATCGCGGACCGAGGATGCCAATGATGAAGCTGATCACTGGAACAAATGGCAGAACGTTCCACGCGGCGCAAAAGTCCAGGCGGCAGAGATCGCGGCGAATGGGCGTGACCACCGCGCGGCTGGAAAACCACAGCTTACCGGAACGCACTTGTTCGAAGCGATAGCTGGGCAGCGTGAAATCAATTGTGGTGGTGACCGGTGCGCCAGTGATGAGCTTCAGAATTTTGTAGGGCAGGCTATTGGATGACGGCGTGTGCGGGCTCATGCGAAAGCCCTCGGGAATAGGCTCGAACTGCTTTTGCTTTTCGTGGATGCTGCGGCGGCTACGCCACCACCACGCTTGATGGACGAAGGGCCCGTGCGCGGGATCCATAAGCCCGATGACGCCGTGGTCTACGTGAACGGGCATTTCCGCGCAGAGATGCGCTAGGCGGTAACGCCCGCCGAACTTGGGCAGCTCGGGCGCGGGAATCGGGGCTTGTTCGAGGTGCGGAGAATTCGGCGCTGGCATGTAAACCCAGATGTAGCCATCGCGCTCGTCACAGGGAAACGCGCCTGCGTAAATTCGATCGGCGCGCAGCTTGGAGTCCGCGGTGACGGAGGGAATTTCGCGGCACTGGCCAGTGTGGCCATCGAATTTCCATCCATGGTAGCTGCATTCGACGCATTCGCCATCGAACTGGCCGTAGGAGAGCGGCATGCCCCGATGGGGGCAAACATCGCGAAGAGCGAACGGCTTTCCCTGGGCATCGCGCCCGATGCATAGAGGCACCTCCAGGAGGGTAGTTTTGCAAAGCTTGCGGCCAGAGAGCTGGCTTGAGCGCAGTGCCGGATACCAAAAATCCCAGAGCATGCCAAGCGAAGAGTCGTCGGTGGAATCGTCTCCATTTCTGCCGGGTTGGCGAGTGTCATTCATGTTTGTGCGCTATCCTAGTATAGAGAGCCGTTGGATTGACAGAGGAGTCTCGCGCGGATATCCTGCATCTGATTGAGCAAGAATGTTCGCCGCGTTCTATTAGCACCACCCGCTTAGCCCCGCGCTGGGGCCTCACGCAATTTCGTTCGGTTTTAGGCCATTTTTCGCCATTTTCCGCGTACTTTGCGCGCAGTTTCGACTGGAGCAGGCGATGAGCAATTCGAATATGTTTCAAAAATTGGAGCAAATTGAGACGCGTTACGAAGAGCTGACGCGCGAGCTTTCCTCCCCGGAAGTTTTGAGCGATTCAGCGCGTTACCAGAAGCTCGCGAAAACGCATGCGGATCTGTCGCAAATGGTTTTGAAGTACCGCGAGTGGAAAGATATCGAGAAAGGGCTTTCGGGCGCCAAGCAATTGATTGCGGAAGCGGAAGACGCGGAAATGAAGCAGATGGCTCACGATGAAGAGCACCTGCTCGAAGCGCGGCTCGCGACTGTAGAGCAGGAATTGAAAGTTCTGCTGCTGCCGAAAGACCCGAATGACGACAAAAACGTGATTGTGGAAATTCGCGCGGGCACAGGCGGAGACGAGGCGTCGCTTTTTGCGGGCGAGCTTTTTCGGATGTATTCGCGCTACGCGGAAACACAGGGCTGGCGTGTGGAGGTGCTGGAGAGTTCGGCGTCTTCGATTGGCGGCGTGAAGGAGATTATCGCGGCAATTCAAGGACAGAAAGTTTATTCGAAGTTGAAATACGAGAGCGGCGTGCATCGTGTGCAGCGCGTTCCGGCCACGGAGCAGCAAGGGCGGATTCACACTTCGGCGGCGACCGTAGCGGTGCTGCCGGAAGCGGACGAAATCGATATCAAGATCGAGCCGAAGGATTTGCGGATTGACACATTCTGCTCATCGGGCCCGGGCGGGCAGTCGGTGAATACGACCTATTCAGCGGTGCGCATCACACATATTCCAACGGGGCTGGTGGTTTCACAACAGGACGAGAAATCCCAGATCAAAAATCGCGCCAAGGCCATGCGCGTTCTGCGCGCGCGTCTTTACGAAATGGAGCAGGAGAAGCAGCATCAGCAAATCGCCGCAGAGCGCAAAGGGCAAATCAAAACGGGCGACCGCTCGGAGAAAATTCGCACCTACAATTTCCCGCAGAATCGCGTGAGCGACCATCGCATCGGCCTGACCATTCATCAATTGACGGAAGTGATGGACGGGAAGCTGGGGCCGCTGGTCGACGGGCTGGTGACTTACTACGAATCGGAGCGGCTGAAAAGAGAATTGAACGAGAATGGCGATGGCGGTGGAAAAGCGTGATGACGGCGAACGCAACGACGAAAACTCACACGAAAAGGGCGGCAGGCATGACGGTGCGGGACGCATTGCGTGATGGAATCGTGCAGCTTCTCGCGGCGAAAACGCCTTCGCACGCGCTGGCGGCGGAATTGTTGCTGATGCACGCGACGGGCCGGGATCGCGCATGGATTTATGCGCATGCGGAAGCGTCGATGGAGGAAGACGCGGCGCGAAGATTTTTTGAATTGGTTGCGCGGCGCGCGGCCGGAGCGCCGACACAGTATCTGACCGGCAAGCAGGAATTCTGGGGATTGGAATTCCAGGTGACGCCGGCGGTGCTGATTCCTCGTGCAGAGACAGAGCACGTGATTGAGGTAGCGCTGGAGCGGCTGCGCCCCCATGCAGGTGGCAGCCCATGGCGCGTGGCGGATGTGGGCACGGGGTCAGGCTGCATTGCGGTTGCGCTAGCAAAAGAATTGCCGAGCGCGGAAATTGTTGCCACGGATATTTCCGCTGCAGCGCTCGAAGTTGCGCGGCGTAACGCGGAGCGGCACGGCGTTTCGCACCGTGTTTTTTTTGTTGAATGCGATTTGCTTCAAGGCGTGGCGCGGGAGGCGGCTAGATTCGATGTGATCGTCAGCAATCCTCCGTATGTTGCGCGCGAAGAAGAGAGCGAGCTGGCGCGCGAAGTGCGCGAGCATGAGCCGCGCGAGGCGCTGTTTGGCGGCACGACGGGCATAGAGATTTACGCCCGGCTCATTGAGCAGGCTGCGGTGAATTTGCGGGCAGGCGGCCTGCTGGTCTTGGAGATTGGCCATGGCGCGGCAGAGCGCGTGCGTTCGAACTTCGACGCGAATTTGTGGGCGGGCATCCAGCTCACCAACGACCTGGCCGGCATTCCCCGGGTGATTTCCGCGGTACGAAAATAGGCGCACCGTTTCACAGCGCCGCGATTCCCTGTATTATTTGTCACAAACCCATGCCTAAGCTCGCGCAATACCGCGCCAAACACGAACCGCCTGGTACGGCAGTTCCGGACGCACAGGCGGAGGGGCCATCCAAAGCGGCGAGCATCTCGATTCTGCACGTGGACATGGACGCGTTCTTCGTTTCAGTCGAATTGCTGGACCGCCCCGAGTTGCGCGGGCTGCCTGTCATCGTCGGAGGCAAACCCAACGAGCGTGGCGTAGTAACTTCGGCGAGCTACGAGGCGCGCAGATTTGGCGTTCATTCGGCAATGCCCCTACGAACGGCTGGGCAACTCTGTCCGCATGCGGTTTTTCTCGACAATCGGCACGTGCTGTACGCGCAATGGAGCGATCGCGTCGCGGGAATTCTGGCGAAATATTCTCCCGTCGTGGAGATGGCTTCGATTGACGAGGCCTACGTTGACCTCAGCGGCACGGAGCGAATGTTGGGGCCGCCGCTTGCCGCGGCGCACCGCCTGCTGGCGGAGATAAGAACTTCAACGGGCTTGCCGTGCTCGGGCGGCCTGGCTTCGACGCGGCTGGTGGCGAAAGTGGCGAGCGAGCAGGCCAAACCGCGCGGGCTGGTGTGGGTGCCGCGCGGCGCGGAAGCGTCTTTTCTTGCGCCACTGAGCGTGCGGAAAATTCCCGGGATTGGCAAAGTGACGGAAGCGGCGCTTGCGGCGGCGCAGATTCGCAGCGTGCAGGAGCTTGCGGCTATTCCACCGGCACGGCTGGAGGAAATGTTTGGCCGCTGGGGAACGGCTCTGTATCGCAAAGCGCGCGGCGACGATACATACGAATTTTTCATCGATGCGGAGCCGAAGTCCATCTCACACAACTGCACGTTTCGTGAAGACACTGCGGAACGCGAAGCGGTGGAATCGACGCTAAGTCTGCTGTCGCAAAAAGCGGGGAAACGGCTGCGCGATGCGGGGCTTTTTTGCAGAACCGTGACGCTGACCTTGCGTTTCGCGAATTTTCACACGATTACCCGCAGCCGCACGCTGTCGACACCCTCGGATCTGGATGGTGCAATCCTCGCCACTGTTCGCGAGCTTTTGCAGAACGCGTGGAATGGCTCGGCGAAGCTGCGGCTGGTAGGCGTGGCGCTTTCGTCTTTTCTAGCGGCATCCGCGGCCACAGGGCAGCTCGAATTGCTCGATGCCGGGAATCGCGAAAAGCTGGAACGTCTGGCGCAAGCGGCCGACAGGCTGCGCGACCGCTTTGGTTTCGCGAAAATTCAACTGGGCGGTTCGTTGCGTTCGCCGGGCGAGAAGTAGCCGAGGCCGGTTCGCCCAACGCGTTTTTTCTTTGTGCCGTATAATCCCACAATGGCTTCCCCCGGTACCACTTATTCCGCGCCGCCGCCGAATCGCGGCCAGAAGCAAAATCGCTTTCGAGAATACTGGGAGCGCGTAACTGAGGGTCTGCAAGTCGATCAACTTTGGGGCCAGATGAAAGCTGATGCGCGTTCGACGTATTCGTTTTACGCACATGATGTGGACTGGGAGTCGATCAAGCAGGGCAAGCGGTGGAAACGCGTGTTTCGCGCGGTGTGGGCGCTTTTTCAGGCCATGCTGATGAAGCTGACGCCGGCGCGGCGTGTGCTGCTGCTGATTGCCTGCGTTCTGCTGATTTTCCAACCGGAATTCCGATTCGGCAACGACCAGTATTCGTTTACGTTGGGTGGAGTTGGTTCGGCAATTTTATTTCTGCTCCTGGCGCTGGAGCTTGCTGATCGCGTGACCATGAAGCGCGACCTGGAAATTGCGCGCGAGATTCAGCATTGGCTGGTGCCGGAGCGTCCGCCGGTTGTGCTGGGAGTGGACATCGCATTCGCGAGCCGCCCGCAAAATACCGTGGCCGGCGATTACTATGACGCGTTTCTGCGCGGTGGGCCGGAAGTCACCGCGAGGCCGCCCCTGCTGATGGTGGTGGCAGACGTTGCCGGTAAAAGCGTGCCGGCAGCGCTGCTGATGGCAACTTTTCAGGCCAGCATTCATTCGCTGGCGGCGCGACCCGGAAGCCTGGACGAACTTGCCGGAGACCTTAACCGCTATGCGTGCGGACACAGTCTTGCGGGGATGCGGTTTACCACCGCATTCATCGCGGAATACGATTCGCCGTCGCGGCAGATGCGCTACGTCAACGCTGGGCACAATCCGCCATTTTTGCGCCGCGCTTCCGGAGAAGTGGTGCGCCTCGGCGACGGCGGAGTTCCTTTCGGCATCGACGCAGCGGCGCAATATCACTCCATCCCCGTAGTCATTGGAGCGGGTGATTTGCTGGCGATCTTCACGGATGGTCTGCCGGAAGCTGTCGACGGCTCAGGAGACGAATATGGCGAATCGCGTTTGCAGAACCGCGTCGAGCATTTCACCAGCGAATCGGCTGCAGTTGTACTGGCGTCGCTGATGGCCGATGTGGATAGGTACGTCGGACCAGCGCGCCAGCACGATGACATCACGTGCATGGCGGTCCGGTTCCTGTAGGAATTTGTTTTGAGAACTCCGCAGCGGCGCTTTGCGCACACCCCGATTTGCCCCTTCTTAGTTCGAGCGTCATAATTCCTATATGAAGGCGCGAGAATTGGCGGGGCGAATTTGCGCGCGACTGCGCGAGGCCGGCTATCAGGCGCTATACAATGGCGGCTGTGTGCGGGACATCATTCTCGGGCGCGACCCCGCGGATTATGACGTTTCCACGGATGCCACGCCAGACCGTGTGCAACAGCTTTTCCCAGGCAGCCTAGCGGTCGGTGCGCAATTCGGCGTGATTGTGGTGGTTGAAGATTCTGCGCAGGTGGAAGTGGCCACTTTTCGCTCTGATATTGGTTCGGCGAACGGGCGGCATCCGCTGCGCGTCGAATTTTCGTCTTCGCCTGAGGAGGATGTGAGGCGCCGGGACTTCACCATCAATGGATTGTTAATGGACCCGCGAGATGGCCGCGTTCTGGATTTCGTTGGTGGGCAGGCAGACATCAAAGCGCGAATCGTTCGCGCGATTGGCGAGCCGGGGCTGCGCTTCGAAGAGGATAAATTGCGGATGGCGCGGGCGGTGCGTTTCGCAGCGCGATTCGGCTACGCAATCGAAGAGAGAACTTTCGCAGCTATAAAAAAGCATGCGTCGCAAATCCGGCAAGTTTCGCGGGAGCGTCTGCGGGATGAATTGACGAAAATCCTGACGGAAGGCGGGGCGAGACGGGCATTCGAGCTGCTGGACGAAAGCGGGCTACTGCGCGAACTATTGCCGGAGATTTCGCGAATGAAAGGGGTTGAACAACCACCCCAATTTCATCCCGAAGGCGATGTGTGGACGCATACGTTGCTGATGCTGGAAAGGCTTCCGGTTGGCGCGGCGCGCACGCTGGCATGGGGCGTTCTGCTCCACGATGTCGGCAAGCCACCGACTTTCAGAGCTCCGAGTGGGCCGAACGATCGCATACGCTTCGACGAACACGTGGACGTAGGCGTGCGTATGGCGGAAGAGATTTGCCGCCGATTTCGGTTTTCGAATGAGGACAGCGAACAGATTGCGGCGCTAGTGGCCAACCACATGCGCTTCAAGGACGTGCCGCAGATGCGCGATTCGACGCGAAAGCGCTTCGCGCGACTTCCGCATTTTGAGCAACACCTCGAACTTCATCGGCTGGATTGCCTTTCGAGCCATGGAAGCCTGTCGAGCTATGAGTTTGTGCAGCGGTTTTTGTCCGAAACGCCGCCAGAAGCTGTGCGGCCAGCGCGATTGCTCACAGGGGATGACTTGAAAAAAATGGGCTTCCGGCCGGGGCCTAAATTCAAGGAAATCCTCTCTTTTGTGGAAGATGCACAGTTGGAGGGCAGGATTGCAACGCAGGAGGAGGCTCGTTCATTGGTGAAGAGGCAATTTTCTGCGGAGGCCACAAGTCCACCTAACTAGCGTGATTTGTTAGTATTGTCGGTGAAGATATTCTGGGCCCAACGCAGGTCTTCCAATGGGCTTGACAGTATTTAGCATATTGCACTAAGATTGCTTGACAGCAGCATAATAATCTATGTAACCATATGACCTGGAGCAGCATCATATCTCAATGGGCATAGTTCGGGCCGGTTGTCTATTGGTCGGGGAAAGGAATATGAAATGGCTAAATCACACTACAAATTGCCCGCGGAGTTACCGATTTTGCCTTTGCGCGACACGGTGCTTTTTCCAGGCGCAGTGATTCCGCTGACGGTGGGTCGCGAAAGTTCGCTGGCTCTCCTGGATTCGCTTGAGGGCGAAGAGAAAGTTTTGGGCGTGGTGGCGCAGCTGGATCCGCGGATTGAAGATCCGGTCGGAACGGATCTGCATTCGGTTGGAACGCTGGGAAAAGTGCACAAGATGGTGCGCACGCCGAATGGAAATGTGGTGGTGTTTCTGGAAGGGGTTCGCAGAATGCGCGTCATCGAAGTCGTTGGCCTGAAACCCTTCTTGCGCGCGCGTGTGGAAGAGCTACCGGATATTGAAGATCAACCCGAAGCGGAACTGACGGCGCTCTACCGCAATACGCAGGAGCTCTTCCGCGACGTGGTCTCGCGGTCACCGCAACTTTCCGACGATCTGCAGGGCGTCGCCAATAGCATGGAATCGCCGAGCCAGTTGGCGGATTTCGTCGCCGGCACCTTGCCTTCGCTGAATACTTTATTGCGCCAGGAATTGCTGGAGACGCCCAGCGTGCGCAAGCGGCTCGACATTTTGATTCGCGAGTTGACCAAGGAAAAAGAAGTTTTGGAGCTGCGCGCTAAAATTCACGAGCAAGTCCAAGAGCAAGTCAATCAATCGCAGCGGGAATTTTTGCTGCGTGAGCAAATGAAGGCGATCCAGAAGGAGCTGGGCGACGGTGACGACACGCAGGCGGAAATAACCGAGCTTCGCGAGAAAGTGGAGTC
The DNA here is from genome assembly GCA_035933545.1 of Candidatus Acidiferrales bacterium. Classification (GTDB taxonomy): domain Bacteria; phylum Acidobacteriota; class Terriglobia; order Acidiferrales; family UBA7541; genus DAHUXN01. The sequence continues at coordinate 17,056 of DASYYQ010000125.1, read as the reverse complement.
CTCGGGAATGTCTGCGGAAGCGAAGAAAGAATGCGAGCGGGAGTTGAAGCGGCTTTCGCGCATGACGCCCGCGTCAGCGGAATACATGGTTTCGCGGACGTACCTGGAATGGATGACATCGCTGCCCTGGGCGAAATCCTCGGGCGTGGAGGACATTGATATTGCCAAGGCGCAGGGAATTTTGGATGAGGACCACTACGACCTCGACAAGGTGAAGCAGCGCATACTCGATTATCTCGCCGTCAAGAAGCTTCAGCCGGGAATGAAAGGTCCGATCCTGTGCTTTCTCGGCCCTCCGGGCGTGGGAAAAACATCACTGGGCAAATCCATTGCGCGCGCGCTGGGACGCAAATTCGTGCGCATCTCTCTCGGTGGTATGCACGATGAAGCGGAAGTTCGCGGGCATCGACGCACGTACATCGGCGCGCTCCCGGGACAAATCATTCAGGGAATTCGTCGCGCGGAGACAAACGATCCAGTGTGCATGCTTGACGAAGTAGACAAGCTCGGGCGCGATTTTCGCGGTGATCCTTCGGCGGCGCTGATGGAAGTGCTCGATCCGGAGCAGAATGCCACATTCCGCGATCATTATTTGGACGTGCCGTTCGATTTGTCGAAGGTGCTGTTCATCGCCACGGCGAACTGGATGGACCCCATTCCGGAGCCGCTGCGAGACCGCATGGAGATTCTCGAACTGCCGGGCTACACCGAGGACGAAAAAATCCACATTGCCAAACGGTTTTTGATTCCGCGGCAGTGTTCGGAAAATGGCTTGAAAGCGGGCGAGCAGATCGAGTTTTCTGATGAAGGGCTCCGCGAAATTATCCATGGCTACACACGTGAAGCAGGAGTTCGCAGTCTGGAGCGGGAAATCGCCACACTGGTGCGGAAGCAGGCGCGACGAATTGCGGAAGGCAAGCTCGAGAAATTCGAGGTGACGCCCGAGAGAGTTCGCGAAGTGCTCGGCGTTCCGAAAATTCACATCGAGCGCGAAGTGGAAGAGCGCGTCGCACGCCCCGGAGTTTCGGTGGGGTTGGTGTGGACACCGGCGGGCGGCGACATTGTGTTCGTCGAAGCCAGCAGCATGCGCGGCGGAAAGCAATTCACGATGACCGGGCATTTGGGCGAAGTGATGCAGGAGTCCATGCGCGCGGCGCTGTCGTGGGTGCGTGCCAATGCGGAAAATTACGGTATCGACCCCGACTTTTTCCGCAAGCAGGACGTTCACATTCACGTTCCGTCGGGCGCGATCCCGAAGGATGGACCGTCAGCAGGCGTGGCAATGGTCACCGCGCTAGTGAGCCTGCTGAGCGGACATCCAATTCGCCCGCGCGTGGCGATGACTGGAGAGATTTCGCTGACCGGAGTTGTGTTACCGGTCGGAGGAATCAAGGAAAAGGTGCTCGGAGCGAAGCGCGCGGGAATTCAGGAAGTGATTCTGCCCGCTGAAAATGAACCGAACGTAAAGGAAGACTTGCCGGAAGAGCTGCTCGGAGACCTGAAGGTGCACTTCGTGCATACGGTGGACGAGGCTCTGCGGATAGCTCTTAGCGATAGCGAAACGTGGCATAAGCCGGTCGCGCCGGTGCATCGCGAGCAACGGCCGCCGGCAACGCCGATTCACTGATTGAAGGCAGGATAATTTCTGCCATAGGCAAGTAGATGTATGATGAGAAGCCCGGCGGGATTTCCGCCGGGTTTTTTCATTTGTGAGTGAAAGCGGAGCCACCGGTTGGTGAAGCACAAGAAAAAGCTCAATAAGAAAATTAGAAGCGTTCGGAAAGTGAGGCGCGCTCCCAAACGCGTTCTGAAACGCGCGGCGAAGCGCGATCGCGCGAGGATTTGCGAACGTTCACGGCAACGCGCACGCTCCCGATCGTTTCGTCGCACGCGCAAATCGCCGCGCATGGCGGCTATTTCACCGAGGCAAGTGGCGGTGCGGGCACAAGAGACGGCTTTTCAGCTTATTACGTCCGTGGATCGCGGTGAGATGGTTCCGAGGTTCCTTCGAAGATATGCCAGTGAACGAGGACGGCAGGGGCGAATTGCGGACCCAGGGCGCTTTCGTGAGCTGGTAGGAACGATTCAGCGCGAAGCCTTTCTGGTGCTTGCTCTCAAAGTCGAAGCGGAAGCGGCGCACCGCCTGGGCGGGCGCGCCCGCGGCAAAAGCAGCTCTGCAGAGTTCGAATTGGTGAAATTGTTTCGCGACGAATTTTACATCGCGCTGGGACGCGGGCTGGATTATTCGGACGAGGAGTTTGACGAATTTTGTCGCGATCTGGAGGTCTATCGCACGCTGCGCGGGAGTGCTGCCAATCTACTGCCCCACGCAAGCGCTCTTTCCTTCCCCAGAGGGCCGTTTGTGGACCGCTGCGGCTTTCTGCTGGATTCGCCGATGCTTGACCAGGGTCGCCGGGCCGCGGCGCAGTTCGAACTTGAGCTGATGGCGACGGCTACCGCAGTGCTTAGAAAAGTTTTCGCACGTCGTGCCCGCCTTTAGTCGGCGGGTCAACCTCCTACCTGCTACGGATTAAATTTGTCGCTCGGCGTGGCCTGGTGCTCGCGCGCAAGCTCGAGAACGTCGGGTCCAGTTTCCGACGAGCCCAGAAGCCATTTGCAGAAATAATTGGCGCGCATCCAAAAGACATATTCGGCGTCTGGCATGTAGCTGTGGCGCAGGCCGGGAAAAACGAACATGTCGAAGCGCTTGTCAGCCTTGATGAGCGCCTGTGCCAGGCGCATTGTGTTCGCCATGTGAACGTTATTGTCCATGTCGCCGGTGGTGAGCATCAGGTGGCCTTTCAGATTTTTGGCGAGCTCAGAATTTCTCTCGATGTTGTATAGAAATTTCACCGAACCATCTTTTTCATCAACCTCCTTGATGCCACTGTACTTTTCGCTCCAATATTTGTTGTAAACATTGTTTTCATGATTGCCCGATTCCGACCAGCCAACTTTGAAAAAGTCAGGATACTGAAGCAGGGCCGCGGCAGTCATGAATCCACCGCCGGAATGTCCCCAGATGCCGACGCGATTGATGTCGATGTAAGGATGGATCGCAGCGAGTTCTTCAGCTGCCACTTCTTTATCAGCGAGGCCGTAGTCGCGAAGGTTGCCATAGCCAAAGCTGTCATACCATTTATCGCGATTGGGGCTTCCGCCGCGATTTCCTACTTCGATGACGATGAAACCAAGCTGCGCGAGCGCAATATTCTGGTCCTTGGGATTGAAAGAACGCTGTACGGATTCGGTCTGCGGCCCAGGGTAAACGTATTCGATCACGGGATACTTGCGCGACAGGTCGAAATCGAAGGGCTTGATCATCACGCCATATAAATCAGTTATGCCGTCTGCCGCCTTAACGTGAAATGGTTCCGGATACTTGTATCCGGCGGCGAGAAGGCGCGACACGTCGGTGGTTTCGAGATTAACGAGCGCGGTCCCCTGATCGTCGTAGAGCACGGATTTTGGCGGCGTATCTACGCGCGAAAAAGTATCGATGAAATACTTCCCGGAGTCGGAAGCGCTGATGGAATCGTTAAACTTTCCAGAAGTAATCAGTTTCAGTCCGGTGCCATCGAGGTTTATGCGATATAAATGCTTGTCGTAAGGATCTTCGCCGGATTCGCGACCATTCGCGGTGAAATACATCACGCGCGCCTTGTCGTCGATGGACAGAATCTCATCGGTCATATATGGGCCCGACGTGATTTGGTTCTTAAGATTACCAACGGAATCGTAAAGATAATAGTGGCCCCAGCCGTCGCGTTCGGACCACCAAATCAGTTCGCGTCCATTGTCAATCTGACGCAGCGGTTTAGTGTCCATGTCAATGTTCGAGCGCTCTTTGATGAGAGTTTTGGAAATGCCGGTTGTGGTGTCGGCCACGCATACGTCGATGCGATGCAAGTCGCGGCTGGAGCGGACGAAATACAGTTTATCTGAAGTGTCGGAAAGCCAAGGGCCCTCCATGCGCCCGCCGTATCCGCCGAAATCACGCTTTTCGCCTTGCAGTTGCTGCAATTCATGTTCGCGGTCGCGTGCAAGAATCCGATCCGTCGCGATGGTAAGTGATTGATCTTTGAATCCCGCCGTTTGCACGAGAACGTGCTGTTTGTTGGTCACGTCGAAGACAAGCAGTTCGAATTGTGGAACATTTACATCGCCGGCCATGGCGTAACTGTAAGTTTCAAGGATCGGCCGCGGACTCGCCAAGGTATGGATGACCCACAGGTCGCCGACTTTGCGTTCATCAGCGCGAATCAGCGCGAATTTCTTGGAATCTTTCGACCAAGAGATTGGAACGGCAGGCCAGCGCGGACCGGCTTTGTTGCTGTCGCCCTTCTGAAATTTCTTGAGGGCGTCAATTTCCTCGGTGATCAGATGGCGCGAATAACTGTATTTCGCGACGCCGTCGGTGGTGAGTTGGGTTTCGACAACGGATTTGTCGCCTGGATTTTTTGCGGCTTTGGCGTAATTTTCAGCGTCCATCATGTAAAGATTGTCGCCCCGCGCAAAGACGACAGTTTTTTCGTCCGGCGAAATGGAAGCCCAAATCGGTTTTACGGGCGGTGCTTCGAAGCCATCCAGCCGATTTAATTTTTCGGAGGCGAGGTCGTATTCGAAATAAATCTTACGAGTTTTCGGCTCGGACGGTTTTTTCGATTGCTGTGCCTCCTCGCCTTGCTGATTTTGCTGTTCTCGATTGTGATTGACGCCTTCCTGAATGGTCTCCTCATCATTTTCCTGCCGTTTGGGCTCATTCGGAATCACAGCGTCTTTTGAAACCTCGACGTCGAATTGCAGCGCGGTGTCTTTCTTAACCAACTTCAAGTTTTTGATGGGCAAATGTTGCGCGTCGTAAGGATAGCTGGTAAGCACAGACAACTGAGCGGCGAGCTTGGCATTATGGAAGAGTGGAGTTTTCGACCTGCGAACGGGATCTACGATCCAGTAACGAGTGCCTTCGGGAGTTTCATAGCTGTACCAGAAACGGTCGGAGAGCTTGAACCAGTGCGGCGCGACGGCCGTGTCGAAAACGAGCTTGCTCACTTGAGACGGCACGAAGCGCGCGGCGAGGGTGTAGTTGGGCTTGACGGGACCGGGAGCGGCTGTGGCTGGTGTCGGCGCAGCCGCATCCGCGGGGAATTGATTGGGGCGCTTTGGGGAAGCGTGCGCCAGCATTGTAACTGCCGGCGCAGTGAAAATAAAAATTGCGAGACACAGCATGATCGAAACAAGATGGCGAACGGTAGTTTGCCGGGCTGATCCCTTCATTCTGATTTCTCCTTCCGCAATAGCGGCCAAGCTTAAAAATAGCGCCGCGGAGAGCGCCGAATCGCGAATCATAAACTAAAACCGAGAATTTACGGAGTGTTGTGATGCAGCTTGCAGGTAAAAATAGCGGTTTGGGAAGGCCGCAGCTTCAGTGCCCATTGTGCGCACGCAGGAGAACCATTGAGCGTTCGATCAGAGTGATCGATTGGCCGGAACTCACCGGCACTTTGCTTTTTTCGAAGGCGGGCTTCTTTGTGTCGAAAACAAGTTCCCAATTGCGGTCCGTTTCGAGCTCCGGAAGAAAAAAGTCGACGGGTTCATAGTGGCAATTGAGCAGTAGGAGGAAATCGTCATCGGTAACTGGCTGCGCGCTATTGCTGACGTCCGCCAACGTGCGGCCGTTGAGGAACACGCCGATGCAACGCTGCCAGCCCTGTTCCCACTCCTCATCGGTCATCTGCTTTCCGTCGGGGCGAAGCCAGATGATGGCGGCATCCTCAGTGCTGCGAATGCTACGGTCCTGAAAAAATTTGCGGCGATGAAAGTTGGGATGTTCCAGCCGGAATTGAATCAGAGCGGAAGCGAATTCGAGAAGAGCTTCCTTGCGCTCATCGAGATTCCAGTCGAACCACGTGGTTTCATTATCCTGACAGTAAGCATTATTGTTGCCGTTTTTGGTTTGGCTAATTTCGTCGCCGCCGTGAAGCATCGGCACACCTTGCGATAGGAAAAGTGTGGCGAGGAAATTCCTTTTTTGGCGTTCGCGCATTTCGATGATTTTAGGATCGTCAGTGGGGCCTTCTGCGCCCATGTTCCAGGAATAATTCTCGTTCGAGCCGTCACGATTTTGCTCGCCATTGGCTTCATTGTGTTTTTCGTTGTAACTGACCAGATCGTTAAGGGTGAAGCCGTCGTGAGCGGTCACGAAATTGATGCTGGCCGACGGGCGGCGGCCGTCGCGCTGATAAAGATCGCTCGAGCCCATAAGCCGGTAAGCGAGGTCGGAGAGCTGGCCGGCGTCGCCCTTCCAATAGCGGCGGACAGTGTCGCGATATTTCCCGTTCCATTCGGCCCACAACACCGGAAACTTGCCGACTTGGTATCCGCCTTCGCCGACGTCCCAGGGCTCCGCGATGAGTTTCAACTGCGAAAGGATAGGGTCCTGGTAGATCACATCGAAGAAAGCGGAAAGACGATCAACATCGTGCAATTCGCGCGCGAGCGCCGCGGCCAGATCAAAACGGAAACCATCAACGTGCATTTCGGTGGCCCAGTAGCGCAGACTGTCCATAATCAAACGCAGCACCTGAGGATGGCGTACGTTCAGCGTGTTTCCCGTGCCCGTGTAATCCATATAAAAGCGGGGATTTTGGGGCGTGACGCGATAATAAGTCAAATTGTCGACACCGCGAAAGCTGAGCATTGGCCCGAGGCGGCTGCCTTCGGAAGTATGGTTGTAGACCACGTCTAGAATTACTTCGAGCCCTTCGCGATGGAGGGTTTTGACCATTGATTTGAATTCGGCGACCTGGCTGCCCGAATCGCCGGAGGCGGAATAGCGCGCCGCAGGCGAGAAAAAATTCGTCGTGTTATATCCCCAATAATTTTTTAAGCCCTGATCGACGAGATGTTTGTCGTCCAGGAAATCGTGAATGGGCATCAGCTCGACCGCTGTGATTCCCAGTGACTTCAAATATTTGACGCTCGCAGGCGACGCGAGGCCAGCGTAGGTGCCGCGAAGATCCGCCGGAACATCCGGCTTGCGAAAGCTGAACCCTTTGACGTGAAGTTCGTAGATGATCGAGTCGCTAAGAGGAATTCGCGGCGGGCGATCGCCTTCCCAGTCAAAATGCGGATGCCCCACAATACATTTGGGCATGCCCCAGGCGCTGTCGCGTTTGTCAGGCTCGGCATCACCCGCAGGGCTGCCTGTACGATAAGGGAAAATCGGCGCCTTCCAGTTTACCTCTCCGCATATGGCGGTGGCATAAGGATCAATGAGCAGCTTGGCGGGATTGTAGCGCAAGCCCTTGTCCGGTTCATAAGGTCCATATACGCGGTAACCGTAAAGCTGCCCAGCCTGGATCCCGGGCAGGTACCCATGCCAGACAAAAGCCGTTTGCTCGGGAAGTTTGAGGACCTCCGGATTCCTGTCATCCTTCGACGCGAACAGGCAAAGCTCAACCGCCGTAGCGGTCTCCGAATAAAGCGCGAAATTGACGCCCGAGCCGTCCCACGTGGCGCCTTGCGGATATGGTTTCCCCGGAAGAACCGTGCGAGCCATTTCTATTTCCGTCCTGGCAAATCAGTCACAACAGTGGCGTCCTATTCTGATAGAGGCTGACGTTTGGAAAAAGGGAAAAATCAGTCTAGATATTTTTCATCACTCGCACTTCGTTCGATGATTTGCGCGGCGCGCCAGTCACAGCGACGAAATGGGGTCCAGGAAGGTCCAATCGCCGGGCAGGGGCGTTCCGTGGGCTCTTGCCGTTCCCCGCATATGCGCCCTCTGATCCCGGTGCTATTTCTAGAGCTTTTTCATTATGCATTCGCGCTCGGAACGTGTATTTTTTTCTGCGGTAAAGGGAGGAATAACAATGACGGGGATGAAAAGAACGAAACGAACGTTCGGCATTCTGACGGCAGCACTTCAAACGAGCCTTGCGGCAGCCGGATTGTTTTTGGCGGCGCTGCTGATGCCGCTGTCAGTGCGAGCGCAGGGATTCACGATGGAACGGGCGCTAAGCTATCCATATCCGTACGGGCTGACTGCGGCGGCGCATGGAGAGCGCGTCGCCTGGGTGTTCAATTTGCGCGGAGCGTCAAACGTCTGGGTGGCCGACGGCCCTGATTTCTCGGCGCATCAGCTGACGCATTACACTGGCGACGAAGGCATGCCCATTGCCAGCCTGCGCCTGACGCCCGACGGTAATACCGTCGTTTATGCGCGTGGCAGCGAGACCAACAGCCAGGGTGAAGTGGCTGACCCCACCAACAACATTCATCAGCCAGAACAGCGAGTGTGGGCCGCCAGCGTGGCGAGCGGCGAGCCGCGTCTGCTCGGCACAATGGATTGCAGTTTTGAAGGCTGCGAAGACATTCAAATTTCACCAGACGGACAGTACGCGGTGTGGAGCGGCGCGCACGAGCTATGGATTGCGCCGATTTCCGGCAAAGAGCCAGCGCACAAACTTGCCTACATTCGCGGCAACAATTCTGATCCGCAATGGTCGCCTGACGGCAAAGAAATCGCATTTGTCAGCAACCGCGGCACGCACTCGCTCATCGGAATTTTTACCTTTGGCAGCGAAACGTTGCGTTATGCCGATCCTTCCATTTTTCATGACAGGCTGCCACGCTGGTCGGCCGATGGTTCGGAGCTGGCTTTCATACGCTTGACCGGGTCAGGAGGGGGATTTTTTTCCGGCCAGTTGCAGCCGTGGACGATTTTTGTGTGGGACGCCACAACTGGCAAAGCGCGAGAAATCTGGCAAAGCACTAATGATGCTAACGGTTCCTATCCCGGCGAAGGCGAATGGGAAGAGGATGCTTTTCAGTTCGCTGCGGGGAATCGCATCATCTTTGCCTCGCAAGAGGACGGCTGGGCGCATCTCTACTCAATTCCCGCAGATGGTGGCACGCCGATACTTCTTACGCCCGGAAACTATTCGTTTCAGGGCCTAACCGTCACGCCGGATCGGAAGGAGCTCATCTACTCCTCCAACGACAACGACATTGACCGTCGGCATATCTGGCGGGTGAGCGTAGATCATGCCAACGCAGCCGCGATGACGCACGGCGAATCGATTGAATGGACGCCGGTGGTTACCGGCGACGGCAAGCACATCCTGTGCCTCGGTTCGACGGCGACGCAGCCGGCCATGCCCTATCGCATCACGCGAGCGGGACGCGAAATGATCGCCGCGAGCGCCCTGCCCGCCGATTATCCTTCGGCTCAATTTGTCGTACCGAAGCAGGTGATTTTCAAGAGCCTTGACGGACTCGAGATTCACGGACAGTTGTTCGTGCCGCGCGGCCGTAGCGGTCGAAGGCCGGCGCTCATATTCACCCACGGCGGGCCGTACCGTCAGATGGTGCTTGGTTTTCATCCCATGGACGCATACAACTTCATGTATGCCGCCAACGAATATTTGGCCAGCCGCGGCTACGTGGTGCTGTCGGTGAATTACCGCCTGAGCATCATGTACGGGCGCGCTTTTCGCGAGCCGGCGCACGCGGGGCCGATGGGCGCTTCCGAATATCAAGACGTCGTTGCCGGAGCGAAATATTTGCAGTCGCTGCCCTATGTTGACCCGCAGAAAATCGGCTTATGGGGCGGCTCGTATGGTGGCTATTTGACGGCGATGGGCTTGGCGCGTAATTCCGACATTTTCAAGGCGGGCGTGGACTATGCTGGCGTGCATGACTGGTCGGCGTTTTTCGGCGGCGGCAGGGGCGCTGGCGCTTCCGACCAAATGAAAAACGTTGCGTACCAATCGTCGCCCGTTGCTTCGATCGACAAATGGAAGTCGCCGGTGCTGTTGATCCAGGCCGACGACGACCGCAATGTCCCGTTCGCGCAAACGGTCAATTTGGTTCATGTGCTTCGCGCGCACCACGTTCCGTATGAGCAGGTCGTCATTCCTGACGAGGTTCACGACTCCTTGTTATGGCGGACATGGGTGCGAGTGTTTGAGCTGACCGGCGACTTTTTCGACCGCACGCTGGTGAAAGGCGAAACGATTCATGCTGTACCGCCCGAAAACTGAAGCTTGAACCAACTCGATGGAAGAGGTACCTAGCAGGCAGGAATGCTGCCAACGGCATCCTGCTCTTGGCTTCGCTGGGCCAAAAAGCGATGGGAACACCGAAGCCTGTGCCTCACGCATCGGTCGCTGTCGAGGTCAGCCCGGGCTCATGGCGCGACCGCTAGTTGCAAATTGTGCGATTTCAGCACCGCGTTGAATGCCGGCAAGTCTTTCTGCTGGAACTGCCGCAGCGCGTTCTGGGACTGCGCCATCCATTCGCGAAAATAGTTGTCGACGGCGATATCGCTGGCGGTCGGTCCCTGATCTGCCTCGTTCTTGTCATAGAGTGCCGTCAGCTTTTGGTAGAGTTCGCTCGGATGGCGATTCAAATCCTCGTTGCCGTCAGTCAAGTAAACGTCAATCAGCTTGCCTTCGATGGCGATGGCGCGAGCAGCGAGCGCTTTGGCCGCGTCCACTACCGGTTTTTCCGCCGCGTCGTCGCCGTAGCGCGCATCAATCGAAGCGAGCTGGCGGCGCGTCCACTCGAGATGCTCGATCATGTCGGAGACTTGATCGATTTCCGCGAGCAACTCGGTCTCGAACGCCGATTCGGCGCGCAGCGATGCTGGAGTGCCGAGTGAATGGGGGTCGGCGAGCACCGTCAGCGGAGCGGCGAGTTTCTGGCCGCCCGCTGTGAGCTCCACCGTGTAGGAGCCTGGGAGAACCAGCGGCCCGCGCACGACTGGCGGGATCATGATGCCGGTTAAAATGTGGTAGCCTTCCGGTCCGTTTGCGACCCACGGCGCGTCCGGCGGCGGCACAAGCATATGCGGCATGCGGCCGTTCTCGCCGCGCAAATCCCACCAAACGCGATTAATCCCCGTCTCTCCTTTGACCTTTAGCTTGCGCACCGTCTTGCCGTCCGCGCTAACAATGGTAATTTCAGTGTTCAGTTCCGCTGCGGGTAGATAGAAGTTGATGTCCGCGCCATACGGCGGATTCTGACCGACAATGCGCGCATCAGGCTCAGACATACGTCCGTCGCCGACTTGACGGAAGCGGTAGGCTGGCCGTGGCGAAAAAAGCTGCGCGTTTTGCCGCGTCGGGTCAAACGCGCGTAGCGGCGTGACGTCGTCGAGAATGTAATCGCCGCGGCCGTAGGTGGCGATGACCAAATCGTTGAAGCGCTTCTGAACCGTCAGCCAGTAGACCGGCGCGGGCGGCAAATTGTTATTCAGGTTCGTCCAATGCCCGCCATCATCCCAGGAAACATACACAGCGTTGTCGGTGCCGAGATAGAGCATTCCCTTGCGGACGGGATCTTCGACCACGCAGTGTGCGGAGCTGTTCATGGAATGCGGAATGCCGCCGCCGATGAACTGCCAGGACTGCCCATAATCGCTGGTCTTATAAACATAGGCGTTGTAATTGCCCATCTGCTCCAAGTTAACGGTGATGTAGGCCGTGCCCGCGTCGAAGGGCGATGGCTCGATGTTCCAGATCGTCCCCATAGGGGGCAGGTCCGGAATATTTTTGGTGACATTGCTCCAGTGGCCGCCATCATCGCGGCTCACGCTCACCTGTCCGTCGTTTGTACCCACCCAAATGATGCCGCTCTTCACAGGCGAGAGCGCGATGGAATAAATCAGCGCGGCGTCGTAAGTATAGAGATTGTCAAACGTGATGCCGCCGGAATTGCCTTCGTGACTTTTGTCATTCAAGGTAAGGTCGGGGCTGATGGTTTTCCAAGTCTGACCGCTGTCCGTGGTTTCGTGCACGAATTGGCTGCCCACGTAGACGCGGTTAGGATCGAAAGGAGAAAGGGCGAGCGGAATCGACCAATTCCAGCGGTACTTCACATTTGCCGGCACCCAGCCATCATCTACGTCCGGCCACACGCTCACATCGCGAACTTGTCCGTCGCGAAGATCCATGCGGCTGATCACGCCTTCGTAGCAGCCGGACCAGACGATGTCCGGATTTGTCGGATCAGGCGTGGCGAAGCCGCTCTCGCAGCCGCCGACAGATTGGAAATCCGCGGCGTGAATCCCGCCGCCAAAAAATCCCGATTGCAGACTGTTGCTGGGGCCACGAAAAGAATTGCTGTCCTGAATGTTTCCATAAATGTTGTACGGAATTTGGTCATCGGTGGTGACGTGGTAGACCTGCGCGATGGGCAGGCGGATGGACTCGAAGCTGCGGCTGCCATCCAGGCTGATGGACGCGCCCGCGTCGTTCGCCACCATGATGTGGTTGGCGTTCAGCGGATCAATCCACAGATCATGATTATCGCCGCCGGCGCTGGCAAAACCGCCGGTGCGCGGACGAAGGAAACTGTGCCCGCCATCGAGCGAGATGACGTAATTGGGGCTGAGGAAATAGAGGCGATTCTCGTCTGTCGGAGAAACGCCGAAGCGGTCGTAATACGAATCGCGCTGCAACATCAGATGATCGTGGCTAACCAGCGTCCATGACGCGCCCGCGTCGTCGGAGCGATAGAGAGAAGGCTGCGTGTCTTGAACCAAAGCGTAGACGCGCTGCGGATCGCTCGGGGCTACGGCAACCGCGACTTTGCCAACTGCATGGTCCGCGGGCGGCATGCCGTGCCCGACGGCTTTGTGCCAGGTCGAGCCGCCATCGTGGCTGATGTAAACACCACCCCCTGTCCCGCCGCTATCCAAATTCCACGGATGGATAAGCAATGGCCACATGCCCGCATACAACGTGTTGGGATCTCCCGGATCCATGGTCAGGTCCGAGCAGCCGGTATTTTCATTGACGAAAAGCACCTGCTGCCACGTCACGCCGCCATCGATTGTGCGGAAGATGCCGCGCTCATGCTGCGGCCGAAAGGCTTGTCCAAGAGCGCAGACGAACACTCGCTGTGGGTTGTGCGGATCAATCACAATGCGCCCGATGTGCCCGGTCTCTTCCAGGCCCATGTGCTGCCAATGGCCGCCGCCATCGGTCGATTTATAGACGCCGTCGCCCATGGGATAGTAGGCGCGGATCAGCCAAATCTCGCCCGTGCCCGCCCACACGACGTTTGGCGCGGACTGCGCAACCGCCAAAGCTCCAATAGCGCTAACTTTTTCATGGTCGAAGACTGGTTTCCAGGTCACGCCTCCGTTTTCTGTCTTCCATATGCCTCCCGACGCAGCGCCGACGTAATCCACCATAGGATTCCCCGGCACACCGGCAATAGCAGCGGCGCGGTTGCCGTTGGGCCCGATGAAGCGCCAGCGAAGCTGTGCCAAGGGATTGTGTTCGTCATGCCCAGTTTGCGCTGCCGCCGCGAAAACCAGCCCACTGAGAGCGCCGAGCAGCGCTATTGCCGGCAGAACGCGGCCTGGCGTGCAGAAAGGAATGGCGTTCAGAATTCGGGCAAATCTCTCATGGCTCATGCTTGCTCCCTTTCGAATTGGCTTGTCTTTTCGGAGGGGAGTTTGTCGCAAAGCTGCCGCGGCTGTCAACTCGGCAAACCCCTGCCACAAATTATTTTCTTGAGGATGTATGGTGCCCAAGAGAGGACTCGAACCTCCACGACCTTGCGGCCACTAGACCCTGAATCTAGCGCGTCTGCCAATTCCGCCACTTGGGCAAAGTGAAAAGTGGGGCAATATAGGAGAATTCATTGTGCCGCTGGGGATACGCTTTGTCAACGAAACCGAAGATGCCGCTCAAAAGCTGGAATTGACGCCGCTAGAAAACAACACTCCATGGCAAACTGCCCCCGCTTGCCGTGGGCCGAGATTGGTACTCCGCGGGCCTCTGGCGGTGGTATAATCCGGCCAAATAAGAGCCCGATGGGCTGGTCGTGTGGCACAAGTGTTCTAGCCTCTCGGGCGAGGAGGCAGCTATGGACACGTTCCACGTGACCTCTTTTGCCTTTCTGATTGCCAGCGGTGTAGTTCTCGCAGCATGGTTCTGTCTGATCATCTACCGCGGAACGATCGAAGCGCACGAAGACGACCAACTGTTTCTTGCCGATCAGAGTCTGGCGACGGAGCAGCGCGAAGTCGTCGCTAGAATCGAGCGCATCAATCCGATCATCCGCGCGGTGATGATTACATGGATTCTGCTGGCCGCGGTGAGCGCAGGGCTGTGGATCTGGCAGGGATTCAAGAGCTTTTGAATCCTTGCCCGCGGAATTTCGCCGGCGTTCAGACGAGACTGTTTCAAGAGCCGGGGCAGATCTCCGAAGTGTGATTGTGGACGATTAGCCAACGGTCCCCTGTTTTTACAAAGACGAGAGTAGTCTGCCCTCGCGCGGTCATCGGTCTGCCGTTTGCCAGGCCCTCGAACTCCCACTGATAGCATGCCCAGGCAGTATCTTCATAGTGAAAGACATTCGTGTTTCTGCGGATGAGCTGGATGCCCGTGAATCCTTTGCGTTCTTGAAGATATTGCTGCACGTAGTTCTGCCACCCCAGGATCGGCATGCTGTAAGTGCCGGAGACAAATGTGGCGTCGTCCGCATAATACTTGTGCATGGCCTCGACGTCACCCACCTGCCAGGCGCCCAACATTTCGCCGATGTCGTGGTCAATCTGGTCGGAGATGTCCATCTTGACGGTTTCCGACGCGGTAGGCTGTTTTTTCTGCTTCTTCTGTTTATTTTGCGGATTCGCCGAGCCAGTCAGTACAACAAAAAACAACAGGCAAAACAGCGTCACGAATTTTCTCATTTCTCTCCCCCGATATTTCAGAAAGACAGCCACCTTGTTAGCCTGCCGAGCACGCAAGCCAAGCCCGTGCCGGCGAAATGAAGATAACACGGGTAATTTTATCGAGAAGCAGCAGACAAACAAGATGTTGCGCGAGGATAACGTTCAGCAGTGGGTTACATTCTTCCACTACGCGAGATATGCCTGCCTGTGTTACGGCGTAACGCTTACTGTGCCGCCGGCGCTCGCGATGCGCTCAGCAAATTGACAAATAGCCGGTACGCGCCCGGAACGCCGGCGGGAAGCTCGCGGAAGAATACCAGACCGGTGTAAATGTAGATCCCCTTACGGTCGCGCGCCCAAACCAAGCCGCCCTCCGCATCCGATTCGCCCGGATCGTGCATGGCCAGCACCGTGTGGTAACGCGGGTCCCACTGGCCCCAGAAATAAAGGCCGCGCTCCTGAATCCACCCGCGAAAATCATCCTGCGTAATGTGGTTCGGATAATTGAGCAACGGGCTGGCAGGATCTACAAAACGTACTGGCGAATTTTCATCGGTGATGCGGTTGGCAGCCGTGTATCGGCCGGGGCTTCCCGGGACCGGCTTGCCTTCGGTTGCCGGAAAAGGAGCAGGCAAAAGCCTGTTCCACGCGAAATCGCGCTGATATTGAACGAGCAACGTGCCGCCGTGTGTCACGTAGTCGAGCAGGCGACGATTGGCGCTCATCACGTCCGGGCGAAGTTCATAAGCGCGAATGCCGACGACGATCGCGTCATAGTGACTCAAATCGCCGAATTCGAGCGCAGCTTCGTCCAGCATGGTGACATTGATCCCGAGTTGCTGCAGCGTTTGCGGCACAGGATCAATTCCCGCGGCAATGTATCCAACGCGCAAATCCCGCGCAATAGTGAGATTCAGAACGTGAGCCGTTACCGTGGCGGGCTCGCTTACGTGTCGCGAGGGCAGATCAGGCAGCGCTTCATAAGAAGTGGAGAACGTCCCGGCACTGGTGCGCGCGTAGGGCTTCAGCTCATAAGCTCCTTCCGGCGCATTTTCAGGGGGCGTAACGGTAAATCGCACGAGGCGGTCTTCTGCGCCGGAGAAATCAACGGGCTCGGCAGTGGAAATGCTCCAGCCTTGTGGCGCATCAACTCCGAGTTCCACATGAGCCGGTGCGGTGCCGCCATGGTAGCTGACCCGTTCTAACAATTGGAACGCGCGCGTGGGCCGGCTCACAGGAAGCATGATTTGCTGCTGGTCGACGGAAATCGTCACAGCGGGGACCAGCGCGAGCGGCATGGTTTCTACAGTCGTGGACGTATATTCATGCGCTACGGCGGGCTCGCGAAATGAGAATTTATAGCCGTCCACCATGCCGCTGATGCTCGCCTCGACCAAGGGCAGATGCCAGGGCAAAATGGCGTCTTGCGGCGAAGTAGGCGGCGTTGCATCCGCGGGAATTTGCACTTTGAACGACGCGGCCGGACCGCCGGCATTCTCCTGCTTCGCGGTTGACGTCCATCCCTGCGGCACTTCCAACGTGGGTGCATCGAGTTGAACGCCAACACCCGAGCGATCTTGCCAGCTCACACGAACGGAAAAGTTTTCGCCAGCGACCAAAGCGCTGCGCGAAGACTCTGCAGTGAGATGAAGTGCGGCAGCCTCAGCCAGCGCTCGGTCGATTTTTTCGTGCTCCTTTTGTAGCGCCCAGATGCGATCGTAGTCCGCGGTGGCCTGATTGGATTGCGCTTCGCTAATTGCTTTTTCGATTTCCGTTCCTGCGCTGGCGAGATCCTTCACCGAACCAGGCCAATCGAGGCGCAGCGCGGCTTGTCGCGCGGCTGTCAGCGCGCCGTCAGCGGCTCCGAGAGTGCCTCCCAAAGTGTTAGAGCCGAGGCCGAGCGAGAAAAGTGGCCGCGCGAAATCCTGAAGCGTCATTTTGTCGCCCTCCACAACCGTCAAATTGACCGGACGGCGGAAGAAGGATGAATCGAGTATGCGAGTGATGCCCTGCGAGCGATGGTTCGCAAAACCTTTGAGGCCCAAGTCCGAATAGCTCTCGCCCCACAGCGGAGAAATATCGCCGACCGGCAGAGTGACCATGCTGCCCTGATTTTCGCCTCTGCGCGCGAATTGCAAGACGCGCTCCACGCGCCACGGCCGTAGCCCTTGTTTTAGTTGCTCGGGATAGGAAGAAGGATCGCTCGCTGCCGCAACGGCCTGGGGAACAATGATGCCCGTGGCTTGGTGCTGGCCATGTCCGGAATGAACCCCGCCCCACTGGTTGATAACGACGTTAGGGCGAAACGTGCGAATGATGCGCACCAAATCTTCTGTGCCAATTCCGTGCCAGATACGCAGA
>DASYYQ010000076.1:0-38232 GCA_035933545.1 Candidatus Acidiferrales bacterium | reverse complement strand
GAGATCGAATTTGACGGCAATGCTGGACCCAATACCCGGTGTTCCACTGAGCTGATAGGGACCATAGCCCAAGCCGCCGCCCGTGGGACCAAGCGCCGTGGGGCCGACGTTCTCAATGGTGAAGGTGAACCCATCCGCTACTGCCGAGGTCAACTGAAACGCAAAATCAGTCGAGAAAGACTGCACGTTGATGGGCGCGGTCACGAATGCGCTGCCATGTTCATTTTTGACAGTGGTGTCGGTCAGCTGCAACCTTGAGCCGACAATTTTGGCGCTCCCGTTAAGGGTCAAGCCGGTAGCGGTCATGCCGGCCGAATAATTGATGCTCTGGTTAGAGCTGCTTTCAATGGTGTACACGGCCGAGGCGACCGGGCTGTTTCCTCCTGAGGAGCTGGCCATCGCTCGCACCGTCGTTGAGGTGGTCAACCAGAAGGCGGTGGTGTACACGGTACCGTTAGTCGGAGATGGGGTACTCCCGTCGAGGGTGTAGTAGATAGTGGCCCCAGTGGTGGAATCTGTGATTGTCACGTTCACTGGACTGGTAACCGATTCAGATCCGGGGCTGATGACGGGCGTAGCAGGAGGTTGCTGCGGACTCAAAAGACCGTACACATCCACTTCTGCAGACGTGCCGATATAAACCTTCCCGTTTGAAATAGTAGGTACTGTAAATTTCACTGCGTTGCCCGCCTGGTCTCGGTTGTTCGCCGCCTGGCCGCTGTTCCACAACTCCTTCGAAATGTTTGTCGCATCATAGGCATGAAGTACCGCAGGACCCGGTCCAGGCCCCGGCGAACCGTATTGCGAGGAGTCGATCGCCCACAGAATGGCTGTGCCGGCCACAGTGCCGTTCGAAGAGATTGACGGTGTCGCGCCGGGGAAGGCAAAAGTTGTCGAGTTGGAAACCATGTTTGCGAAATTGGGCAATCCATTGCTAATAGGAATTTGTTTCAACGTGCTCCCGCTTGCCCAAAGATAGATATTGTTATTCCAGTACGCGGGCGAATCGAATACGTGCCCAACGGCGCCTGCGCCAGTTTCTTCAACAATATTGGTATCGCTCGCGCAGCCGGAACAATAGTGTGTGTTGTTTGTGGTCAGTTGGTCGCGATTGAGTACGTAGACTCGGCCTTCCTTTCCCGCCTGCACCAAAAGGTGAGGATACGTGCCGCTTTGATCCGGGAGCAGAAGCACTCCGCCGGATCCCAAATCCTTATCCTGGCTCGACAAAGTGGCCTGGTTGAATGGAGTGAAATAATCGAGAAGATTTAGAATCTGGTTTGTCGTGCCGAATTTCAAAATGCTATCGCCCGTGTCGGGCGGCGGAACGGGAGTCGTGTCGAAAGTACCGTTGCCCGTCGGCACATAAATATTCCCGCTTGAGTCTGCAGAAATGCCCGCCCCGGACATCCAAATGCCGCCATCACTGCCGTTGGGAGTAGTTATATAAAAACTTTTCTGTGAAAGCGTGGCCTCGTCATAGGCAAAAAGCCATCCGTGATACGGCGGCAAATCGCAATGGCCCGCAAATCCGATGTAGATCGTGCCGTTCTGAAGGAGCAGGCCCGGGCGATTTAGCTGATGCAGAGGATCGAAAGTGATTTGTCCGTTTGTGCTGCCAGCGCCGGAACCGCTTACCGTCGCGGTGATGACTACCGGGCCAGAAGATTTTTCGTTTCCTGTCAGAAGATCGAGGCTGTGAAGACGGTTGTAATAATTGGTGCCGTCGGTGGATTTAGCTTCTACATAGATGGTATTCGTCGTCGTATCAATCACCGGAGTGCTGGTAATTCCAATCTGCGGCTGCAGGTCCGTACAATTCAGTGTCGCCCAGCTTACCGGCGTTTCACCGGGATTCGCGCCATGCGCGGTATCAATGAGGCTCGCGTGCCACAGCGGCACACCGATATTCGAATCCGCATCGAACGCATAAATCGAATCATTTTCCGTCGCGACGATCAGCACGTTGTGAACGGTTCCGTTGATGGTCACGCCCGGAACGTACAGCGGCTGGGCATACACCTGTCCGTCCACCGGCAGCGAAAACAGCTTGCCAAATTGCGCGGTGTTGACGTTCGAGGTCGTCAGAATCGTTTCGGTAGTGTCCTGCCCATCGCGGCTATTATCATTATGCGTCGTCAGGACGGCCGTTTGCGCGCTCGCATTCCCAGCAATGAAAGCCAACGACAAAAAGAAGATGAAGCTTACCGAGACGCGACTGAAGCGATTATCGCGCGCGTGTGCCAGCCTCGAAAAACGTAACGACAAAGGCGGCAAGACAGAATCGGGCATGGGTGAACTCGGATTTGATGTAAATTTTAGCAATATATAGTCCCTAAGTAAGCCTTGTTTCCTAACTTTTTAGCGACTGCGCAGATCGCGCGGAAAACACGAGCCGCCACGGCCATGGGTCTGGCAAAAGCGCGCATGGGTCAGCTTTCCAGTGCTTTGGAGAGGCAAGTAGCTGCCCAGCCCCGCCCATTGAAAATAGAGGATTTATCTGTTCGCTCTGACTAGGTGAGTAAGTTTCTTGTAACTTTGGGGAAGAAAATTTCCCCCGCAAGCGCGCTCTTTGCACCTGAATCCCGCCCTTCAAATCGCTTCACGCACTGCATCTTTCGCGTCAGAGCCGCGCTTGATTTCCGCTGCGCTAACATACGCCAGCCCGCAACTGGTTTATATCGCCATGCGTCGTGGCCGCAGCGACTGTCCTACAACACGCGGTGAAGCAAGCCCATTATGTAATCCGAAACTGCCAAATCATGGGCACCCCGTCGCAGAAATCTTATAGACAAATTCGTTGCCCTGGATTGTCTTACCATTGGAGCCCTGAATTGTTAACTCGGGCGGGAATCCAGATGCGGGAGCTTGCGCACGTGAACGATGACCTCACGAAGGTCTGAAATGCATACCAGGCACAATGAGATCGAGCGGCTGTATCGGCAGCATGGACCGGCGCTGCTGTTATTCGCAATAACAATGACCGGTGAGCGCGGCCGCGCGCAGGATGCGGTTCATCAAGTGTTCGCGAAGCTGCTGGAGCGCGCCGATTTTGATGATGTACTGGACCTCAAGGCATACCTTTTCCAGTGTGTTCGCAACGCTGTCCTAAATAACGCCAGAGTGAACGCGCGCAATGTTTCGCTGGATGAAGACGAACCGTGGTTCGATGTGCTCAACCGGGACTATAGCGAAGAGCTGAGTTTGCGCCGCGCGCTGAGTGCGCTCCCCAGCGACCAGCGACAGGTCACGATTTTACGCGTCTGGTGCGGCCTAACGAGCGCGCAGATCGCGGAACTCTTGAATATCAGTCCGAATACAGTGGCCTCGCGCTACCGCTACGCGCTGAGCAAGCTGCGCGAAGCCATGGGCGTGAAGGAGGATTCCTGTGCCGATGCATGATGATGACGACCAATTCGAAATTTATCTGAGGCAATTTCGTCCGCGCGAGCCGGAACCGCTACCCTTGGTGATGCGCGCGCGACATGTGAGGCGAGCGCTGGCGCTTGGCGCTTGGGCTGCGGCAATCGTCTTGACTGCCGCGCTTCTCGCGACAAAGACACGCTGGACCGCAGGGCTATCGCACTATTCGGCCAACACGGCTCCCCAAACGAGAGATTTTCATCCGTTGACGATTCGCGCCGCGGATCAACTGCTGGCGCACGCACCATCACTCAAGGCAGCCATGGACGAGTTGGCGCTCGACTCCGAACAGAAAGCACTTCCAAAAAGCCAGAGCGCCTTCTCGTTACTCAATAAGGAGGACGTCAATCCATGAATACTATTCGTTCGATTGCAGTGATCTTGGTGTTCGCTGGACTCTTTGTGAGTCCCATGACGGGGCAAAGCGGTCCGCAAAAGCTACTGGCTGAGAACGCCGCTTTGCGTTATTGGTCGGCATTTGCGCAAATGCAGGATTCCGCCATGATGAGTCATCAAATCCCGGGCTTGGACGACCCCAGCGTCAAGGAGCTGTTTAACAAGAATCAGGCTGCACTCAACACTATGTATCGCGGAACCCTCCTGCCGGATTGCAACTGGGGAATTGATTACCAACTCGGCACGAACGCGCCCGTCGAATATGTTCGCAAAGCGCTGCTACTCGGCAATCTAAACGCCCTCTACGTCATGTACCTGGAGGCGCATGGGGATACCCAGGGAGCCGTGCGCGCCTTGGTTGCGGGATTGCGATTTTCTCATGATGTTGCGAATGGCGGAACTCTTTTTGCCACCTTGGTCGCCGACCACCTGTTGATGGACCATGTGCCGCTGATCCCAAACATAGTCCATGCTGGAGTTTCTCCAGCGCAGCGATTAGCGCTGCAAGAGGCGCTGGCGCAGCTAGGTCCGGCCGGCTTGGACTGGCAGGGCGCTGTGAAACGCGAACTGGGGCTTTATCGCGGCACGGATCACGGTTTAAGTGCGCAGGGGCTGGCGGCGCTGGAGCAAATCACTCCGCTTTTTGTGCGTGCTATGAGCGACCCATCTGTGCTTCCGCAGCTGCAGAGGATGATTGCAAACGCGCCCTTGGATCTGCGTAACCTCATGCCGAATCCGCAGCGTGTGGTTGAGGCTGAGCAAAGTTTGGAGAATCATCTGGCAGAGGCGCGCAGTCTGCTGCAATGATTCGCATTTTAGCGAAAGAAACTCGCGCTTGCCTTAGCAACCCGAACGATCGCATAGGAAAGACGTGTGGTATCATAGTGGATTCGCTGGGACCTAGCGACGCGGCCGTATGCCTGATTGCGGAGCGCAAGCTGCGCAGACCGGTTCCAGAAGGAGCCAGCAATGAAAGAAGGAATACATCCGGATTATCATGCCGTGACGGTGCACTGCGCGTGCGGGCACACGTTCCAGACGCGTTCGACGCACAAAGGCGATTTGATCCGCGTTGAAATTTGTTCGAGCTGCCATCCGTTTTTCACCGGCAAGCAGAAGCTGATTGACACGGCGGGGCGCGTGGAACGTTTCCAGCGGAAGTACGCGGAAGCGGCGAAAAAGAAGGGCTAACGGCAAGCTCCCAGTCGTTAGTGATGAGTGGTCTGCGAAGAGTGTGCAACCAGCGGCGCCGCTTTTCGGCCGAATGCCTTCGAAATTTTCAGCTAAAAACCAAGAGTGTGAATCTGCGAAAGCGTTTGACGCAGGTTGTTGACACTTGGGCAAAAGTCCCCGTAGCATCGGAAGGCTCGCCGCAGAGAGCAAGATTCGCAAAGCCGTTAACGGCGAGCAGGGCCGGCGTAGCTCAGTGGCAGAGCGAGGGTCTCATAATCCCTAGGCCGTGGGTTCGATTCCCCCCGCCGGCACCAACAACCAACTTGGGGGCTGAAGGGCGAACAACTAAGCTACACTTGGATCGGGTTTATTCGTTCCGCGGCTCAGTTCTTGCTTTCGCCCTGGCGGATTTGCTCGGCGATGGCGCGAGCGCGCTCCCGCGACATATCGATCAGCTCTGAATTCGCCGCGATTTCATCGAGCGCCGGAAGCAATGCCGCCGGTTCTGGAATCAGTTTGCGCCTCACATCATTCTGCACGCGCAGGATGACGTCGTTCACGCCCAAATGGTCGTAGCGCACCACGCGCTGCATGTCGCTCAGGTCCAGTTCCTGACGCTGTAGCCCGTCGAAAATCGTCAGCAACTGTTGCGCCGCACTATTCACCGTGTAATTGAACGTGACTTGATATTCCTGCGCGCCGTTTTTGTAAAAGAAAGTTTTCTGCCCCAGGTTGGCGATGCGCCGGTGCACGTCGAGGTCCACGCCCTGGAAATCGTGGAGGTCTTCAGCAAGCGCGAACATTTTGTGCACCAGCGGCGCTTCAATCTGCAGCGGCTGCGGACTCGCCGTATCATCCAACTGGCGAATATCCCATGTGCCTTTCCCGTCTTCGCTCACGCTGATCTTCACGTATTCCGGATAACTGGATTTGAAAATCTGCTGGAAGGTCAGCGTTGGCTCGGCGCTGCTGGACATAATTTTTTTTGCGGAACGCTCTGCGGCTTGCGGGTTCGCGTATGCCGCCAGAAAAAGGATTGCTGCGAGCGCAGGCACGCTCGGGAAACTAACGAACTGGCTTCTAGGACCCCCCAATGCTCCATTTCACCTTTCTATAAAGATGCGCGAAGTGGCAAATTGGCTGCGCACGCTACCGCGAGGCCGGCTTGCCGCGGACATCACCTGGTTCAGCGCCAGGCTGCGCGCCAAACGTTGTGACGCTCGCGCGGCGTGCGCGTGGCACAGGGCCACAGCGAGTGCGTCAGCTGCATCCGCCGGCTGCGGTTCTTCGCACATTCCGAGTTGCGCCTTGATCATCTGTTGCATCTGCTGCTTCGAAGCCCCGCCGTGGCCCACGATGCTGACCTTCACTTCGCGCGGCGAATAACTGTGCGACGGAATTTCCGCTTGCGCTGCCGCCAGCAAAATCACGCCGCGGACTTCGGCCAGCCGCAGAGCGGTGCGAATGTTCAGCGCCGTGAACACAGATTCTACCGCAACTGCGTCGGGAGTAAACTCCTCGACCAGTTGCGCCACCATGTCGTGAATTCCGCGCAGCCGCGCGGAGAAATCGGCGCGCGCCGAAAAGCGCAGGGCGCCGAAGCGCAGCATGCGCGCGGCCTGTCCGTTCAGCTCGATCACGCCATAACCTGTCGCGCCCGCAAGCGCCGGATCGATTCCCAGGACGCGCAGAACTTTACATCCGCCTGCGCTCTCCTGCGGCATTTTTGGCTGCGTTGAATTCGCGCTGGTTTTCATCTTTGCCGCGTTCAGTCTACGCGCAGAAGAAAATCAACGGGTAGCGTTTTTTGCGCGCGGAATGCGCGATGAATACTGGGCCAGAAGCCGCTTCGAAATGATTGCCGGAGAAAAATTGGCGAGAATTTAGAAGACAGGAAGAAAAATGTAACGCAAAAAAATCAGCTGGCGACGGCAGCTTGAATTTCTTTTTCATCGATGTCGAAATTGGCGTAGACGTGCTGCACGTCATCGTGCTCTTCCAGCGCTTCCACCATTTTCAACATTTGCTGGGCCTGCGCGCCGGTAAGCTTCACG
Source organism: Candidatus Acidiferrales bacterium (assembly GCA_035933545.1). Lineage (GTDB taxonomy): Bacteria > Acidobacteriota > Terriglobia > Acidiferrales > UBA7541 > DAHUXN01. Next base: position 31,186 of record DASYYQ010000076.1, on the reverse strand, counting down.
TAGTTTTGCGGCACCCACGCAACTTCCGCCGCTGTAGGATTGATTCCCGCCACGGCCAAAGCTTCGCGCACCTTTTCAAAAGCCTCGGGGGGAGTGACCACTTCCCACGAGGAGCCATCGTCCTTCAAATCTTCGGCACCCGCGTCCAGCACAATGCCCATCACTTTTTCCTCTTCGGCCGCCTCTTTTGGGATGGTGATGTCGCCCTTGCGATGGAACATCCAGCCTACCGCGCCATTTTCCGCCATGTTGCCGCCGTGCTTGGCCATCAGGTGGCGAATTTCGCTGACGATGCGGTTGCGATTGCTGGTGACCACTTGCACCAACATGCCTACGCCGCCGGGGCCATATCCCTCGAAGGTCACTTCTTCGAGCGTTTCGCCTTCCATCTGGCCGCTGCCGCGCAGAATGGCACGCTCGATATTGTCGTTGGGCATGTTTTCATTTTTTGCGGCGAGAATGGCAGTGCGCAGGCGGGGGTTGGTGTTGGGATCTGCGCCGCCGGAGCGCGCGGCGATCATAATTTCACGAATAATTTTGGTGAATACTTTGCCGCGGCGGGCATCGGTGGCCGCTTTTTTGTGCTTGATTGTCGCCCACTTAGAATGTCCGGACATCCGGAATGCCTCACGAGGAAACTGGCAGGAGCACGTCGCGCCCTTGCCGGGCTAGTCTAGCACAGACCGGCGGAAAGAAAAACGGTCTGGCGCAAAAGGAGCGGTGGGGCGACGTGGCACCGCCGTTCTGAAAAGTGCTTAAAATTATCGATTAGAAATTATGATGTTACTGTTTCTGCTTGACTTAGCGCGATTTCTAATTTTCGCGACGGTCGATCAGAAACAGTTCCTTTTTTGCCTAGCTTCGGCTCCGTCCCCACTCCAAAAACAGCCGAACCGTCGAAATGCAAAGGCCATTTTAACACGGGGCGCAAGCCCTGCCCCCGGCGCAACAGCAAGGCCCGCGCCACACGCATCAAGAGGGCTATGGTGGCGGATTGGAAGCGCCAAGCGGCGCAATGGTGGATTTTACAGTTCGCAGATGTTACAAAAAACAGGTATAAGGACAGGTTCACCGCAACGGGCGGATCGGGCACAACATGCTTGTAAACTGCGAAATGGCCGGGTGCAAGGCGCGCGTCCCACAACAACTGGAGGAGCAGAAGCGCTGTCTTTTGCATTTTACGCTGGACCTGGAGCAGACCTGCATGCAGATGCGGCGCGAGTCTGCTGCAGGAAACACGCGCCGCGAGCGCTACGACGAGATGCGCAAGTACATGGCCGAGCGCGGGCAGACGCTGGCGCAACTGGCCACAGGCGGCACGGGGCTGACCGACGAAATCAAAGCCCGCATCCTCAGCACATTCCTCACCTTGATGAATTGCCGGGAGAACATCGAACGCATCGCCGCCCGCCAGGAAAACGAACGAAGGATCGGTTAAGGAATTAAGACGAGCTTCGCAAGTCGGAAATCCTCGACATCATCATCGCAAGCTGCCCGACGAAAATCTTCTTCGCGAACCCGGATACGCACCGGGGTCTGTATCGACAGCGGTTCAATCTCAACGACAAGACCCCCGAACCGACCAAGTTCGCCAATCTAGAACTGGACGCGGCGAGCTATTGGTTCTACACGAATGATCCGTTAGACAACCGCAAGCGGCGGGAAGCGTTTGGCACCTACGGTTTTGAGAAAGACTTGGAAATGTTAGCAATGAAATAAAGGAACAGACACGCAACGCATGACTCTAGGCCCGGAGGAATAAATGACCCAGAGTCTGCATATGCACCGCGAGATGGAACCAAATGGCGTTATGCGTGAATATGCCGTGGATGGGCGCGTGAGTCACAAGGAGCGTCACGCCGCCCCACATGGTCGCAGGCTGGATTTTCGTCCTAGACCACAAGTCATAGCAAGCCACCAACACCAGCAGGGCGAAGCAACAAGCGGATGAAAGCAGATGATTATAATCCACGTTATGGAGACCGGGCCAGCGGTTAAAGGCCGCGTCCAATAATGAAACTGTGCCAAGAATCATCAGCCGCTTGTGTGCGGGAGGGTTCCGTCGCAGGCGATAGCCGAAAAAGACCAGTAAGGCAAAGCCCAGGACGGAAAAAATTGCTCCGGCTTGTGTGCTAAGCGCGGGGCTGGCAGGAGGAAAGTGCCTCGCCATAGCCACGCAGAGAACCACGAAACCGAGCAACACTAGCAAGGATGCCAGCGCGAAGCCCGCAATACCCAATCGCTGATGAATTCGCACGCGGTGGGCAGCGACCAGGGAAGTCTGCGTAATCAGCAAAAGAATCCACAAAGAGAAAACCGTCCCATGGGTTATGACTAGAAACGGAAGCGGGCGAGGGTCAGCCCAGACAGGCATTTTGACGATGTCGCGAAGATAAAACGTTGCCGTGAAACCGATGACCACCGACACGAGGATGAGGGCAGCCATTCCAGAGAAGAAGACATGCTCGAAGCGCAGGTTTTGTCGAATTTGCGTCGGCGCGGAACAGGATACCTGGGAGATGGGTCGCTGCGTAGTATCGGTGGTCATTACGCCTCCAGCGTCGAACTGTCCCGAAATCTGACCCCACATGCTTGGCGCTGATAATAAAGCGATAGAGCTACTGCGTCAACGATGGACGAATTCCCCCTTTTATTTGAACGGTCGCGTCTGCGGGGAATGTCCGCGCGTGAGGTACAGCCAGACCGACATTGTCACCGTGCGCACAGTTGGCCACTCAACGCTCATCGTGTTGGCAGAAAATGAGGAAATTCTCGACTCACCGCGAAATTTTGTGGACGCTAGCGAAGTTGGCTCCTAGCGGACGTGGACGCCGAAGGAGTTGGCGTGGGCGAGGCGGTTGAAATAGCTGAAGACGCGGGCGGAGACGGCAGTGATGGCGGAGTTGCCGTCGGACGGGTTGAAAGTGGTCATCACGGAAATGGCGTAAGGGCGGCCGGGGAGAAAAATAATTCCTGTGTCGCACTGCGCGCCGAGAAGCGAGCCGGGCTTTTCCGCGATGGTGATTTGTGGCGGGACGCCGGAGCGGAGCGGGCTGTCCTTGTAATCTTCGAGGATGTCGAGGGCCATTTTGGTGTGCGCGGGGTCGAGGAGTTTGCCGGAGTTCAGTTCTTCGACGAGCGTGGCCATCTGGCGGGGCGTGGAACGGTTCTCGCGCTCGGCTTGCTCCGCAGCGACGTCAATCATTTTGCGCGCGAGGACGGTTTTGTCGAGCCCAAGGCGGCGGAGCATGGCGTTGACGTTGTCCATGCCGACGCGGTCAATGATGAGATTGGTGGCGGAATTGTCGGAAAGCACGACCATGAGCACAGCCAAATCGCGAATGGAAATTTCCGAGCCGCCTTCGGAGAAAAATTGCAGGACGCCGCTGCCGCCGACGAGGGTGACGCGATGAATTTCGACGCGCTCGGCGAGATTGATTTTTCCGGACTGCGCCTGGCGCATCAGTTCGATGAGGATAGGGATCTTGATGGAGCTGGCCTGCGGGAAAACGGTGTCGGCGTTGACGGCGAACATTTGGCCGGAGGTGAGGTCTTTGACGAAAATGCCCATGACGCCGTCGTAGGAGGCGGCGGTGCGGTTGAGGTCGGCGGAGAGCTTTGCGGCGAGATCGGCCTGGACGGGCGTGGACGACGTTTGCTGCGACTGCGCGAAAATTTGCGGGGAAATGGTGAACGCGAAGAATAAAATGACGAAAAGGCGAAGAGTTCGCATGACGATTGAGCTCCTAATAATGAATTCTTTGTGGCGACGCGGATATATTGACGCGCGACGGGCCAGAGTCAAGCAAGAGTTTGTGTGCGCGACCGAAGGAAAGGCAGGTTCCGCGCCGCCATTCGCGGAAGGCGCGACCGGGCTCGGAACGAAATGGGCTGCATCAAGCGCCGACGAAACGGGCGTAGAGAGAGCGAGCGACGGCGGGGTCGTGAGTGCCTTTGATGACGGCGCGGCCGTCGGAAAAAACCGTCATTTCGTAGGGAGGGACGGCGAAGCGCAGGAGAAAATCGTTGCGGCGGACGCCGGAGAAGGAGCGTTCGAGGCGGCGGCTGAGTTCGATGAGGTCGAGATGACGGCGGCGCTCGTGGATTTGCACGGAATTGCGTCCGCAGAGAGTGACGTGAGGCTGCGCTTGGCCTTCGAGGTAAGTGAATTTTCGCACGGCGCAGGCACGGCAGGAGGGATTGCGCGCCACGCGAATGGATTGGAAACGATTTTTCCAGGCGTCGCAGGAGACCAGGCGATTGTTCAGCGCGGCGATGTTCCCGGAGAGCAATTTGACGGCCTCGGCGGCCTGGATTGAGGCGATGAGGCTGGCAACGCTGTTCAAAATGCCCGCTGTATCGCAGGTTTCCTCAAAATCAGAGCGGCGCGAGCCCTCGGCGGATTCCAGAAGGCAGGCGAGACAGGCGGTTTGGCCCGGGCGAATCGTGAATGTGACGCCGTAGCTGCCGACAACGGCGGCGTAAATCCAGGGAACGCCGAGGGTGACCGCTGTGTCGTTAATCAGCATGCGCGATTCAAAATTATCGGTGCCATCGAGAATCAGAGGAAAGCCGGAGAGTAACTCAATGGCATTTTCCGGCGTGAGGTCGCGGACGAAACTTTCGATTCTTGCATCGGAGTTTATGGAGCGCAGACGGCGCTCAGCGGCAACGGCCTTGGGCAGCGAGTCGCGCGCGTCGGATTCCTCGAAAAGCGACTGGCGCTGGAGGTTGGAAAGCTCGACGAAATCGCGATCGATGATGCGCAGGCGTCCGATTCCGGCGCGGACGAGCAGGCCGGCGCAAACGGTTCCCAGCGCGCCGCAGCCGACCAGGACGGCGCTGGAGTCGAGCAAACGCTGCTGGCCAGCTTCGCCGATGCCGGCGAAGAGAATCTGGCGCGAGTATTTTTCGTACAACCTGGGTTCCATAAGCGGTCTCGAATCGCGTTGCGCGCAGCGCTTCTATCATATCGTCTTTTCAAATACGGGACATACGCCGTATGCTAACCTCGCTTTGAGTCTTGCTTGAGGATGGGATGGAGAGGCAGAACGGCGCGAACTAATCGAATCCGGCGTGTTAGTGCGCTTGCGATTTTGTTGTTTGGGTTATTTTCGTTCGCGCGCGCGCAGAACGCGTCCCTTGAAGGCAAGCGCATCGCAGCGGTTCGCGTGTTGAATGGCGCCGGACAGCCCATTCCGGAGAAAGTTTCGACGGGCACGTTGAAAGCTGGAAATGCTTTTCACATCGTGGACGAGCGCGAGGCGCTTCGGGAACTGAATCAAACCGGACTTTTTTCCAATGTGGAAACCAGGGTAACGACGGAAGCTGACGGGTTACACGTGGATTTCGTCGTCACCTATAATTTGTACAACAACGTGGTGCGAGTTTATGGACTGAAGGAACCGCCCAACGAGGCGACGGCGCTGGCAGCTTTGCGGATGCCGTTGGGGCAGCCGTTCCAGCTTGCGGACTTGAAAGCGGGGCTGGGCCGCCTAAATGAGACGCTGAAAGATGACGGGTTTTACGAGGCGCATTTGGAATATGGGCTGGCCACGCATCCTGCGACGCGGCAGACTGACATTACCGTGACCGTGGAGCCGGGGCGAAGGGCGAAAGTATCCACGGTCACGATCATCAATAGCACGCCGTTTCCCATGGAGGAAATCCACGACCAGGTGAAAATCAAAAGAGGCAGTCCGGTGACCGCGGACAGAATTGACCGCAGCACGGAGCGTCTGCGCAAGTATTTGGTTTCCTCGGGCTATTTGGAGGCGCGCGTCACAGCGACTCGAGGCGCTTATGATGCGAGGGCTGCGACACTGCCGCTGACCATCAGCGCAATTGCCGGGCCGCGCGTTTCGGTGAAAGTTACCGGCGTGAAAATATCCGCGAAAGAAATCCGAAAACTGGTTCCGGTTTATGAAGAAGGAGACGTGGATGCAGACTTGCTGGAAGAGGGCAAGCGGAATATTCGCGACCTGCTGCAGAGGCAGGGATACTTCGACTCGAAGGTGGATTACACGACGCAGCTCGACCCTACCACTCACGAGGAAATCATCAATTACACGGTGGACCGCGGAATTCGCCATCATTTGGTAGGGGTGGTAATCGAGGGGAACAAGTATTTCAGCACCGAGGCCTTGCGGAGCCGGTTGCAGATTCAATCCAAAGGGTTCCTCACGCGCGGACGGTTCAGCCAGGGAATCGTTGCCGCTGACGCCAATTCCATTCGCGCATTGTATCTGGCAAACGGGTTCCTGCAATCTGAGGTGCGTCCCGAGGTGGATGATAATTATCACGGAAAGAAGGGCGATCTTTTTGTGGTGTACCACATCGTGGAGGGCCAGCAGACGCGCGTTGCGGATCTCAAAATCCAGGGAAATGAGGGGCTGACGACCAAGCAGCTTTTGACCGTGATTGGTTCCACGAAGGGGCAGCCCTATTCGCAGGCGAACGTGACGTCAGACCGCGACAATATTCTCGCCTATTATTTTGATCAAGGTTTCCCGAACGCGCAGGTCGAGGCGAGCGCCACACCGGTGGGGCCGGATCGCATGGACCTCACTTATCAGATTAATGAGGGGCAACGCGTTGACGTCAGCCAGGTGCTGCTGGCCGGCTATCGCTATACGCGGCCGGGCATCATACGAAGACAAGTGCTGGTGAAACAGGGCGGGCCGCTGCGCGAGGGCGACCGCATTGCCACGCAGGAGAAATTATATAATCTGGGGATATTCGACCGCGTGCAAGTGGAGCCGCAGAACCCGAACGGCACCTATCCTGACAAAAATGTTGTGGTGGATGTGGAAGAAGCGAAGCGCTACACGATTAGCTACGGATTTGGATTCGAAGCGCAGCGCCTCGCTTCCAGCACAAACCCTAACCAAACCAACATTAACGCCAGTCCACTGGGGATATTCGAGGTTTCGAAAATTAACGTCGGTGGGCGCGCGCACACGGCTTCGCTAAAGCTGCGCGGCAGCACTCTGGAGTATCAGGGATTGGCGAGCTATGACGCGCCGAATTTCCTCACCTATCCATGGCTTAATTTGGTTATCACCGGATTCGCCGATAAAGCGAGTTACGTGAATACTTTCACGGCGATTCGCTATGAAGGCAGCGTGCAATTGGGGCAGAACATCTCGCCCTCAACTTCGCTGGTGTCGCGCTATTTTTACCGGCATGTAACCGCAACCAACCTGAACGGAAAAGTTTCGGTGCAGGAAGTTCCGCTGTTCAGCCAGCCTACAAAAGTCTCCGGATTCGAAGAAACGTGGGTACGCGACCGGCGCAACAATGCCGCCGAGGCGACCAGCGGAAGCTTCAATACTGCGGACATAAGCGTGGCCACGCGCGCGCTGGGTTCGACGGCGACGTTCTTACGCTTCTCGGTGCAAGATTCCACGTACACGCCGTTCCGTCACTCGGCGCTGGTATTTGCGCGGTCAACAACATTTGGAATCGAGGGCGCTTTCAACGGCTCAGGTGAGGACGACATTCCGCTGCCGGAAAGGTTTTTCGCGGGCGGCGGCACGAGCCTGCGCGGCTTTTCGCTCAATCAGGCCGGACCGCGCGATCCCACAACGGGATTTCCGATCGGCGGCACGGCTATGATTGTATTCAATCAGGAGATCCGCTTCCCATTGCATGCGCCTTTTGTCGGAAACCACTTGGGCGGCGCGGTTTTCTACGATGCGGGAAACGTGTTTTCAGACATTAACCACATTTCGCTGCGCTATACTCCGCTGCCGCTTCCGGCAGGATGCCAGCCAGGCACGACAATTGTGAAAACGCTGTCGCAATGCCCGAATTTGAATTACTTTTCTCATACAGTCGGGTTTGGGCTGCGTTACGCAACTCCGATAGGGCCGGTACGCGTCGATTTTGGCTACCAGTTGAATCCGGCGAGCTTTCTCTCGCAAGACACAGTTACGAAACAAATCGTAACGTCGCAATTGCCTCATTTTCAATTTTTCTTCACTATAGGGTCTATATTCTAATGCGATAGGATGGCCCTCTCCGATGCGACGAACAGGCACAATGGTTCTCTTGCTTTTCTTCACGGCCTTGACCGTTGCGGCACAAGATCAGCAGCTCACATCCGCTGAAAACAGATCCGCGGCAAATGACGCTGCCCAAGCCGCGCCGCCCGCGCAAACGCAGCAAGTGTACGTCGACGGAATTGCCGCGCACATCGGCAACGACGTGGTGACGGAGAGCGAAGTGCGGGAGTTGGAGGATTATCAAAAGCTGCTGGAAGGGCAGGCGCAGAGCCGCGCGAAAGTGGTGCAGGAGCTGGTGGATCAGTGGATCGTGGGCTCCGAGGCTGCGGCGATCAAATTCCCACAGCCGCCTACAGTAGACGTCAACCGTGAATTCCAGGCTTTGCTGAAGCATTTTCCATCGCGGCAGCAGTTTCAGGCGCGCCTCGCCGCGGTGAATCTTACCCAGGACGAGCTACTCCATGTTCTCGAGCGTCAGCTCTATTACGTGCGCTTCCTTGATTACAAGTTTCACGCCGCTGCGCAAGTGACCAGCGCGCAAATCGAGGCGTACTATCAAAAGGATCTGGCGCCTCAGATCCAGAAAAGTGGAGCTTCGGTGCCTCCGCTGACGCAGGTGGAAGCGCAGATCCGGCAACTCTTGACCCAGGAACAAATCAACGAGAAAGCAGCGCAGTGGCTCGAAGAAGCAAAAGCCCGCCTGCGCATCGTGATCCAGCCCTCGGAAGGGGGCGGATGAAACGCTGGACAATCCGAATTATTTTGGGATTGCTCCTGCTGGTGGTGGCCATCGCTGTCTTCCTCGCGGTAATCCTCAATACCGGCACGGCAGATCGCTGGGCTCGGGCCTACGTCATCAAGAGAATCGAAAGCAGCACTGGCGGGCGTGTGGAATTGCGGGGATTCCATTTCACACTGGAGGGCCTCAGCGCCGAGCTCGATAATTTCACGTTGCATGGCCGCGAAGCCCCCGGCCTTCCCCCTTTTTTCCACGCGGACCAGATTCGCGTAAGCGCGCACATCATTTCTTTGCTGCGCCGAAAAGTCTCTTTGAGCGACGTGCAAGTGGTGAATCCTTCGATTTTTATCCAGGTGGACCAGGCTGGCCAGAGCAATCTGCCGGTCCCGCCGAAAAAGAAGAAGTCTACGCCTTTTCGCGAGCAGCTTTTCAATTTGGAAATTGCGAACTTGAAAATCAGCAATGGCATGCTGATTTTCAACGACCAAAAAATTCCTCTCGATGTGGAGGGGCGGAATTTTCAATTCGCGATGAATTATCAGCCCGCTCCCGCCGGAAAAGACTCCTATTCCGGGCAATTCGGCTGGAACGATGTGCGCATGAAGGCGCGGCGCTACCGGCCTTTTATCTTCAGTTTCGGGACGAAGTTCACGCTGATGCGCAACGCGGTTTCGATTGACGACCTGAATTTGAAGCTGCCGCACACCACGCTCGAGGCGCGCGCGGATATAAAACATTTCGCACCGCTGGACACGGATTTTCATGTGCGCGGGCAACTTTCGCTGGCGGATCTGCGCACGATTCTGCGCAAGCCGTCCACGCCGGACGGCGATGTCGAATACACTGTAAACGGCAGCTACGCGGAGAAACAGCTCCAGTTGAAGGGCCACTATCACGCTCGCGATCTGGTCCTGAAGTTCAAATGGTTTCATGCCGGAGGAATTGAAAGCTGGGGCAACCTTTACGCGGAAAACGGCTATTTGCATATGCCGATTTTTTACGCCAAGGCGCTCGGAGGAAATCTGCAAGGCCGGCTGGATATGGCGTTCAAAGGGCTGAAGTTTCGCACAGACACAAAATTCACCGGCGCGAATCTGGCCTCAGTTCTCGATGCGGTGAACAATCCATCCATGCCGGTGCGAGCTTTGCATTGGGGCGGAGCGCTGGCAACGAACACAATTTGCACCTGGCAGCGAGACTTCAAGCATTTTAGGGTACAAGGCGTGACTTTCTGGACGCCTCCGCCACAGCCGGAGCCCGGGGTTATCGGCGTGACCGCGCAAATGAAATTCAATTACGTGATGGATCGGCATGCCGTGGCGCTAGCCCCCAGCACGATTACAACTGCCAACAGCCAGGTGAATTTCAATGGCACTCTCGCGGCGCACCATTCTGCTCTCGACGCCACTTTTCACACGTCGCATATCGCCGACTGGTCGGATTTCATTGCGGTCATTCGCGGGCCGACCAGCAGCCGGGAAACGATTACCGGAAGCGCGGATTGGAAAGGCAATTTGGCTGGCCCTTTGAACGGGCCGACTTTCACTGGCACTTTTGGGGCTCAGAACGCGCGTTTTGGGCGACTCTACTGGGACAGCATTACCGGTGCTATGACTTATTCGCCGCGTGAATTTACGCTTAGCAATGCAGTGGTCAAGCGCGGTGATTCGACGGCGAATTTGGGATTGATGTTGCAATTAGATAAGTGGAGTTTTCGCAAAGACGGCGCGTGGAGCCTTGATGCGCATATGGTGCGCGCTTCGCTGACGGATTTGCAGAATCTCTTAGGGACTTCCTATCCGGCGACGGCAATTCTCACTGCGGATTTCCACGGAGGCGGCACGCGCCAGGATCCGACGCTCGGAGGAAATTTTCTGCTGGAGAATATGCAGGCGTATGGCGTCTATGTGGACCGCGCAAGCGGCGTGCTGGACCTGCGCCACGATCACATTGGTATCACCGACGCCAAGCTCAACCGTGGCACAGGATACCTGACCGGCAGTTTGTTGTACCGGCCGGAAGAGCGCACCGTCGAATTCCAGACAATCGGCACGGGCATCTCACTTGGCAAGTTTGGTTTTCTGCAGACCAAGGCGTTGCCGATTGCAGGCGACGTTGATTTCGATTTGAGAGGCAGCGGGCCGATCGCGTCGCCCATAGCCCACGGGACGGTGCAGCTCATCGATTTGAAATTCGGCCCAGACGTGCTCGACAGCTTTTCGGGCGTCCTCAATTCCGACGGCCGCATCGCGCAGCTCGATTTGCAGTCGCGCACCAAGGGGAAGTTGGAGGCGCACTTTCGCATGGGTTTATCCGACAAGTACCCGTTCACTGGCGCCCTTACCGTAAAGCAAGTCGACCTGGACGCTTTCATCGTTGCCGGCTTGCACTTGAGCCAGCTCACCGGACACAGCAGCATTGATGGGCAATTCAACCTCTCTGGCGAGGCCAAAGAACCGCAAACCATTGTCGTGAAAGCCGATCTGTCGCGAGTTGCCTTCAATTACGAGTATGTGAAGCTTCAAAACGAAGGACCGGTGCGTCTGAGTTACGGGCAGAGCGAGGTGCGCGTCGAGCAGGCTACGCTGCGCGGCACCGACACGAATTTCAAAATCTCTGGCGACGCGCGTTTCACTGGGAATCGCGAATTGAACCTTAAAGTCGGAGGCTCGATTAACCTGCGGCTGGCCAGTGGCCTTTTTCCGGCGCTGGATGCCCGCGGCGTAGCCCAACTCGACACCACGATTGGCGGAACGTTTTCGAATCCGCAGGTCATCGGACAGGCGAAAATCGTGAATGCCTCCGCGCGTTATGGAGATTTTCCTGCAGGGGTAAGCAATTTAACTGGGGACGTGGTGTTCGATCGCAGCCGCTTGCTCCTGGAAAATTTTTCCGGCCAGGCGGGCGGCGGAACGCTCACCATTTCCGGCAATGTCGGTTACGGTGAAAAGCCTTTGCGCTACGAAATCGATGGGGTGGCCCAGCGCGTTCGCGTTCGCTATCCAGAAGGAATAAGCTGGCTGCTGGATGGCAATCTGCGGTTCAGCGGCACGACCGCAGGTGCGACCCTTACCGGCGACACCACCGTGGAGCGCGTGGTCTTTGCGCAAAGCGTGGATTTTTCGTCGATGCTGGTTTCCTCGCAAACCACGCTTACCGGCCCCTCTATTTCGTCACCGTATCTGCGCAATTTGGTATTCGACATTGCGGCCAATGCTGCGCCGGGGATGCGTATCGATTGGGGCACGGCGCACTTTTCGGCGGAGGGCGGCGTGCATGTGCGTGGCACCTGGGAACATCCGATTGTTTTGGGGAATGTTCACCTGCTCACAGGAGAAATGGCCTTCCACGGAAATACTTATCATTTAAATCGCGGCGACATCAACTTCGCCAATCCTTTTCGGTTTGATCCGGTTCTCAACATCGAAGTCGCAACCACAATCAATCCGTATGAAATCACTTTGGACTTCACCGGCGCGGCCAGCCATATGCAGCTCTCCTACCGTTCGGATCCGCCGCTGCCTTCCTCGGACATTATCAACTTGCTGGCGCTGGGCACGCAGGGAGAAGAGTCGGCGCTCATGAGCACCACCTCAAGCCAGGCCCAGAATTTCACGGCAACCGCGTTGCTTTCGGAAGCGGTGACCAGCCAGATCGGCGCGCCGATTGAAAGGCTTTTCGGCGTCACCAATTTTCGCATTGACCCGTTTCTCGCCAGCACTCTGGCCACCAGCGGAGTTACTCAGACCACCGAAGCGCGGGTGACGATTCAAAAGCAGGTCACTCACGACCTGAGCGTCACCTACAGCACCAATGCCGCTTCCAACCAGCAGCAAGTGATCGAAGTGGATTACGCCATTCGCCGCGATATCACCATCGTTGCGCTGCGTGATATCAACGGCATTTACGGCGTCAGCGTGAAATTCACCAATCACTTCCGGTAGCCGTCTCCCAGGATTGCACGTAAAAATTAACAATGCGAAATTGCGCGGGCATCCCGGCAGCATTGGCTCTTCGCGACGCGCGAAGGCGCGTCACTTCGGCAGAAGTAGAATGTCGCTGGGAGGCAAAAGCACGCGCCAGGGTTGCGGCTGATCCTTGAAGAGCGCCCAGTTTTCCTTGGTCACTTCTGCTTGCAAATGATGGCCCTCGCCCTCGGCGCTGTGCAAACGCAGATACAGCGTCACGCGGAACGGAGCTTCATTCGTGCGCGCCAGCCAGCAGGGGAATGCGTTCGCCGCGTTTGCCTCGGAAGGCGCCGCAAAACGCAAGTGATGCGCGCGAATGCCCACGTAAGCAATTTTGGCGGAAGCAGCCACATCGCAGGACAGAACATAATTCCAGTCGAGCGCTTCTACCTTTCCCACTGAAATGACGCGCGCGCGCGAAAAATTCTTCAGCCCGGTGAGCAATGCCACTTCCAAAGCTGGGGGATGGCGGAAAATCTGCTCGCGCGAGCCACTGGCCTCTACCTTTCCTTTCGATAAAACGAGAATTTGCGCGGCGATGCGATACGCCTCCTCCATATTGTGGGTCACGTAAAGCGCGGGACGGCGGAATCGCGCCAGCGTGAGAATGAGTTGCTGCTCCACTTTGCTGCGCAAGTAAGTATCGAGCGCCGAGAGCGGCTCATCAAGCAGCAGCGCTTCCGGCTCAATCGCCAGCGCGCGCGCCAGCGCGACGCGTTGCTGTTCTCCGCCGGAGAGTTCTCGCGGCATTCGCTTGGCAAAATTCTCCAAGTGCACTTCGGCCAGTTGTTTTTGTACACGCGCATCGCGCTCGCTGGCAGCGGCTTTCATTCCAAACGCGACGTTTTTCGCCACATTCAAGTGCGGAAAGAGGGCGTAACTCTGGAAGAGCAATCCAACGCCACGCTGGCGCGCAGGGATGTCAATCCGCTTTTCGGAATCGAACAGCGCGCGCCCATTCAGAATAATTCGCCCGCGATCCGGCCTTTCGAGTCCCGCAAGGCAGCGTAACGTCATGCTTTTGCCGGAGCCGGACGGCCCCAGAATCGCCAACGGTTCCGCATCGCACGAAAAATCGGCGGCGAGAGTAAAACTGGCCAGGCGCTTTTCGAAATGCGCTTCGAGCGGCATCAGCGGCGCACCATCCGTGTGCGCGCGGGATTCTGCAAATGCGTCCAGTAGTACATGCCGGCCACCATCGCCAACGAAATGGCGACGTCAATCAACGACCACACAATCGCCTTATGAATTTCGCCAGCTTCCACGGAAATGTAAATCGCGATGGGAATCGTTTCCGTTTTTCCAGGAATGCTGCCGGCAAGCATCAGCGTGGCACCAAATTCACCCAGAGCGCGCGCAAAGGCCAGAATCGTTCCAGCCAAAATTCCCGGCCATGCCAGGGGCAGGGCCACGCGCCGGAAGACACGCCATTCGGAGGCGCCGAGCGTGCGCGCTGCTTGCAACAAGGTATGGTCGAGCTGCTCGAGCGCCGCGCGCACGCTCAAGTACATCAGGGGGAAGGAGACGACCGCCGCCGCGATTACTGTCGCCGGCCAGGAAAAAACTACTGAGGCGCCAAAGTGCAAAAGCAAACGCCCCAGCGGCCCGTTGCGGCCAAAAATCACCAGCAAAATAAAGCCAACCACCGTCGGCGGCAGCACCAATGGCAAAAGAAAAATTCCATCGAGAAGGGCGGGGCCAATCCCGCGCCGGTTCGCGCGCCATACGGCCGTGGCTGTGCCGAGGAGCAGCGTAATTATCGTGGCAGTGACGGCGGTTTCGAGCGAGAGCCAAACCGGCGAGAGATCAGTCGCCATTATGCGCTTTCAATTTCCGGCGGCCTGTGAGTTTGCCGCTCCGAAACCGGCCTTCTCGAACGCGGCAAGTGAATCCGGCGATTCGAGCGTGTCCAGAAACGAGCGCGCCGCCTCCGGTGATTTTGAACTCGTAAGCAGCGCGACAGGATAGAGAATCGGCAAGTGCGAATCCTCCGGCGCAATCGCCGCCACGCGCACCGCCGAAGTAATTTTCGCGTCTGTAACGTACACTAGCCCTGCGTCGGCGTTGCCCGTTTCCACGTAAGCCAGTGCCTGTCGAACGTCAGCAGCATATACCAGCTTGTGCTGGATGGCCGGCAGCAAGCGAAGGTGTTCGAGCACTTCCTGCGCGTACATACCAGCCGGCACGATTTTCGGATTGCCGACCGCGATCGTTTTCACGCTGCGCTGGCGTAAATCCGCGAACGTTTTTATTTTTTGCGAGCGCGCGGGTTCGATCAGCGCCATCTGATTACTCAGCAGGTCGCGCCGCGTTCCGGGCACGAGCAATTTCTCTTTTTCGAGCGCGTCCATTTGCCTTTCGCCGGCGGAAATAAAGACATCCACCGGCGCGCCCTGCTCGATCTGCCGCTGTAAAGTTCCCGAGGCGCCGAAATTGCACACCACGCGCTGGTCAGGGTGGGTTCGCTGGTAATTCTGCCCGATAAGCTGCAACGGCCCTTTCAAACTAATCGCCGCGGAAACCGTTAGCGTGACTGGCTGGTTCGGCGAATGTCCCACATTTCCGCAACCCGCCAGCGCAAAACAAATCGCGCACAGCAGCAGCGATGTACCTTTGCCGGCTTTGTTGGTCGCGCAAAAGTCCATGTGTCATCCTTTGCTTACGGCGTGAAGCGCCCCTTATCGTAGACGAACAGGCAGCCTGGCGCAATTTGCTGCGGTTCTTGTTCGCTCATATTCTGATACGATGGGCGGCGACAGCCCACGGGTCTGCGCGAGGAAAATGTTATGGATGAGCTTCTGAAATGGCGCGGCGAATTCCCAATTCTCGAAACTTCGACCTATATGATCAGCAATTCGCTCGGTGCCATGCCGCGCGCCGTCTACCAGCGCATGCACAATTATGCGGAAATGTGGGCCACTCGAGGCGTTCGCGCCTGGGAAGAGGGTTGGTGGGAAATGGCCGCCTCTGTGGGAGACAGAGTCGGCGCTATTATTGGCGCCGGTTCGGGCGAGATTTCTCTGCATCAGAATGTGACTCTGACGCAAGCTATCATTTCCTCCTGTTTCGAATATTCCACGCCGCGCAACAAAGTAGTGCTCGCCGATTTGGAATTTCCTTCCACCGTTTATTTCTACATGGAGCAGCGGCGGCAAGGCGCGCGCGTTGAAATTGTAAAGAGCGAGGACGGGCTGCACGCGCCGCTGGAGAAAATCGTCGCCTCAATAGATGAAACTACGCTGCTCGTTCCCATGTCGCTCGTTTTTTTTCGCAGCTCGACCATCGTCAACGCAAAAGCCATCATCGAACGCGCGCATCAAGTGGGCGCGCACGTGGTTCTTGATTGCTTTCAGGCCACCGGAGCTGTTCCGGTGAACGTCCGCGAGATGGAAGTCGATTTCGCGGTGGGAGGCGTGCTGAAATGGCTTTGCGGCGGGCCGGGCGTTTCCTATTTGTACGTTCGGCCCGATTTGCGCCCGAAGCTCAGGCCCAAAATCGCCGGATGGCTGGCGCATCAGCGGCCATTCGCCTTCGAAGTCGGCCCACTCGATGCGCGCAACGACTCCTACCGTTTTCTGAACGGCACGCCGCACATTCCCGCGCTGTACGCCTGCCAGCCAGGCCTCGAAATCATTCAAGAGATCGGCATCGCGAAAATCCGCGAGAAATCCATGCGCCAGACAGCGCGCCTGATTGAAGGAGCCTTGCAGCGCGGTTGGCGCGTCAACTCGCCGCGCGATTCGCGCGAGCGCGGCGGCACCGTTTCCATTGATTGCCCGCACGCGCAGGAAGTGAAAAACGAGCTTATCGCGCGCAATATTCTGGTGGATTACCGCCCGGGCGCGGGCATTCGCCTCTCGCCGCATTTCTACAATCGCGACGACGAAATCGATTTTTCGCTCGCGCAAATTGATGAAATTCTTGCGACTCGCGCTTACGAACGGCACTTGCAGCCCGCGTAATTCTGCTAATGTTATAATCCGCACCGTGGCGCGTCCTGAATCGCGGCATTTCTGCAATTTCATTCCGAGGTGCCGATAGCACGTGCAAGAATAATTCGGTGGACGCGGAAAACAATCGCGACTGGGCGGCGCAGCGGCGCGCCATGGTGGAAGAGCAGATTCGCAAGCGTGGCATCAGCTCGCCGCACCTGCTCGAAGCGCTGGCGCGAATCCCGCGCCACCTTTTCGTGCCGGAAGAACTCGCGCCGCACGCCTATGAAGATCGCGCCCTCGGCATCGGCGAACAGCAAACCATTTCGCAGCCTTACATGGTCGCGGCCATGACGGAATATCTGGAACTTCAGGGCTCCGAGCGCGTCCTGGAGGTTGGCGCCGGCTCTGGATATCAAGCTGCCGTTCTTGCGGAACTGGCCCGCGAAGTGATCACTGTCGAGAAAAACGTTTCGCTCGCGGAATCCGCGCGCGCCCGGCTAGCTTCGCTTGGTTATCTCAATATTCGCGTGGAAATTGGCGACGGCACGCTGGGCTGGGCGGATGCCGCGCCATTCGACGGCATTCTTGTGGCGGCTGCGGCTCCTGCAGTTCCTCCGCCGCTCACTGCGCAACTTGCCGAGGGCGGGCGCCTTGTCATTCCCGTGGGCGAGAGCGACAAGCAAATGCTCATGCGCATCCGCAAACGCGATGGCGAAATCATGCAAGAAAAACTCTTTGCCTGCCAGTTCGTTCCGCTGCTGGGCCGTTACGGTTGGCCGGGCGCTGCAGAATGAACTCTTCCATCGAACTTTCCGTTGTGATTCCCGCCTACAACGAGGAGCAGCGCCTCCCGCGGACGCTTGAGCGCGTTCGCGAATATCTGCATCGCCTGCATCCGGCCAGCGAGATTATCGTCGTGGACGACGCTTCATCCGATCATACCGGAGAAATTGTTCGCAGCCTGCAAAAGAATATCCCCGAGCTGCGTTTGCTCGCGCATCATGACAGGAATCACGGCAAAGGCTGGAGCGTGCGCACCGGAATGCTCGAAGCTCGCGGAAATTTTTCGCTTTTCACTGACGCGGACCTTTCCGCGCCAATCGAAGAAGCCGAAAAGCTGCTCGTCTCACTCAATTCCGCCGACATTGCCATCGGTTCGCGAGCGCTGGATCGCAGTTTGATTCAGGTTCATCAGTCGCGCGCGCGAGAGCTGTCTGGTATTTTCTTCAATCGGATGGTGCGTCTGGCGACTGGATTGCCCTTCGCGGACACTCAATGTGGATTCAAGGCGTTTCGCACCGCCCGCTCGCGAATCATTTTCGAGCAGCAGCGCATCGAGGATTTCGGCTTCGATCCGGAAATTCTGTTTCTCGCGCGCCGCCATGGCCTGCGCGCTGTCGAAGTGCCGGTGGTCTGGTCTCACGACCCCGGAACAAAAATCCGCATGTTCCGCGACAGCGCGCGCATGTTCACGGATCTGCTGAAAATCCGCTGGAACGCCGCGCGTGGACGCTACCCGCAGCGCGCGGCCGGCGCATAGCTTTGCAATTCACAACGTTTGTCGGGCTGAATCGTTACCGCTTACATCCGTCCGCGGCTGCGCTGCGCCGTGGGCGGCAACATTCCATTCATCCGCAAGTACCCGGCCTCCTGGCTGTAGTGGTCATACAGATCGGCGACCAGCGCAATCATCACCCGCGCACGAGGCGCTTGCCCGCGAAACATTGGCACCATCTCGCCGAGATTCGAATCATTCGCCTTATCCAGCACCCCGCTGCAATAATCGAATGACGACTTGAGCGCGGCCACCAGCTTGTCCTTTGGATCCGTCTCTGTCAGTTTTTCCTGCTGCGGCGGCTTCGTCCCCGCGATGGCTGAACACATAAAGTTATTCGACTGCGCCAAGTGCATGATCAGGTGCCCGAAAGTCATCTGCCCGGGCGTGGGATGGTAGCTATATTTATCCGCCGGCATTTCTTCCGCACCGGCAATGATGGCTTTGGCGTGCTGCGCTACCATCATTTTTACGGAGTTGGTCACCGGATTTCCTGAACCCATGTTTCCCTGCGCCATCGCCATGACTGGCGCGAATGCTGCCACGAATGCGAAAATCACAATGCGTTTCATGAGTCTCCTCCTCTGCGTTTGTCGCGCGGGAAAAGCATAGCGCCGCCTCGCGCGCCGAGCCAAGCGATATTCCCGTTTTCAGCCGCCGCTGCCCCCTTACGGACGGCGAGCCTACTTTGTATAACAAAGTACTTGACAATATTTCAGCTTTGCTCTATCTTTCTCGCATGGTCGTTCCTGAACCCGTTCGCCACAATCCTCCGCTGGCCATCGACGAGCGTGCGCGCGAAAACCTTCGTTACATCCGCGAAACCATGGAGCGCGCTGGCTCCTTCACGGCGGTTCCCGGATGGGGCGGGGTTGCACTGGGGATCACCGCTCTTGGCGCGGCATTCGTCGCTGCGCAGCAGACCACTTCCGAGGCATGGCTGATCGTCTGGCTTATTGAAGCTGCAATTGCTTTGGCCATCGCCATGTTCAGTGCTTTAATGAAGGCGCGCCGCGCCCACGACTCGCTGCTGTCCGGCCCCGCGCGCAAGTTTGCCTTGAGCTTTGCGCCGCCGGTTTTCGCCGCTGGCATTCTGACCTATTTTCTATTTCATGCGGGCCTCGCCTCCGCTGTTCCGGCCACCTGGCTGCTGCTTTATGGAACAGCCGTGATGACGGGCGGGGCATTCTCGATTCGCGCCGTGCCGTTCATGGGACTTTGCTTCGTGGTGCTCGGCACCGTCGCGTTTTTTTGCCCGGCTACGTGGTCCAACATTCTGCTGGGTGCGGGCTTTGGAGGATTCCACGTCATTTTCGGCGCAATCATCGCAAGGAGCTATGGTGGCTAAATCTGGAGCAATGCGCGCTTCGCAGGAACAACAACGGCTGCGTGAGCAGGAAGATTTGCAACTGGCTCGCGGCCGCGCCGCCGAAGAGAACGCGCGTTCGCTTGACCGCTTGATTCACGAACGCACGCGCCTCGGCATTTTGAGCGCGCTCGCCGTCAATGCCACGCTCAGCTTCAATACATTGAAAAAGCTCGTTGGCGCCACCGACGGCAATTTGAGCGTGCATGCGCGCAAACTCGAAGACGCGGGCTATATTCTCTGCACCAAAAGTTTTGCCGGACGGCTGCCCAAGACGGAATATCGCCTCGCGCCCGCTGGCCGCAAAGCCCTGGAACGCTATTTGGATCACATGGAAGCACTAATCCGCGCCACGCGCGAGGGATAGGAGGGGCAAAAATTTTTTTCCTGTTGCCTTTATGAAAGAAAGTACTTTGTACATCGTCCCTGCGAAAAATGCACCTTCGAAACCGCTTCACGTCGCCATTCTGATGGATGGCAATGGCCGCTGGGCCGAAGCGCGCGGGCTTCCTCGTTCTGCTGGGCATCGCGCGGGTGTCGAAGCCGTTCGCCGCGTGGTGCGCACAGCGCCGGCTATGGGCATTGAAGTCCTCACGCTTTTCGCCTTCTCCACAAATAATTGGCAGCGCTGCGAGGAGGAGGTGGGCTCGCTCTTTGGCCTGCTCGAGAAATTTTTCTATTCGGAAGCGCTTCGCGCCCATGAGCACGACGTTCGCATCAGCGCCATCGGCCGCCGCGACCGCTTGCCGAGCACTCTGGTATCCGCTATCGAAGCCGTGGAAGCCGCCACGGCGCAAAATCGCGGCCTTGACCTGCGCATCGCTGTGGACTATTCCGCCCGTGAAGCGATGCTGCGCGCCGCCTGCTGGATGGTTTCCAGCACGGAAGTTACGCAGCGCGAATTCTCACGCCGATTGGCTCAGGTCACTCATGCGCCCGAAAATTCACATGACGTGGATTTGCTGATTCGCACTGGGGGCGAGCAGCGTCTGAGCGATTTTTTGCTCTGGGAATGCGCATACGCGGAATTGCACTTCACCGATTGCATGTGGCCCGATTTTGATGCTGGCGATTTGGAACTCGCCGTTCGCGATTTTCGCGCGCGTGACCGCCGCTTCGGACGCGTCCCTATTGCGCCCGTGGCAAATGCCATCGTGAGCTGAGCGCTGGAAAAGCAACGGGATCCTCGGCCTCTATTTCACATGGGAGCGTGCACATGAGCACATTCGATTCATTTGCAGTACCGCAATCATCCGAGTTGCGGGGCATCCTCGACGACGCCCTTCGCTTTTGGGAACTGCGCCGTATTCCGTATAACTTGATTCTCGCCGCTGTCGTGATCGTTTGGGTCGCCGCCTCGCGGCCGCAGCTCCACGCTGGGCTTTTCTTCGCGGCGCTTCTGGTGCTCTTCGTTATGGCTGCGCTCGCGAACGTGCTTTACTCCATCGCGTATTGCCTTGACATCTTCATCCAGTTCTCTTCCTTCCGCGATTTGTGGCGCCGCTATCGCTGGATGGTGTGGGTCGCAGGGGTGCTGCTAAGTGTTGCGCTCGCAAATTTCTGGATTCTTACCAAATTCCACTAGAACTGCAATCAGCCCAAGCACTGCCGCGGAGGTCTGCTGATGAGTACATCCAGTTCTTTTCCGGCCCCGCAATCGTCTGACTCTAGCAGCATCTTTGCCGACGCCGTCGGCTACTGGGAGCGACGCCGCGTCATTTACAATTTTCTTCTCGTCGCTGTCGTGCTCATTTGGATTATTGCGACGTGGCCACATTTTCGTCCTGCGTTCACGTGGTACTCGCTCAGGTTCCTCGTGGTTTTCGCGCTGCTCGCGAACATTTGCTACTGTGCAGCTTATCTCGCGGATCTCCCCATGCAGCATTCGCCTTTGCGCGATTTTTGGCGCCACTGGCGCTGGGCTCTGTTTCTCGCCGGCACGCTTTTCGCCATTCTCTTCGCGAATTATTGGATTGCGGATGAAATTTATTCTTACATCTCGAGCGCTCATTGAAGCGCGAGCGGATCCCAAATTGCGGCGAGGAGATTTGAGACTGGAAATTCATTGGGAGGGGCACGCAAGATGAAAACCAAATGGTTCCGTGAATGGGGTTGGTTTTATATGCCGACAGCGTGGCCAGGCTGGATTCTGCTCGCGCTAACGATGCTCTTTTGCCTGCAAGTTTTCACCGCCATCGACCGCCGTTCACACTCGGCCTCTGACACGCTCTACGGCATTTTTCCGTTCTGGGTTTCTGCCTGGACCATCCTGGGATGGATCGCTTCGCGCACTTCCGACAAACTCGCGCGCTAGTTCCAGCGCTGCTCAGGTCAACCGCTGGCTGCACTCCGCCGTCCTGCCTGCGCGAATGCCTTCTCCGGGCGCAGACAGCGGCAGCTCTCTTTCCACCGAAGTAACTCTCGCCGCTGACGCCCGTCTTAGACGCCGCCAAGAAAAACAGTGGCGATTAACGAAAGTAAAAATCTCGCTGGAATTGCTGAGCGGGTGCGGTGGTCGTAAGTGTTCCAAGAGTTACAATTACCAATCCGGGGAAGTAAGTACTAAGTGATTTTAGTGCTTGACAAATATCCGGAGGGGGGCTTAGCTTCGGTGCATTCCTCAGTGCTGTTAGGCCATGGGTCAAGTGTTGCTAGGTAACGCACGCACGGAGAAAGGCCTATGAAAATTACCAACAATTGGGGCAGGAAGCTGGATGTGTCGGCTAATGTAGCTACCATCGCGCTAACTTTGCTCTTGGCCGTAGCTTTTCTTAGGGGAGCCCCGCCATTCAGGCAAGCGCGCTCTTTGCTCGCGCCTAAGCGGGTAGAGGCTGGTATGAGCCTCAGAACGTCTCCACTGAAAATCAACTGGGCTGCAAGTGACCGCACCCTCGTCTTCGGATTGCAAACCACGTGTCATTTCTGTACGGAAAGCGCGCCGTTTTTTCGCAAATTGGTCAAGTCCGTTCCCAAGGACATGAAGACAGTTGCTGTCCTGCCACAAACGACCGACGAGGCCAAGCAATATCTTGACGCGCTCGGCGTCCGTATCAACGACGTTAGACAGGCGTCGTTATCAGACATCGGAATTACCGGCACCCCGACGCTCCTTCTCGTCGACAACTTGGGTGTGGTAAAAAGCGCCTGGGTCGGGAAGTTGTCTCCGGTGGCCCAGGCCGCCGTGCTCTCCGCGGTTCAGGGCGGTAGCACACCGCAGAGCGGGTCGTCATCGGTAAGACGCGTACGTTTGGAGCTCTACCGGCCTGATGATCCTGTGCGGATAGTGCGCGTGATGGACGGCGACCAGGACGTAACCCCTGGTACCAGACCATTCAAAGTGTGGCAAGGCAAGCCGTTCCAGGCTGGCGACGACTGGGTGAAGAATCTCACCGTTGTTATCAAGAATCTGTCAAACAAAGAGATCGTCGCAGCAAACATCATGATTGACACGCCGACGACAGGAGAAACCGAGACTTTTGAGATTGTTGGCTCGACAATCTCACTCGGTCGCAGACCGCCGATGTATGTTAGGGGCGCCTCCTCCGGAAAGGAGTATTTGCTCAAACCAGGGCCGGCCGCACCGCTTCATATCTCTCCTGGTCAGGAGTTGACTGTTCCTCTCGCGCCCTACTACGCCGACATAAAGCAAGCCGTCGAAGCCGCCCGTCCAATGTGGAGCGTGACTGTTTGCTGGATTAGGCTTCGGGATTTCTTCTTTTCCGATGGCACATGGTGGTCGGCCGATTCGTTTAAAAAGCCCGATCCCAGTTCCCCTGGGAAATACATAGGAATGACGGCTAACGAATTTTGGGGCCGATCACCGATCGGCAAGAACTGAGCAGGCGGGCAAAGGGAGGATCAACAATGCGTTCACTACGGCTGCTGCGAGTTGCCGTGCTTTGTATCTTAGCTATGCTCTTCTGGGCAAGGCCCAAGGTCGTGCGCGGACAATCTGAATGCCAGACCTTTGACACGGACTTCGCATGCTGCGATTACTGTGCCAACCCTGACCAGTGCGTCGACACAATCCTCGATTCAAGCGGCCCTGGGGCCTATTCCATGCGGTACATGCTTCTCGGCTGCAAACAGGATGTTCCCCCGAGCAGCCAATGTACGAACCCTGAAGTTTACGTGAAGTACCAGGACCCAAACTGCGAGTGCTCGGAGCAGGATCAGTCATGCACTGACGATTCCGATTGCTGCGACGATTTGACCTGCGCGGGCGGATGGTGTGAATACGTTCAATGAATCCAAGGGGACATGGGTCAACTGCCCTCGTTCCCCGGGTCCGAATGATTGATGTCTGTTCGTTCGGTCCGTGCGCTCAACCGCCGGCCGCGGTGCGGCGCGCCGCCAAAGCGAATGCCTTCTTTACGACGCGCAATGCTGCCGAAGTCAGGTGCATTTTTTCCAGTTCTCCTTCGCTCACCCACTCCGCGTCGGTAACATCGCCGGCCGCCTGGGCCACGCCCTCGACGAATTCGCACATATAATCCAAAATCACAAAATGATATTGCGGCCGGTTATCCGCGTCGCGCAGCACCTTCTCATAAATCTCGATCAATCCCAGCACGCGCACGGTGATTCCCGCTTCCTCTTTCAATTCGCGCCCGATTGCTGTGGCGATGGTTTCGCCAATCTCTAGAATCCCGCCGGGAATGGACCATCGGCCCTCGAGAGGCGGCTGGCCTCGCCGGATAAGCAGCACGCGCCCTTCGTGAATTAGCACTCCGCCCACCGCCACGATGGGGCGTTCCGGGTATTCTCTTTGCGTCACTTTCGGCTCACTTAGAGGATTGCTTGACATAGACGTTATATAATACGCTCACTTGTGCGCGATTTTGCTGCTAAGGAGAGTTCCACGTGGTGAGATGCCCCAAATGCGACGCCGAAATTGATCTCGACGAAGACGAAATCGAGGAAGGCGAAATCCTCACTTGTTTGGAGTGCGACGCCGAGCTGGAAGTTGCTCAAATCCATCCTGTGCGCCTCAATGTCATCTCCGAAGATGATGACGAGGAGGACGAAGCCTCAGAGGACGGCGCCGAACTCGGCCTCGACGAAGATGACGACGAGGAGGAAGAGCATGAAGGAGATGAAACGGAGCTCGAAGAATAACGGCCTTTTGCGCTTTTAGCCCGCAGCATCTTTTTTTGCTCTCCACGCCATCTAAACGTTAGTTGCGCGCCGGTTCCTTCACAGAGCCGGAACCTAGGAGGCCCAGTTGAGCGTCACTTCGAGAGCGACTCAGATTACTCCCTCGGTAGCCCTTGTTTTTGTCGTTCTGGTTCTCTCCGGCGTTTCCGTCCGCGCCCAGAACGAGCGTGACCGCTCGCAATTGCGCACCGTCCAGGGCTACGTCCTCGACAAGAGTCAAAATCCTATCGTCAACGGCATCGTTTACCTGCGAAACAAGAAAACCAACAACATCCGCACGCAGATTTCCGATTCGCAAGGCCATTATCAGTTCACCGGCCTTGATCCCAACGTGGATTTCGAAATACACGCCCAATACAAAAAGCTCAAGTCCTCTCGACATACGATTTCCACTTTCGACGACCGCCGCCATATTGACATTAATTTGATCATCCCCATAAACAAATAGCGCGTCACGGCGGGCATTTCCGGCGGAGCCTTGGCCGAACTGCCGTTAGCACGCGGCAGGCACCTCGACAGTGGCGGCGGGATTCACCTGTAACGCCCTGCCGTCCATCAACGATTCCTGGTGTTCCGTCGCGACCGCTGCTTCCAAAATTGCAACCGTTCGAGCAACCTGTTAGAATTGCTGCTCCCGCCCGCACATCGCCAATCGAGGGACGCATGGCCAAAAAGCCGAAAATAACCAAGCCCGGAACTGTGCAAAAAGTGATCAAACCGCTCTATTCCCAGGCGCCGGAAAAGGCGGAAATTGCCATTGAAGACGCTGACCACCTGTATCGCGAAATTCGCATCGAGAACACCCTCGAGGACGGCTCAGGCAAGAAGGTGAAACTCAAAGAAGGCGCTCCGGTAGACGTCACTGTAGAAGCCGACGCGAAAGACACCGTCCCTAAATCCACTCCATAGGCCAAATGCTAAGATACGGGGAATCGAGGGTGGCCTGCGCTTGCGAGTGCCACTCCAACGGCTGACGTGCGATGAAAATTCAGATTTTTAGCGACATTCACGGCGACCTGAGGTCCCTCGAAAAACTGTTCAGCGTTGCTGCCGATATTTACATCTCCGCGGGAGACCTGAGCACTTTTGGCAAAGGGCTGGATGCCTGTGCCCCGATTCTCACTAAGCAGGCTAGCCGCGTGTGGGTGCTTCCGGGCAATCATGAAACCGCCGCGCAAAATCAGGAATTCTGCGCGGCAGCGGGCTTCGCAGACTTTCACCAGCAAATCCGCCAGATTGGCTCAACCAACTGGGCGGGCCTTGGCTACAGCAATCCCACGCCGTTCGATACGCCCGGCGAATACAGCGAAGAGCAAATCGCCGAAGCACTGGACGCGTTTCGCAATCACGCGCCGCTCTATCTGGTGGTGCACGCGCCTCCCTATGGCAGCAAGCTTGACGAATTCGCACCGGGAAAGCACGCGGGAAGCCGCGCCGTGCGTGAATGGGTGGAGCGCGAGCAGCCCGAAATGCTTTTCTGCGGGCACATTCACGAATGCGGCGGAAAAAACGACCAGATTGGCCGCACGCGGTGCTTCAACGTCGGCAAGCGCGGCTATTTGTTAGAGCTAAAAGATAGTGATAAGTGACGACTGCCAAGTGGCTAGCTAAAACCAGCCGCAAAATCCACCGCGGACTCGCGCTCAATACTACAGCGTTTACCGAATAATTCTTCGCTGGCTACTTCTTCAAGCTTTAGCGGGTTTGTTTTTGAATGGACTGCGCGAGGGAAGCGGATCGGTGCGGTTCAAATACCACTGTTGCGCGACGCCCACCAGGCTGCTGGTAAAAATATAGAGCACCAATCCGCTGGAATACATAAAGAAAAACAGCCCAAACGCGAGCGGCATCAGCGTCATCAATTTTTGTTGCGCCGGGTCGGTCACTGTCTGCGGGGTCATTTTCGTCATGTAATACATGGCGATGGTCATCAGGATCGGCAAAATGTAATACGGATCTTTCGCGGAAAGGTCGTGAATCCAGCCAATCCATGGGGCGTGGCGCAACTCGATGGAATATTCGAGCATGCGATAAAGGGCCCACCAAATGGGGAATTGCACCAGTTGCGGCAGACACCCGCCCAACGGATTGACGCCGTGCTCTTTGTAGAGCGCGCTGATTTCCTCCTGCATCTCCCTGCGGCGGGGATCGCGCATCGAATACTTTTTGTATTTTTCCTGAATGGCCTTGTGCTTGGGCATGACTTTCTGCATCTGCTTCATCGAGCGCCAGCCCTTGGCCTTCAGCGGGAACAACGCCATGTTGATGGCGATGGTGAGCAGCACAATGTCCCAGCCGTAATTGGGCACGTACTTGTAGGTCCATTTCAAAATCCACAGCAGGCCTTTGGCGATGAAACCCATGTAACCGAACTGCACTAGATCGGAAAGCGGCGGATTAAGCTTTCCCAGCAGAGACAAATCTTTTGGCCCAACGTAGAGGCGCACGTTCCACGGCCCGGGCGTTGGCGGACCGGCGGCCATTTCGGCGACCGGCTCGTTGGAGGTTTTTTCGTCCGCAGTGACGCTGTGCTGCTGCGTCCAATCCCACAGCGTGATGCCGGGCTGATTTTCGAGGAATGCCGCGGTGAAGTACTGGTCTTCGATTCCTACTGCGTCCATGTAACCGCTGACCTGCGCGGGTTGCTCGGGATGCGATTTCACGCCCAACTTTTTGTAAGTGAGCGTTTCAATTTTTCCGTTCTCGCTGTAGAAAACATCTGTAAGCGCCGCCGCATTGGGCGCGGTTTGATCGCCGAAACCGCCTCGCCAGGCCACGCCTACTGGGAGCGGCTGGCCGTCGAGCATCGCGGAAACGCTCAGTTGCATTTGGTAATTGGCCGTGAATTTTAGTTGCTTTAACACGTGCAGATGGCCGTCGCTCCACTCGAAATCCACTTCTGCCGGCGCGTGCAGGTCGGTTGATTTTGAGGCATCGCTCACCACGTACAATCCCTGATTCGCTTCAGTCGCGAGCTTCGGATCTTCCAAATGAATCGAGAGCGGCCAGGCATTCAATTGTTGCGCAGCGGCGACGTTCACGAGTTCCAGCGGCTTAGGCGGCTTTTCGTTGTCGTGATATTTATTCAACGTCCAACTGCGCACTACGCCGCCGCGATTGGAGAGCTCGACGCGATATAGCGGGCTGTCAACAACGATGGTTTGTTCTGCGGGCGCTTCTTTGACGGGAAGCGCAGAATTCGCAGTTTCCGGCGCGCTCGCGGGAGTCTTTCTGTTGCGCGGCGGGACTGCCGCGGGCGGGGGAGTGACCGCGCTCGAGCCGTTCTGCGGCTGCACGTTTGCTGCAGGAGGATTCGTTTCCGCGGTTTTCTGGGGAATGGAGGGCTTGTAAAAATGCGACCACAACATCAACACTACAACCATCAGGACCAGCGCCAGGCCAGCGCGTTGCTCGTCGCTCAACGCAAGACCTCCACGGCGCGACCGTCATGCGGCCCGGCGATGCGCTGCGAATCTTCTTTCGCGTGATTGTTGCCCTGCGGCGTTTCGGGCACAGGGTCGTAGCCTCCCGCCGAAAATGGACGGCAGCGCAACAGCCTCTTCATTCCCAGCCACGCGCCGCGCGCCGCGCCGAAGCGCTCGATGGCTTCATAGGCATAAGCCGAGCAGGAAGGCTCGAACCGGCACGCGCCGCCGAAAAACGGCCCGAGGAAAACTTGATATACGCGCAAGATGGCGAGCGCCAGCCATTTCGCGATGCCTTTTAGCTTCATTCCGTTTCTCGCTTTTGCCGCGGCAGCAGCGCCAGCAGCTCCGCTTCCAGTTTTGCGAATTTCAGCGTAGCCGCCGCGCGGCTCGGATGTATCACCATATCCCATCCTGGAGCAATCTCCTCGCGATGCAATCGCAAAATCTCCCGTATGCGCCGGCGAATGCGGTTGCGCACCACCGCTGTTCCCAGCGCCTTCTTCACGCTCATGCCGAAGCGGTCTCGCGGTAAACCGTTTCGCCGCGAGAACACCACAAAATTTCCGCCTGCGCGGCGCCGGCCTTCGCGATAGACCGCGTCGTATTCGGCGCGCCGCACCAGGCGCCATTCGCGAGGCAAATTCCGCCGCTCGACCGGCGCATTCACTGCATCACCATTTCGTTCGTGCGCCGCCAGGCTTTGCTCAGCTGACTTCGCATTTTGAGGGCTTCTCTTCCGCAGGGAAAGGTTCTTTCCTGGCGGGATTCCTCACGCAAAACCTTGCTATGCCAATCCAAGCTTCCAGCTATACGCGTGTGAGCGCGTGGCGCCCTTTCGCACGGCGACGCGCCAGTACTTTGCGGCCATTCTTCGTTTTCATTCGCGAACGGAAGCCGTGCTTCTTGTGGCGCCGGCGAACATGCGGTTGAAACGTGCGCTTCGGCAAAGAATCTTCTCCTTATATGCCCTTAAAATAGTTGATGCGGAGTTGCACGAACTGCGTTGGCGAACCGACGCGCCTCAGCGCGCGGAAACCGCTGCAAGCGAAACAACTAGTGTATGCGAGCGTCGCCAACTAATCAAGGAACCGTGCGTCACGCGCTCAGCAACTGGGCGGCGTTGGCGCCGAGGATCTTTTCGCGGTCGGCGTCTGAGATGGATACGCGGTGCAGCGAATCGAGCATTGCCGGAATGCTGCCAATCTGATGGGGGTAATCGCTGCCCGCGAGGATATGGTCTGCGCCCGCGAAATCAATGGCCAGCTTGAGCGCCAGGGGATCGAAATTCACGGTATCGTAGTAAAACTTTTTCAGATATTCGCTTGGCGGCTTCTGAATTTTTGCGCGGCACTCCTTGAACGCGTGAAAACCGCGATCCGCGCGCTCCGCGATGTAGGGAATTGCGCCGCCGAGATGGCTCAGGACCCAGCGAATGCGTGGAAAGCGCTCGGCGACGCCGCTGAAAACAATTTTCTCCGCCGCGAGCGTGGTGTCGAAGAGAAAACCGACCAGCGGCATCAGCCAATAATCCTGCATGGCTTCGACGCCAACCGGCGCCGTAGGATGAATGTGCAGAATCGCTTCGCGCGCGTTCGCGGCTTCGTAGAGCGGCCAAAAACGCTCGTCCGCCAGCGCCACTCCGTTGATGTTGCTGAAAAGCATTGCACCGCGAAAGCCGAGCTGATCGCAGGCGCGCTCAAATTCTTTAATGGAAGCCGCGGGATCGTTCAGGGGAAGAGTGGCGAGGGCGGCGAATTTGCCGCGATACGTGCGGACAGCCTCGGCGAAGGAGTCGTTCACCAGCGAAGCGAGGCGTGCGGCGTTTGCGGGCGTTTCGACGTGCGTTCCGGGCGTGGTCAACGTGATGACTTGCGTGTTCACGCCGTATTTCGCCAGCTCCTGCGCGCGAAAATCAATGTCGCGGTGCCCGCGCACGGCGATGTTGTAATCGCCGGGATAATGCAGGCGAGGATTGCCTTGCGCGTCGATGTCAACTTTTACAACGCTGTTGCCGCCACGCAGCGCGTCCAAATACGCCGGCGGATAATAGTGATTGTGAAAATCAATGATGGCCATTGGTCATTTCTCTCCTGAACTTCTCGCGCCGGTCGGCAAATTCCCGCCCGTGAGTAAATCCGGACGGTTGCGCCGCGTTTTCTCGATTGCCGCGCGGGCGCGCCAGCGACGCACTTCCTCGTGATTGCCGCTCACGAGAATTTCCGGTACTTCCCAGTCGCGAAAATTCTGCGGACGGGTATAATGCGGGCATTCGAGAATCCCGCGCGAATTTCCCGATGGCGCATAGCCGCTTTCGCATGGTCTTTCAGGATAAATTTCCAGATCGCGCTGCGCCGCTGCAGAAAACGATTCATTCTCCGCCGAATCTTCATTCCCCAGCGCGCCGGGAATCAAGCGCGTCACCGCGTCGAGAACCAACGCAGCCGCGAGTTCGCCGCCGGAAAGCACAAAATCTCCGATCGAAACCTCGTCCGTCGCCAAATGCTCGGCCACACGCTCATCCACCCCTTCATAACGCCCGCAAATCAAAATCACGCGCTCGCATTGCGAAAACCGGCGGGCCATCGCCTGACAAAAAAGTTTGCCCGATGCAGAAAGCAAGACGATAGCCGCTTTATTCGCCGGCGCATCTGTTCGCTTCACGTTCTGCGCATCGCCAATGGGGCCTAGCAACGACTCGACAGCGTCGAAAATGGGTTCCGGCTTCATCACCATGCCTTCGCCGCCGCCAAAGGGACGGTCGTCTACGGTGCGGTGGCGGTCACGCGTGAACGCGCGTAAATCGTGCACCGCGATCTCGACTAGCTCGGCCTCGCGCGCGCGGCGCACGATGCCGTAATCCAGCGGTCCGCGAAAAAAATCAGGGAAAATGGTAATCAGGTCAAAGCGCATGGGCGGGATTATCGTATCGCAATTCGCTGCATGAGATTGCGGAAGTGTGAAAACCGCTTAGTTCATTGAATTTAGATCCAGGAGGCCTTCAGGGAGTAAGACTTCGATGCGGCGGGCGGCAA
>DASYYQ010000072.1:0-133832 GCA_035933545.1 Candidatus Acidiferrales bacterium | reverse complement strand
TCCCTCGGCCCGTTGCACGGCTACGGCATCCTGCTGCGCATCCAGCAAATCTCCAAAGAGCGGCTCGAGATTCAGCAAGGCTCTCTCTATCCCGCCCTCTATCGCCTCGAACATCAGGGCTGGATTTCGAGCGCCTGGGGCGAATCGGAAAACAATCGCAAGGCCAAGTATTACCGCCTCACCGTTGCGGGCCGGCGCCGGCTTCACATTGAAACGCAGAAATGGGAGCGCATGGCCGACGTCATCAAAGGAATCTTGCGCACCACGCCGGAGGAAGTATGATCCGCGGCCGCCTTCACTCTTGGATGACGACTCTTTTCCATCGC
Organism: Candidatus Acidiferrales bacterium; assembly: GCA_035933545.1. Lineage (GTDB taxonomy): Bacteria > Acidobacteriota > Terriglobia > Acidiferrales > UBA7541 > DAHUXN01. The sequence goes on along the minus strand of DASYYQ010000072.1, from coordinate 133,506 downwards.
TCGCGCCTCGAACGCGACATGGACGCAGAGTTGCGCTCGCACATCGAAACTTACGCCGACGACCTGATGCACACTGGCATTCCGCGCGAAGAAGCCTTGCGCCGCGCGCGGCTCGAATTTGGCGGCATCGAACGCGTCAAAGAAGAGTGCCGCGAATCGCGCGGCATCGCCTTCATCGAAAGTCTCCTCCAAGACTTGAGTTACGGCTTCCGCATGCTGGCAAAGAATTGGAAGTCAGCGGCGATTGCGGCGTTTTCTCTCGCCGTCGCCATGGCCCTTAGCGTCGCTGGGCTCAGTGTATTCAACGCGGTCATGCTTCGTCCTCCAATGGCCGCAGCGCCGGACCGTCTCGTCACCATCTACAGCGCGGCGCCGACCAGCGACTCCCATAACATTTCTTATGCCGATTACGAGTACTATCGCGACGAGAGCCGCTCGTTCTCCGGCGTGGCGGCCTTTCGTGAAGAAATCTCCATGGTGCCTATGACCGTTGGCGGCCAAGCCGACACGGGAACCATCGAAACAGCTTCAGACAATTATTTTTCGGTTATGGGCATGCGTCGATTTCTTGGCCAGCTCTTCACTCCCGGCGCGAACAATCAGAGATCGCTCGAGGCAGTCCTCACCTATTCATGCTGGCAACGCTTGGGAGCAGATCCAAACATCGTCGGGAAGAGCGTGGTATTCGGGTCGCAAGGGCAGCCGCGCACAATTGTTGGCGTCGCGCCGAAAGGCTTTACTGGCATCATTTTTGGATTCGGAGCCGACGTTATCATCAATCTGGCGGGAAACAATGCGCAACTCGTTCTGATGGCCCGGTTGAAACGCGGCGTGACTCTCCAGCGCGCTCGCGCGGAATTGCGCACTTTGTCCGCCCAGCTCGCCGCCGCCCATCCAAAAAACGATAAGGGCCGCGTGGCCGTTCTGACTCCCGCGACTGCCTTTTCGTCGGACCCCGGCGCGCACTCGACAGCCGAACTGATATCGGCTGTCCTCATCGCCATCGTTCTGATGGTTTTGCTCATCGCCTGCGCCAACGTGGCCAACCTGCTCTTGGGTCTTGCCACAGGCCGAAAGCAGGAGATGCTCATCCGCGCGGCGCTCGGCGCAACACGCCGAAGGCTCGTTCGGCAGCTTCTTACCGAGAGCGCCATTCTTTGTGCCGCAGGCGGAATCGCCGGATTCATTCTCGCATCAATTGCGCTCGCTCAATTTTCGCAGTTCAGAGCGGCCACGCCCTTTGGCACCTTCGATTTGGCCGCCAACCTTCGGACGAACGGTACGGTTCTGGCTATGGCCCTCGGCCTGATTCTCATCGCCACACTCGCATCCGGCTTGACTCCGGCCATCTACTCATCCGCCACAAACATCGCCGGAGCGTTGAGCGGCGAGGGCGTCATCGGCGGGACCCGCAAAAGCGTCATTCGAAATGCGCTGGTAGTGATCCAAATTGCCGTTTGCACTCTCGTGATGGTGGGCGTGGGATTGTGTCTGCGCAGTTTGCATAACTTGGAGTCTGTAAATCTGGGCTTTTCCGCGCGGAATCTCGCCAGTGTGCCGATTGACCTGCACTCCAACGGCATTTCCGAGCCGGACGGCCTCAACCTGTACAGAGAGCTTAGACAGTCCGCTGCGCGGCTCCCTGGCGTTCAATCGAGCTCACTCGCAGCGGAACTCCCTTTGATTGACAGCAACTGGCCCACCGACGGAGTACGCATTGGCAGCACGGGCAGTTCTTCCAAATGGACTCAAATTCCGACGAATATTGTCGACGCCAATTATTTCTCGACGCTTGGAATCCCACTGGTCGCCGGCCGCACTTTTGATTTTGCCGACACGAAAGATGCTCCTGAAGTCGCGGTCATCAGCCAGAACATGGCCAAGACGTATTGGCCCGATTCAAACCCCATCGGCAAGCAGATTCGCGTCCAGAGCGGCAATCGCATGGTCACCGTCGTCGGCGTGGTGGGCGACACGAAGTACAACAGTCTCGACGAATCGGCGCATCCCGTGGTCTACTACGCGCTCAGCCAGCATTATCTGCCGGAGCTGCTGTTGACCGTCCGCACGGCAGGCAATCCTGGTTTGTGGACGCATTCGCTCTCCGAGATGATCCGCGGCCTGGGCTTGAAATTCGAAATGCAGCCGTTCACATGGAACGACGTCATGTATTTCGCCCTTCTAATCCCCGTCCTCACTTTCCGCGTGGTCAGCTTCCTCTGCGCATTCGCCATGCTGCTTGCCATCCTCGGGCTCTACGGAGCGATCTTCTATTCCGTGAACGAACGCAGGAAAGAAATCGGCATCCGTGTCGCCCTCGGAGCCCAGCCGGCTCATTTGCTGAAGCTTTTCCTCTATGAGGCCGCCGTCATCTCCGGCGTCGGAGTGTCCATCGGATTGGCCTTGGGCGTTGCAGCGACCATTCTGTTCCGATCTCAATTCTTCGGCATTCGCAACGTTGACCTGCACATTCTCGCCCCTGTCGGGCTCGCCATGGTTTTCATCTCGATGGCCAGCGCTTACCTCGCGGCGCGCCCCTGGATCAAAGTGAGCCCCATGGAAGCTGTCCGCCACGCATGAGACGTTCGCTTCTTGCCATTGCCTGGCCATCCCGAACAGAACGCCTCATCGCGTTTCTTCCTTTTGCGCGACGTTTTCACGCGCAGTGCAACGCAGCCCGCAAGGTATTCATTCTTCAACCTGCCACTAACCGCTAGCTGTGATCTTTCAACAGGTTTGTCCATTCGACCAGAACCGAAGATGCTGATCGTGGTGAGCAATCACATCGTCACGGCAGATCGAATGGAGGAGCGGCAGCCTCGCCAGTCCGCCGCGTTTGAATCACATCAGCCGCCCCTCATGTTATTCTGAGCGCTGAGGACAACTCTGCGCATGCAAACAACGGCAAACGAAAACCTTCGCAAGGAATTCAACGCCTGGGCCGACGAAGGCAAGGGCGAGAGCATGGAAAAGGAGCATCGCCCGATTGTCGAGCCAACGCTGGCGCTCATGCATTTCGCGCCGAACGAATCGATCCTCGACGTCGGCTGCGGCGGCGGCTGGCTTGTCCGCGAACTTGCCTCGCGCGTGCCGCAAGGCCGCGCTATTGGCATGGACGTCTCCGACGAAATGCTGTCGCGGGCGCGACGCAATTCTGCGAGCACGCGAAACGCGGAATTCCTGCTAGGCAGCGTGGACGCCATTCCCCGCGATGCCAATTCCTTCGACAGAGTCATCTCCGTTGAGTCTTCTTACTACTGGCCCGATCCTGCCGCCGGCATTCGCGAAATTTTCCGGGTCCTGCACCCGGGCGGCTCGGCCTGGATCCTCATCAACTATTACCGCGACAATCCTTATTGCCATCAATGGGGCAAAATCCTGAAAATTCCCGCGCATCTGCTCTTCGCCGAGGAATGGGCGGAGCTGTTCCGTAAAGCTGGATTTACGGACGTCGCGCATCGCCGCATCGCCGATCCCACCCCCGCCCCGGAGACTTACAGCGGCAAGTGGTTCCGCAACGCCGCCGAACTCGCCGCCTTTCGTCGCGAAGGCGCGCTCCTCGTCACCGGCATAAAGCCCGCATGAGCCTGGTCGGGCCGGCGCTTGGATTTTCAAGGGGGAGATGCGCCTTGCCAGCCTAATTGCCAGTCATTTCTAATCGATAAGTTTCGAAATTAGAAATGAGCCTAAGTTGTTGAAAATAAACAACGGGACGAGGTTCTAATCGATAATAGTTCGGCCCTTTTGCGTTTCTCGCACAGCGTTGTTGGTAATCCGACGCCGGAAGTCGCATTGACTGTGTAGGGTGCCAAAGCTATACTCCGGCGCTGATTTTGACGACTAGGAGACGGAATGGCCTTCGAGCGGGCAGCGAAGCGGGAAGAGATCCCTACAGGGCAAATCCGCGAGTTCCAGGTGAATGGCAAGGCGGTCGCCATCGCCAACGTTGATGGTAAGCTCTTTGCCATCAATAGCGTATGTCTTCATCACGGCGGACCGCTCGGCGAAGGCGATCTGGAAGGCTCAGTTGTTAGTTGCCCGTGGCATGGCTGGCAATACGACGTAACCACCGGCAAATTGACTCAGGAACCGGCCAGCGGCGTTGACTGCTACCCGGTTGAGCTTCGCAATGACGAGGTTTACGTCGATTTGGGCTAATCCGGCAGTTTTTGGCTATTTATCTCCATCGAGTAGATTTTTCATTGTTTCTTTCGCTCTTCGTTGTATAGTTCGCCAGTTACAGCCAGGCCATGACGCGCCCCGTTACCAGACCACATCACTGGCTGCTCGCGGTTGACCCCCGCATCTATCACTGGGATACCCTTTTCGTAAAAGGAAAAGAGATGTGGCGGCATGGCGGCAACAAGCCCGACGCGTTGCGCCAAATGAAGCAGATAAAAAAGGGCGACCGCGCCCTCTGCTACCACGGAAAGCCGGAATATGCCCTCTACGCAATCGCGGCAGTCACGCGCGATCCCTATCCTGACCCGCATGATCCCAGCCCGAAGCATTTGGTTGTCGATTTGCGCGCCCTGGAGCGCTTGCCGCGGCAGGTTACTCTGGCAGAATTGCGCGAGCAGCGGCCTCTGCGCAAAGTGAAATTCCTGAAAAACCCGCGTCAGACAATTTCTCCGTTGACCGATGAAGAGTATTCCGAAATTCTGCGCCTCGCCGGAATTGTCGCATCGCCCGGCATTCCTCTGCCATAATTCGCCCGGAAATTATTTTGCCGACCGCGAAATCGAATAAGATATGTTTTGCAGTTTTGTTCGGCAGTACTGACAGAGATATTTTTTGCGAAGTGAATTACGCACAAAGTGCACGCCGCATGTTTTCGCGCGGCATTCCTCGGGATGAGAACTTGCCGGAACTTCCTGAAGTTGAAACGGTGGTCCGCGGCCTGCAGCTTCTTTTGCCGGGGCGCGTCATCGAAAGAGTTCGTTTAGGCAAAACGGATTTCATCGACGATCCAGCCACGCTCGAAGATGTTCTGCCTGGCTGCCGCATTTTGGACGTGCATCGCCACGGAAAATTTCTGGTATTGCGGCTGGAAAGGCCGCAGTCGCAGCGACCCGCCACTGAGTCGCAGCCTGCGCTATTCCATTTCATCGTTCATCTGGGAATGACCGGCAATCTGACGGTGCGTCCGGCGGGCATGCCTTCGCCTCCTCATACGCACGTGTGGATCTCGCTCGATAACGGAGCCGAGCTACGCTACACGGACCCGCGCCGCTTTGGGCGCATGCTGGTCTTGCCGGAAACGTATAGCCAAATGATTTTAGGCCCTCTTGGACTCGATCCGCTGGAAGCAACCGAAGAACAATTTCGCGAGCGGCTCGCGACAAAGCGCGCAAGAATTAAAGCAGTGCTGCTCGACCAGCACGCCTTTCGGGGCATGGGCAACATTTATACGGACGAAAGCCTGTGGCGCGCGCGCATTCATCCTGCGCGTCTGGCGGCAAATTTGACGCGCCAAGAAATCGCAGGGCTGCACCGCGCAATGCAAAAAATATTGCTCGAAGCTATTCGGTTAGGCGGCTCGTCGATTTCCGATTACGTGAACGCCGAAGGCCAGCCAGGCGAATTCCAGATTCGCCATCGCGTTTACGGACGCGAAGGCAAAAAATGCAGCCGGTGCGGTTCGCCGATTCGCCGAATGATTGTCGCGGGCCGCAGCAGCTATTTCTGTCCGAGATGCCAGCACGCGCCGCGTCAGCGCCACAAGTAAATCACCGCCGCTCCAAACACCATGAATGCCGCGCCAAAAATGAATCCGGCCGCCGGAGAGATTGCCGTCCAAAGAGCGCCAACGACGATGCTCGAAGCGAAGTCGCCAATGCCATTCACTGTGGCGAGGACGCCAAATCCCGTGCCGCGAATTTCCGCGTTCACCAACTCCACGGAAAGGGATTTTTCCAGCGCCTGCTGCGCGGCTGCATGGACTCCGCCCAGTGCGAACAGCAAACCGAGCCAATCGAGCGTGCCCGGCGCAAAAATGAAGCCGATGCACATTGCCGCGCCAAAGAGATAACCGGCCGCGAGCAATCCCCGTTTGCCAATGCGGTCCGCGAGTAATCCTGTCGGATAGGCCACAACCGCGAATACCACGTTGTAAACAGTGTAAAGCGCGATGGCCAGGGTCGCCGCGCGCGTGACTCCGTAATGCGGGCGGAGAACTTGAGACGCTCGCAGAATCAACAGCGTCGGCGCAAAATCGCCGATCCCATGCGTCATGATGCCGGTCAGGAAACGCCGGAAAGCTGAGGGGAGTTGCTTTAAGCTGCCGACGAAACTGAATGCGCGATGCGATGCCGCCGATTTTGCCCCCGGCACGAGAAGCAAAAAACACAGTGACGCCAGCAGCCCGGGCACAATCGTCCAGCGCAATGCCGAGCGCACTCCCGATAAGGAAACAATCGCCATCGCCGTTAGCGGCCCCGCAATCGCGCCCACCGTATCCATGGCGCGCTCGAATCCAAAAGCGCGGCCGAGCTGCGAAGGCGAAACGGCATCAGCGAGCAGCGCATCGCGCGAGGGGCTTTTGCCGCCTCTTCCCGTCCATCCCAGCGCGCGCAACACCAAAACCACGGGCCATGAATTCGCCAAGCCATACGCGAATGTGGTGAGCCCTACAATGGCGTATCCGCCCGCAGCCACAGGCTTGCGCCATGCGGGACGGTCCGCAATCCATCCGCCCGCAAGTTTTGCAAAGCTGGAAAGCCCATCGGCGACGCCTTCGATAACGCCCAGCGCAACTGCCGGCGCGCCAATCAGCGCGAGAAGCGCCGGCAACAGAGAGGTAGCCGCCTCATGGCCCCAATCGGAAAAAAGGTTCGCCAGCCCGATGCCCAAAATGCCGCGTGTCATCCAGCGGCCGCTTTTGGACGCTTTCGGCTTGTTTGTTGTTCCGGTGTTTTGAACGTTTACGATAGAATTTTTCAATCCCGGGAGGCCGCTTTGGAAGCAGTCGCGAGTGGAAAAGCGCGGGCGAAAATTTGCTCCGCCCACTGGTTGCGCTCAGCGCCATCGAGCCAAATCGTATGGCTGTTCGCAACCGCGAACACCGGGTCAGCCAGCAGTTCCTTCAGCAGTTCGTGAATGCGGCGCTGAAACGCGCGGTCTTCGGAGCGAAATCCATCCGGCGTGATCTGTTCAGTAGTTGGCGGAATACCTGCGAGCAGATCGTAGCTCTCCATCCACCAGGCCAACCACTGCTCCAAATGCGACTGACGTCCGAATTTGTTCACGAGATAACAATAATTGTCGAGGACGGAGCGGTCGCAAACGATGTGCGGCGCGTCGCGGAACGCGTCCAATTCCGCGGCAATTTGCGCGTGCAAAATCCACAGCTGGCCCTGCAGTGTAGTCGCCGCGTTCACCGGGAAAGGCGAGCGCCGCGCCACTTCGCTAACTAACTCCACGTTCTGCCCGGAGCGCTTCAGCAGTGAACAAACCTCATAGGCGATGGTGGTCTTGCCGACGCCGTGGGTTCCAATGAATGCCAGCTTCACGCAGCCTCTCTCCGAGGAAAACTCCGTTTTAGCAGAGTTACGGCCCTCGCGAAAGAGCCAAGAAGAGCGCCCACATAGGAAAAAAAAATACGCGAAGGAAGAGGTTGTCAGTTTTTTCCGAGATCGCGCAGTTTCTCGCTTAGCGAAGCGACTTCTTTGGCCGATTCATGGATGCCATCGAGGTGCACATGCACGGGATTGTCCTCCAGGACCTCTTCCAACGCGAGTTCCATGCGGCTGTAGATGACGGTCGCATGTTGGGTGAGTTTGTGGCTGTAAATGCGTACATTCTTCAAAACGTGAGTCAGTTTGTTACGGTAATACTGATAATTTTCCTGCGTTTTTTCGGAAGCCATTGCAAATACAATTCCTCCTGTTGTCGCTTGAGCGCAGAGAATGCTCTGCTTAAGATTTTGAAACGTGGCCCAGGTTCCCAAGTACCTTGTGGACAATATTGCGAAGAGTTTGTCTTTCTCGTTCCGAGACGCCTCGCCAGGCATGTACAGCGACGCGCGCCGCCACTGGAACCGCTTTGCGAATGAGGGCGCGTCCCTTCGGCGTTAATTGAACGGTCACTTTGCGCCGGTCTTTGTCCGTGCGCGAGCGGCGCAACAGGCCTTTCTTTTCCAGACGATCAAGCATGCGGCTCATGCTGGAGACGTCCAGTCCGTTGAAGACTGCAAGTTCAACGGGCGTGTTGGCCTCGCCTCGCGCGCAATTCATGAGCACGATTCCCTGGCGGCTGGTGAGCCCGAATTGCGCCAGGGCTTTGTCGTGCGCTTCCAGGAGCGCGCTCATAATCCGTCCCAAAAGCAACCGGCCCACAAAGACCGAATCCACATCCGGTTTGTATAACGAATGGCGCAATCGGAGCAGCATACTTGCATAGACAATAGTTGTCAATACAAATAAATTGAGGTTTTCGATCGTGAGTGCAGGCTCTTTCGTGCAAATCAGACGCCCTGTACAATGTTCGGGTTACATGAATTTGAAGAGGTGCGTCTTGCAAGGCTCGGCCATAGGAGAGCTGTATGAGAGCGGTTGTCCAGCGGGTTTCGAGAGCGTGCGTCGTCGTGGATGGCAGCGTGACCGGCGAAATTGGCGCAGGACTGATGGTCTTGCTCGCCGTGGGCCGCGACGATACTGCCGCAACCGCAAAGTCCATGGCGGAGAAGATCGTCAATCTGCGCATCTTCAACGACGCCGAAGGTAAAATGAATCTCTCGCTGCTGGACGTTCATGGCGCGCTGCTTGCTGTCTCGCAATTCACGTTGTATGGCGACGCGCGCGGCGGCCGCCGCCCCAGCTTTATTCAGGCAGCGCCGCCGGAGCTGGGCAAAGCGCTGTATGAGGAATTCACGCGCGCCGTTTCAGATCTCGGCGTGCGCGTTGAGAAAGGCGTTTTTCAGGCGCACATGGCGGTCGAGTTGGTGAATGACGGGCCGGTCACCATCCTGCTCGATTCGGACAAATTGTTTTGACATGGGGACAGAGATGGCAGAACCGCAAAAACAATCATGACCAGCGCCGCAAATTCGGAGAAGCTCCGCGTCAGATCTGCGACCTTTGCTGACGCGCCACAACTCGCGGTGCTCGCGGGTCAGCTGGGATATGCGTCCACATCGGCGCAAGTCAGCGCGCGCCTCCATGAAATTTTGCAAGAACGCGAGCACGTTATCCTCATCGCGGAACGCGCCGGAAATCTGCTCGCTGGCTACATCGAGGTTTTTCCATTTCGCACCATCGGCGCCAACCCGCGCATCGAAATCGCCAGCCTCGTGGTGGACGAATCGTGCCGCTCGCAGGGCGTTGGCCGGCTGCTGATGGAGCAGGCCGAGTCCTGGGGCCGCGTGAATGGGTTCAAGGAAGCCGGGCTGCGCTCAAACGTCATACGCGACCGCGCACACAGCTTTTACGAAAAGCTTGGTTACCGCGTAAACAAAACGCAGAAATCCTTCCGCAAGAAGCTTTAGTTTCGCGCTGCCGAACCGATGCTACAGGATTTTTAGTTGCTGCTCTCCGGGAAAAACGGGACTTCAGCGGCCCTGGCGTTCACCGAGCTTGTGTCCAATGCCGAAAGGATGTCTGTTTTGGTGAGCACTCCTTCGAGACTGCCGGTTTCCGACCTCACCAGCAGCATATGCTGCCCATTTTGGCCCATCAGCAGGCGCAGCGCCTCTTCTAAATCCGTATCGGGAGTTATCGAAGCAAACTGACTGTCCATGGCGTCGCGCACCTTCATTAGATCCCACTTCTGAGGCGGTATTTTAGTCAGCGAACTCACGGAAATCGTTCCGATCACTGTCTCGCCGTTATAAACCGGATAAACGGCGTGCGGATGTTGCGCGCTGACGCTCTCAGCAAACTGGCGCAGCAATGCGGTCGCATCAACCGAAATGATGCGCTTCTGCATAGCCTCCCGGGCGATGATTCGCGACAGTTCTGAAGCCCGCAAGCCCTCATGCAGCCGCTGATCGCCAGAAACGGAGGCTTCGCCGGAAACCGCGTAAGCGACCGCCGCGCCAATGAGCGCCGGAATAATGTAAGCGTGGCCGCCGGTGGCCTCCGCCACGAAAACCACTGCGGTAAGCGGCGTCTTATAACCGGCCGCGATGAACGCCGCCATGCCCACCGCGGCGTAGAGATCAACCGACGGACTGTGCACGATGGATTGCGCAAATGCCGTTCCAAATGTACCGCCCGCGAGGAACAGCGGAACGAACATAGCGCTGACTCCACCTACGCCCAGAGAAAACAGCGTCGCCGCGAGCTTCAAAAATCCGAACACAACCAGCTCAAGTGAGCCATGCGACTCTTGAAGGATCATGTGCACTGCTTCGTAATTCGCGCCAAGCGGCACCAGGTTCCCGTGAAACATCGAGACGAATGCGAGCCCGCACACGCCTGTTAAGAACCCGCCCGCGGCCATCTTCAGCCAGTGAGGCACGGAGAGACGCACGCAAAATTGGCGCATGCGGCGATAAGTGATGTCAAAAGCCATGGCGATGAATCCGCAGATCACGCCGAGCAGCGCCGACCACAGCAGATCGCGGCGCGTATACGTTTGGGCGCTGGCAAAATCGAACAGCGGCTTCGCTCCGAGGAATGCCGCCATTGTCGCGTAAGAAGTAACCGAGGCAATCAGCGCGGGCAAGAGGGCCTCATGTGCGAGATCGTCCTTATAAGGCATCTCCAGCGCGAAAATAATTCCCGTCAAAGGCGCGCGGAATACCGCCGACATGCCCGCTGCCGCTCCGCTGATCACCATAATGCGGCGGTCGCGCGGTTCGAGCCCGATTCGGCGCAGCTTGGCCCAAAGCCAGGAGCCCAGTCCTCCGCCGCCGTAAATGCTCGGGCCCTCGAGAGCGGCGCTGCCGCCGAAACCGACTGTGGCGATTGCCGCGAGCAGCTTCGGAACGAACGGGCGCATGCGAATATCGCCCTGATGATCGTGATAGGAACGGATGATCTCCTCAGTCGAGTGTTGGTTCGGATCGGGTGTCAGATACTGCATGATCAAACCGGCAACTACAAAGCCAGCGGTAAGTCCTGGAATCATGGTGGCTGGATGCGCTAGATAATATCGAAGCACTGGCGGCCACATCCATCTCAGGATAACCTGCACGATAAGGGTGATGAGCAATCCGGTCAGCACGCCCATTATGGGCGCAACGATCAACCATCTGTGCAGATCCCGCGAATAAGTTGCGGACAAGTCTTCGTGAACGAACGCAGCGTATTTCCGCAGCCGCGGATGGCGCATCAATCTGGATTGATATTTCGCCATGTGACTATTTGCGAGCCTGCCCGGTTATCATTTCTCGAGCGCTCAATTTCTTTTCACACCTGTGAATGCATACTTCATTTCGCCTGCCGGCTACAACGCCTGCCGGTAAAAGCGCAGATCCCGAACTGTCGTGAAATCTCGCCAGTTCTCTTCGATGAAGGGCGGAAAGCTTCATCAGCATCGCTCGTCCAGCGTTCGTCAGATCCACGCGCACAAAGCGACGGTCACGCGCGACTGGCGTCTTCCGAACCAGCTTCGCCCGCACCGCGCGGTTCACCAGAGCCACCACCGCGTTGTGCCGTTCCTGCAAAAACTCCTGCAGCTCGGAAATCGTAGCCCAGCCGCGACCTGTGAATCCCGCGATGCCCAGCATCAATTGATGCTGCTGCGGCGTTACGCCCGCGACGCGCGCCGCCTTCTCGCTGAAGCGCAGAAATCGCCTTAGCTGGAAACGGAACTGAGCAAGCTCCCGGATAGCTTTCGAGGCCGAATCCGCACGATGCCTCAACGATCCCGCTGAGTTCCTTCCTCTCATCTTTTCTATATTATATCACGGTGTGATATATACAAAAAGAATGGGAACGGGACATGTTTTCCCGAGGGAAATGGTTCGCTCGAAGCATAGCTGTGAGGGGACAACGACACAAAGGAATCGTACGGCGCGATGAAATTGCCAGGCTAGAACCCGCCGCCGCCACCGCCGCCGAAGCCACCGCCCGAAAATCCTCCGCCGCCGAATCCCGAACCGCCCGCGCTGCGCGGCGTAGAGGCCATCGCGCTGCCCGTTTGCATGGACATGAAATTCAACTCGTTTATCAAAAAGAGCGTCTGAAAAGTTCCGCCGAACGGCCCTGCATACCATTGTGGCGGCTGGCGATAAATGTCCTGAAACGCCGTGGCCCATTTTTTTTCGACGCGCAGCGCCATCGCGTAGGGCAGGTATTTTTCGAACATCTCCGGCGTCTTTTCGATGCGCTCAATCTGATCCTTTTCGACGCGCCCCAAAAAATCCTCGAATCCCAGTACCTTTTCCAGTTCGCGTTCGCCCGCAACCGTTCGCGCCGACATCAAATATCCAAATCCGGCCACAATGATTCCAGTCAGAACGCCCGCGATGATCGTTGTCAGAGAAGAAACTCCGAGCGCATTCGAAAGCGCTCCAGCACCGAAGAAGGATGCGAAGGCGATTATCAGGCCTGCGCCGAAGTATCCCTGATGCAACGTGTCCGGACGCCGCGAATAGTAGTCGTTTTCCAGCAGCCCATCGAAAATGCGGTTGCGAATCGCCGGTAAATGAACGTAAAAGCTGTTCTGCAAATCCGTCAGCGACACCTGGTCGCTCGCGCCATTATCAAAAAGCGCGGCCAGCAGTGCCTGCTCGTGCGGTTTCAAGCTCGACCAATCCTGGGGCGGCCTTACTCTGTGAAAAATAAAATTCTTGTGGTGAATCAAGCCCATTGCCTGGTTGGTGTCCTGTTGCTCGATTTTCAAATATCCGCGTACCGCCAAATCCACAATGGTCGCGGTGATGTCGCGCATCGCCACTTCATTGTCGACAAGCGTCCCCACTTCCGCCGGACTCAGCTTATCGGGCGCCTCATACTGCACGGTTATCGGATTCCGTCGCGGGTCGCGCCCTTTCGTGTACCAAAACCCTCCCATCAGAAAAAACGCCAGAATCGGAACAAAAAATGGCCAATTGCTGCGCAGGAACATCGAAATGTTCTGCCACGCGCTCGGCGGATGAACAAATCCTTTGTCCCATCCCACCACCGCCGTCAGCCCTTCGTGATAGCCGAGTGGCTGCTGCGTTTGAATTTGCACCTCGTTGCCGGCGACTTTCACGCTCGCGTTTTGCCCGCGCTCGCCATAACCGCCGGTGAAGGCCTCCGCGTGCAATCCGGTGACGCCTGCGGGCAAAACGATTTGCGCCGACGCGTTTTCGATGGGCGCGTCCCATTCGGTTCCGGTGACGTTCCAATATAGCTCGTCGTGATCTGCAAAAAATCGCAGCGCGTCCAGCACTCTGTAGCGAATCACGATGGTGCGCGTCGTATTTACTGCATCCGGCACGTAAATCTTGAATTGCTTGTAGCGCCCTCGCCGCGAAATCTCGTATTTCAGCGCATTGCCATCGGCGTCCGTAATACTCTGAGGTTCGAGAAACAGCGTGTAGGTCAATCCCATCGACCCAGTGTATTCCACGGGAATGTTGCGATAAATTCCGTGCCACGCCCCTTGAAAATTCACGTCCAGAATTTCCGTGACGTCGATCGTGGAATCCGGATGCACCGTCACATGCACATCGAAGCTTTGTATAGCGAGCGTGCGCGCGCTCGTGTGGAAAGTGAGCGCGGATATAGCGGCAGCTAATGCGAAGAGAAGAATTGTGGCGCGGCGAAGGCTGCGCATCATCGGCCCGGGCTACTGCGGTGCGCCCGCTTGAAAACTCACTTTAGGAACTTCCCGTTCCGCCGGCGCCCCTGTTTCGAAAAACTCGCGAGATTTGAAATTGAACATGCCCGCAATGATATTTGACGGAAACTCCATGATTTTCGTGTTGAAGTCTCGCACCACCGCGTTGTAATAACGCCGCGCGTTCTGGATGCTGTCTTCCAGTTGATTGAGCGTGTTCTGCAATTGCGTGAAGCTCTCCACCGCGCGTAGTTGCGGATACGCTTCCGCCAGCGCGAACACTTGCCGCAGCGCCGAGGTCAGCATATTTTCCGCCCCCGCTTTCGCCGCCGGTCCTTGTGCGGACATGGCCGCGTTGCGCGCCTGCACCACTCCTTCGAGCGTGCCCTTTTCGTGCGCCGCGTACCCCTTCACCGTCTCCACCAGATTCGGAATCAGGTCGTATCGCCGCTTCAGTTGCACATCGATGTCCGACCACGCGTTGTCGCACTGCACTTTCAGCTTGACCAGTCCGTTGTACATCCCGATCACCACAAAAACCAGGATGACAATGATCCCCAGCACTATCCAACCGATCATCGCGCCTCCTTTTTAATTCCTACGCACCTTCGCGCTCTTTTGTTTCGTTCCGTTGGACGCCAGCATACGTGCCACATAGGCAATTGTAAAGGCGCGCCTGCGCCAAACTATACACGTTCACCGCCTCCGCGTTATCATGCCCACCGCAGGAGGTCGTCTTGACATGCCGGCAAAACAGGCCGTTTATCTGGGAGTGGACATTGGCGGGACGAAAGTGGCCGCGGGCCTCGTCGACGCGCGCGGGAAAATCCTGTGCAAGACGCGCGTGCCGATGTCCAGCCGGGGCAGCGAAGCGGATGGTTTAGCGGCCGTCGAACAGGCCATCGAAGCAGCAGTGCAAATCAAGCCGCGTTTGCGTAAATCGGTCGCCGCGATTGGAATCAGCAGCCCTGGCCCGCTTGATCCGCGAGCGGGAATCATCATCAATCCGCCAAATCTTCCGTGCTGGCACAATCTGCACATCACAAAAAAATTGAAGACGTGGCGGAAATTGCTTATCCATCTGGACAATGATGCGAACGCCGCGGCGCTCGCGGAAGCCATTTGGGGCGCAGGTCAAGGATACGATTCCGTTTTTTACGCGACGCTCGGCACGGGGATTGGAACCGGCGTGATTTTTGGCGGCAGAATTTATCACGGCCGCACCGGCTCAGCCGGAGAAGGCGGGCACCTTTCCATCGATTATCACGGCGCCCAGTGCATGTGCGGCAAAATGGGATGTATCGAAGCGATGGCCGCTGGACCGGCAGTGGCCAAACGCGCCAAACAAAAGCTGTTGGATGGTTCGGCCGCCGGGCAACAATTACTGTCGCTCGCCGGCGGTAATCCAGAGAACGTTACCGCGGAGATGGTTGGCGCAGCATGGCATGCCGGAGACGCGCTGGCCGCGTCAATCTTGCAGGAAACTGCCACTCTGCTCGCCATTTGGCTCGGCAACATTATCGATTTGCTCGAACCTGACGTGATTATTTTCGGCGGCGGCATGGGCGCGCTTATGTCGGAATGGTTCGATTACATTCGCAAACGCTTGCCGGAATGGAGCATCAATTCGCGCTGCGCGGAGATTCCGCTGGTTCGCGCTCATTATGGAGAGGACTCCGGCATCGCCGGCGCCGCTGCTCTGTGTCTTCCTGCGAAGAATTTACCAGCCCGCACCAACCCGCTCAATCGCGGGAAAAAGCACCGATAACCGCAGCCGAGTTTTGTCCGTCGCACAGCGTCAATTTCAATCGCTGTGGGCTACGGCCGCAGCGGGCGCAACTTTCATCTTCTTCAGCGTTTGAAGCTCAGCCATCAGCCGCTTCCATTTGCGATGATTTCTCTTCGTGTGAATGGGAGCGTTGGGGTTGGAGTAAAAGCTCAAAATATCATCGCGCAACTCGCTCGGAATTGTTTTGTCAGGATCGGCAGTCAAGCGCTGTACCAATTGCGCGTACGTTTTATCCGCCAGCGCATATCCGCCGGGCCGGATCTTCTGGCCCGTGTCCAAATCAACGTTTGCGAGCTTGAGCGTCCCGCTCGGATTCGCCGCTAAATCGGCCAGCAGTTGCCCGTAAACATTCGCCGAGTCATCCACGCTTTTGATGTACCACCCTTCTGTTTGCTTGTCAGGAATCTTAATCGCCAGATACCTGGCCGGACCGATTTTTGGAATTATTTTGATAATTATCGCCAGCAGATGCGGCCCAATTCCCGGCTTTTTGTACGTGTACGCCCAATGCCGTTCAAATCCTGCCGTTTTCAATTGGTTCACGAAAGTATCATACGCCGGCCCCGGCGCATCCGGCGCAAACTGCCTGCCGTGCAGAATAACTTCCGCACCTGCAAACGCAGGAACAAACGTGCGCACCGATGTACGGTAGCTTCTAATCGCCGGCAAAACTCCGCCAACGAGTTCGCGAACGTCAATTCCATACGTGGCCACAAACGCGCGCTCCAGCAGTTTGCGCGGCGTGCGAAATCCGATGTACCTCATGTACGCCGTCGGAGCAAACGTGCGCTTCGACAGCTGCCCGATATCGAATGAAAATTCGGTGCTGACGTAGGCAGTCTCATCCTCGTCATAGGTCACATCGGGCCCGTATTTCTTGGCTAGCTTGGGGAAATTGACTCCTGTTGCTGGATTCATTGCTTCCGAATGGCCAATTGAGTCGCCCACGTAATGCGACATCGCGCCGATCGCAAACGCATACTCGTTTACGCTGTGCGCCTGCAGCAGCAAATTGTTGATGAAGTCGCCTGTCCGCACATAGTGCGTCAAGTTGCTGAAAAACCTGTTGCCAAACGGGTAGTAGCCCATATCCTGTGCGTCGCATCCGCCGTAGGCGAAAGCGTGCGCTATGCGCAACTGCGCAGGAGTTGTGCCGGGAAATCGTTTGAGCAGCAGCGGACGGATTGCCGTCGGCCACGTCAGGTCGATAAGCTCTTCATGAGTGAACACCGAATAGGCGCCGGTCATTCGCGGCGTCAACATCGCCGTGGTCAGCACCACCAAAAGCAATCGCCCCACAAAACTTTTCAATTGTCCGCTCCTCGTACCGCGCGCGCTATATTGAAGATGCGCGGCGCGGCCCTTCAGCGCCTCATCAGACTTCCACTGTTTGCATACGAGATAAAGAGTTCACATCTAAAAGAAATTGCGCGCTGGCAGGCCGGCGCATCTCAGCACGCTCATCGCTTTTCTTCGCCGCTAATGAAACTGTTCATCTCTCTCGTTCGTCGCACCCTTGTTGCGTTTGACTTGCATCGCAGTGCCGCATATGCTTTTCACGATTTCATCGCATGGAGGTACTTTGCATGTCCGCACTCCGCAAGCTGCTGCTCGCCGCAATTTTATTTCTTTCGCCTTTGCCGGTTCTGGCTCAAACCGGAGCCTATTGCCGCGCCGGCCTTCTTGGGCAACGTTCGGCTTCTGGACCGAGTTCCAGCGCCAAAACGGAGCGCCACGGGCTGAATCCCGCTGACCTCGATCGCAGCGCAAGTCCCTGTGTCAATTTCTTCCAATTCGCGGACGGCGGATGGATCAAATCGCATCCCATTCCTCCCGCATATTCCAGCTGGGGCACTTTCAATTCGCTTTTCAACCACAATCAGGAAATCCTCCATCAAATCCTCGAGCAAGCCGCGACCGACCGCAACGCACCTGCCGGCTCGAACGAGCAGAAAATCGGCGACTACTACGCCAGTTGCATGAATGAGCCGGAAATCGAGAAAGAGGGAATTCAGCCGCTCGAGCAGGAGCTCGCGCGCATCAAAAACATTTCCACGGTGCAGGAATTGGAGGCGGAAGTCGCGCGGCTGCAAAGCATGGGCGTCGGCGTCATGTTCCGCTTCGGCGCCACGCAGGACTATAAAAACAGCACGCAGGAAATCGCCCTCGCGGCTCAGGGCGGATTGGGTTTGCCCGATCGGGATTATTACCTGAACCCTAATGAACGCTCGCAAAAAATCCGCGTCGCCTATCTGCAACACGTCGCCAACATGTTCAAGCTGCTGGGCGACAGCGATTCAACCGCCTCGCAAGAAGCGCAGACGGTTATGACTCTCGAGACCGATCTTGCCAAGGCTTCGATGAGCCGCGTCGAGATGCGCAACCCCGAATCGCACTACCACAAAATGGATATTGCATCCTTTCAGGAGATCACTCCGGTATTTTCGTGGAGCAGCTATCTGCGAGATGTAGGCCAGCCCAACGTTTCCGAAGTGAACGTCGCGCAGCCCGATTTTTTCAAGGCGCTGAACGCCCAGCTCACTTCTGCATCTCTCGCTGAGTGGCAAACCTACTTGCGTTGGCATCTGATCGACACCGCTGCGCCAGCTCTTTCCGCGAAATTTGTTGACGAGGATTTCGACTTCAGTGGCAAGACCCTAACCGGCGCGAAGGAGCTGCAGCCGCGCTGGAAGCGTTGCGTGCAATCGACCGATCGCGCGCTCGGCGAAGCACTCGGCCAAAAGTACGTCGCGCGCGCGTTCACCCCTGAGGACAAGGCCGCCGCCTTGAAAATGGTTCACAACCTGGTGAACGCCCTTCACGATGACATCGAAACGCTTTCTTGGATGAGTCCCGAGACTAAAAAGCAGGCGCTCGACAAGCTCAGCCATCTTATGCTGAAAGTTGGCTATCCCGATCACTGGCGAAGCTATGCGGCGTTCAAAGTGAATCGCGGCCCTTACGTCGAAAATTTCTTGCACGGCCACGAATTCCAGTTTCAATACGAGCTGGCCAAGATCGGCAAGCCCGTCGACCGCACAGAATGGGGAATGACTCCGCCCACCGTCAACGCTTATTACAATCCTTCGATGAACGAAATCGTCTTCCCCGCCGGAATCCTGCAGTGGCCATTTTTCGACGCGCAGTCCGACGACGCCTTGAATTACGGCGGCATCGCCGCGGTCATCGGCCATGAAATGACTCATGGATTCGACGATGAAGGCAGGAAATTCGACGCGAATGGAAATTTGCGCGATTGGTGGACTCCTGAAGACGCCAAAAATTTTGAGGCTCGCGCTGAATGCGTCGAACACCAGTTCGACAACTACGAAGTCCAGCCCGGCGTCCATGAAAATGGCAAACTCGTTCTCGGCGAAAGCATCGCAGATCTCGGGGGCCTGACCATCGCCTATAAAGCGTTCAAGAAAACGCCGGAAGGGAGTTCCAACAGGAAAATCGGCGGATTCACTCCGGACCAGCGGTTTTTCCTCGCATGGGCCAGAACCTGGGCTGGCACGGAAAGGCCGCAGTTGGAATTGCTCTTGGTGAAAACCAATCCGCATCCTCTCGGTAAATTCCGCGCCATCGCTCCGCCTTCGAATATGGCGGCATTTGCCAAAGCGTTCGATTGCAAGCCTGACGAGCCCATGGTGCGTCCAGCAGCGAAGGTTTGCAAAATCTGGTAGCGAAATTTCTCAGGAATTTCTTGTGCGCGGCACAATCAGATGCAAAACGAGAGCATTTAGACGCGCGTCGTTTCCGCTCACGCGCTCCTCGACATTCGCTGCTTTTCGCCCTCCACCTTTGTCAGCCAAATGACGAATGCGTCGAAAATCGTCAGCAGCGCCATAAAAATCGTCGGATTGTAAATCATCACGTAGATCTGATACACGATGAACGCCGCCAGCAACAGCATCATCATTGGGTAAGCCCACATCCGGTTGAACCACAAGGCCGTGACCAGCGCCACTTTGGCCACGCCATGGGACATCAAAAACAAAAAAATGAAGTACGGCGCGTGCCCGGCGACCGCCTGCGAAGCATGCAGCAAATGCGATGTGAGGTATGCATTTTGGCTCGGCGAAAGCAAATGGAAGGTCAGCGCACCGATTAGCCCGTTGACCCGCGCTGGATCCGATCTCAAAAACAGAAATGCGCCGGCAATTTCAAGCAAACCATCAAGCCCTTTCAGCGTTATGCTCAGTTGAAAGGTACGGTCGAGAAGTGTGTTTCCTCGGAGATGTTCCATCGGGACATTTTCAGACTAACACGTCCAGCGTAACCGCGGTGCTTTCGCCTACCCGTAGTATTCAATCAGAACAATTCCTTACATTCGTGACGTCGTGATTTAGCACTTGCCGCATAATGATCAAGGAGCGAGCAGATCCATGCGCGTCGTATCCCATCGAGCGGCCCGCTTTCCTTTCTCGGCGAACATCGAGGTTATCGATGTGCAATCCGAGCGATTTCTCAACGCGCGCACCCGTGACTTAAGTATCTTTGGATGTTACGTTTCCACCACCACGCCATTCCCCGCAGGCAAGAAAGTCTCTCTACGAATTGCTCATGGCGGCACCATCCTAGCCGCACTCGGCAGGGTGGTTTCTTCGAACCTGAATTCCGGCATGGGGGTCTTCTTTACAAAGCTTGAGCCAAGTGGCCAGGCTATCCTGGAAAAATGGCTCTCGGTCCTCCGTTCTACCTAGACGTTCGCGTTGCAATTGTAGTGATGCTTCGTGCCCGGACCTTCGAATCAGTCTATTTGGCATTGGATTGCAGCAGCGACGTTAGCAGCCGCCGGCTCCTTCGGGCGAGAACAGCATTTGCCAGGCTTGCAGGCTGCCGGAACGAAACGAGCCCGCGCTAGCCATCAGATAGAATTTCCACATGCGGAAAAATCGCTCGTCATAGTGCCGCCGCAGTTCGTTCCAGTGCGTTTCGAAATTGTGGAACCAGGCCATCAGTGTGCGGTCGTAGTGCGCGGCCCAATTCTGGAAGTTTTCCAGAATGAAAAGGCCCTCCGCCGCGGCGCTGATTTGCTTGAGGGAAGGAACCATAGAATTGGGGAAAATGTACTTCTCGATCCACGGATCCGTGGTGCGAACAGAGCGATTTTTCCCAATGCACCCGAGATAAAAACGTCCGCAGCCGGACAACGTTTGTCGAACGATATTCATATACGAGCGATAATTCTTATAGCCCACGTGTTCGAACATGCCCAGGGAGACGACGCAATCAAATTGCCCCCGCAAGTCGCGATAATCCTGCACGCGAATTTCTACAGGCAACCCGGCGCAGCGTTCGGCAGCGAGCTTTGCCTGTTCGCGCGAAATAGTTATGCCCACCACACGCGCACCGTAATTTTCCGCGGCGTATTTTGCGAAGCTGCCCCAGCCGCAGCCAATGTCCAGCACCGTCATGCGAGGTTGAAGATCTATAGCACGGCAAACGAATTCGAGCTTGGCCTGCTGCGCGTCGTCGAGATTTGATGCGTTTTCCCAGCAACCACAGGTGTAAACCATGCGCTTATCGAGCATCGCTTCGAACATATCGTTGCCGCGGTCGTAATGATCTTCGCCGACTTTAAAAGAACGCGATTTTCTCTGGGTATTGAACAACAAAGAACGAAGGTACAGGCCAATCGCCGTCCACGCGGGGAACCGTGTTTCGTCCAAATGAACGCGAAAGATGCGGTAAAAAAACTGGTCCAGCGCAGGCGCGTCCCACCAGCCGTCCATGTAGGATTCGCCCAGCCCCACCGTACCCTCGCGAAAGACGCGGCTGTAGAATTCCTCGCGATGGACAGTGATATCCCACGGATGCTGCCCATTGATCTGAATTTCCGCGCGCGCGAGGAGCGCTTCGGCTCGGCGTTTGAAGCTGTTCGTGAACACGTGCGTTGCCTGTAATTGGCGATTTGCAACCGGTATTCGGCGGCCGTGGCCGGGCTTTGCAGCAGCGCTGCATTGTTCGCGTGCAAATTCATCGAGTGACGAACTTGTGACGACGTCGCCGCTGCACTTTTATTGTCCCGCCGGAGCCCATGCGAGTCAATCCCGGACGAAGCGGCAGGCGCGATTTCACCTTTTGAGGATGTCCCGAAGGGGCTGCGCAAACTGCGGTGCGCCAGTTTGAACTTTCTTAATCGTGACAATAGCAGGCAAAATTCAAACCGGCCCACTGCCAAACTGCGCTACGATTTCCACGTCGCGCGCGTTTCGTATACTATATTTCGACTACATGCCGCGCATACCCTGCGGCTTGACGAGGCTAATTTCATGCTCCTGGATATGAACGAGATTCAGAAAGTGTTGCCGCATCGCTACCCTTTTTTGCTGGTGGATGCGATTGTCGAGATGGAACGGCTCAAGCGCATCGTCGGCTTGAAAAACGTCACCATCAACGAACATTATTTTGCGGGGCATTTCCCGGGCAAGCCGGTGATGCCGGGGGTGCTGATTGTGGAAGCGATGGCGCAGACCGGAGGATTCCTTCTGCTGCAGGAAGTGAAGGAGCGCGAGAGCAAGCTTCTATACTTTGTGGCCATTGACGGCGCGCGCTTTCGCCGCCCAGTGCTGCCGGGAGATCAGTTACGCGTTGAAGTGAATGTGCTCTCGTGGCGCTACACGTTCTGCAAGCTCGCAGGAAAAGCCTTCGTGGGCGATGAAATGGCGGCGGAAGCCACGCTCATGTGCAAAATGGTGGATCGCGAAGCATGAGCGAAATCGACGCGCGAGCGAGTGTTTCGAAAAGCGCGCGAATCGGCAATGGCGCGCGCGTTGGCGCGTTCGCGGTGGTCGGCGATGAAGTGGAGCTCGGCGAAAAGTGCGTTGTGGAGCCGCACGCGGTCATTAACGGCCCCGCCAAAATCGGCGCCGGGAATCATTTTTATTCTTTCTGCGCAATTGGCGGGGAGCCGCAGGATTTAACCTATGCGGGCGAACGCGTGTTGCTCGAAATTGGCGACGCAAATCAGTTTCGCGAATTCGTCACCATCAGCCGAGGAACGAAAAAAGGCGGCGGCACAACACGCATCGGCAGCAACAACCTGTTTATGGCTTATGCGCATGTGGGACACGACAGCCAGGTGGGGAATCACACGATTTTCGTAAATGGCGCGACCCTGGCCGGGCACGTTCGCGTGGAAGATCACGCCACCGTTGGCGCGTTTTGCACCGTGCATCAATTCTGCCGCGTAGGACGCTATGCGTACGTGGGCGCGCTCACCGCGGTGACGCAGGATGCTCCGCCATTTTCCAAAGTGGTGCAGGCGCGTGACGTCCGCTCCTATGGAGTAAATGCAATTGGCCTTGAGCGGCACGGTTTCTCTCCAGAACGCATCAAAGCGATAGAGCGTGCTTACCGCCTGCTGCTGCGTTCCAAACTGAACACAACTCAGGCAATCGAGCGCATGCGCGCAACTCTGAACGGCTCGGAAGATGTGTCCGAGCTGATCCAATTCATCGAAACTGCCGAACGCGGGCTGATTAAGTAAACGAACATGGCGCAAACCGACACAAGCGCGGCCTCCGGATGGGGATTGATTGCCGGCAATGGAAAATTCCCGTTCCTTGTGCTGGAAGGCGCTCGCAGCCGCGGCATTGATATGGCGGTGATTGCCATTAAAGAAGAAGCCTCGCCGGAACTCGAGCGCGTCGCGCGCCGACTTCATTGGGTGAGTCTCGGTGAACTGTCGCGGGCCATCGAACTGATGCGCGAAGAAGGCGTGAAGCAGGCCGTGATGGCCGGACAGGTGAAACACAACAAAATTTTCAGCTCGATAAGGCCGGACTGGAAACTTGCCAAGCTCCTGCTATCGCTCTCTAAAAAAAATACCGATTCGCTGATTGGCGCGGTAGCGCATTTGCTCGAAGAAGAAGGAATTCATCTCGTCGACTCGACCGCTTTTCTCGGGCCGCTGCTCCCCGAAAAGGGAGTGCTGACGCGCCGCGCTCCGAATGCCGAGGAATCTGCGGATATCGCCTATGGCCGGCAAATCGCGCAGCGCCTTGCCGAAGTGGACTTGGGGCAAACTGTGGTGATTTCAGATCGCGCTTGCGTCGCCGTCGAAGCCATGGAAGGCACTGACGAAACCATCGAGCGCGCGGCGCGTCTTACCCAAGGGAAGCATTTGGCGGTAGTGAAAGTCAGCAAGCCCTCGCAGGATATGCGCTTCGATGTGCCGGTGATTGGCCTGAAAACGATCGAAGTGATGCAGCGTTCGAGCGCCACCGCTCTGGCCATTGATGCCGGCCGCAGCCTGCTTTTCGACCGCGACAAACTTCTCGTTGCGGCGAATGAAGCCAACATCGCCATAGAAGCTTTCCCGGCGGGCGATGCAGAAAAAACCGCGCAAACTGCATCAGAGATTCGTAGGCAGGGCGTGTCCGAAAAACCCGTCTCGGGAAAGAGCCAGATTTGAGCGACAGGAAAATTCGCGTCGGCGTGGTTGGCGTAGGCGACTTTGGGCGCAACCACGTGCGCGTGTTTCATGACCTCTCCGGCGCGGAAATTGTTGGCGTACATGACGCAGACCCCGAGCGCGCGCGGCAAGTGGCGGCAGAGTTCGGCACGCTGGCTTTTTCCGACGTGGACCGTCTCGCCGAGCAGGTCGACGCGGCCAGCGTCGCCGTGCCCACCGTTCAGCACGCGGAGATCACATCCCAATTGCTCGCAAGCGGCGTCGACGTTCTGGTCGAAAAGCCTATGGCGGTATCCCTCGATGAGGCCGACAGGCTCATCGCGAGCGCAAAAAAGGCTGCGCGCATTTTGCAGGTGGGGCACCTCGAGCGCTTCAATCCGGCGGTCGTTGCCGTGCAGAAAATCGTGACGCGTCCGCTCTTTTTCGAAGTTCATCGCTTAGGCGTTTTTTCACCGCGCAGTTTGGACGTGGACGTAGTGTACGACGTCATGATTCACGACCTCGATGTGCTGCTCGCCCTGGTGAATTCACCGGTGCGCGACATTCAAGCCGTTGGAATTCCAGTGCTCACCGACAAAGTGGACATTGCGCATGCGCGCATCGAATTCGAATCCGGCGCTGTAGCCAATGTAACCGCAAGCCGCGTCTCCACCGAACGCGTGCGCAAATTGCGATTTTTCCAGACGCGCGAATACGTTTCCGTCGACTACACGCGCCAGGACGTCACGCGCATCCGCGTGGTCGGCGAAGGCTCGCAGCCGGCGATTGATTTTGAAAAGTTGCCCACGCAGCCCGAAGAGCCGCTGAAAGCGGAACTGCGCTCGTTTCTCGACGCGGTGCGCGAGCGCAAGACGCCGCTCGTGGACGGAGCAGCGGGCCGCCTCGCCCTCGAACTCGCCAATCGCGTCATGAACGGAATTAACGAGCATTCCAATCGCGTAAAACCGGAGCTTGCCTCCACACGGCCCTGAAATGATCCCTCGGACACTGGTTCCCGTGAAACTTTCTCCTGTCGCTCCCGATACCCCTAGCGGAAACGGCCATCGGCGAACTTCGCGACTCGATTCGCGCATCGTCGTGCCTTCCGAACTGCCCCCTGCAGTGCTCGACACGCGCACATCCATACCTTCGCATTTGCCGCTGGACGTGCTGGCCTCGCGCATGTTGATTCCGCGCGATATGCCCGTCAAAAAAATGGAGCCGTCCGGCCCGGCAATCCCATCGCATGTGCCGCTGGCCGTTTTGGGAACGCGCGTGGTGGTTCCGGCAGAGGCCAAGCTCCAAGAATCGTTTCAAGCCCCAGCACCGCTGCCCCAGGGAATTTTCGCGGACGTGCTCGAGCCGGATTTGTTCACCACCGGCGAAGTTAACCTGCTGGCCAGCCCAGACGATGCAAAAAAACGCGACTGGGAATGGGTAGCGCGTTCGTTTTCGTTAATCGTCCACGTTGGCGTGATTCTGTTAATCCTGTTTGCACCCAAGTTATTCACCGCGAATCAACCTGCGCAAGAGGTTCAACTTGCGCGGCAGCAGCTATCGAGCGTTTTTCTTCCGCCGGAAGTAAGAAACGTGCCGAAAGTGCGGCCTCCGATAGAAAAGCCGAGCGATCGCATCCGCCTTGACCCGCGGGTCCTGAAAAAGCTTGAGGCGCTTCAGCCGCCCACGCCGCAACCGCTGGCTGGACCTAAAACTCCCGCCCCGCCGCAGCCGGAAGAAACCAGACCCGCCGCGCCGAAGGCCTCGCCCCCGCCGCCCGCGCCCGTTGAAAAGGTACAAAATGCATTCAAGCCGCTCTCGCAAATGGAAGCTCCGCCGCCAACAAAATCCAAGCTGAACCTCGACTTGCCGGCCCTCTCGCCGGGCAAAGCTCTACAGGAGTCGGCGCGGCAAGCGCTGCAGAATCGCAATAGTTCGACTTCAGCGGCATTTGCCGAACCAATGCCGCAGGCACCGGGAGGTCCTCCGCCAAGCGGTGAAGGCGGCCAGGGACAGCTCGGCAGCGGCGTACAAATTCTTTCGCCGACCGATGGGGTGGACTTTTCGAATTACCTGACGCGTCTGCTGGCGCGTGTAAAACAGAATTGGGAATCGGTGATGCCGATTTCCGCGCGCATGGGCGACAAAGGCGTGGTGATGATGCGTTTTCGCATCATGACCAATGGAAACATGCCCAGTCCTGATCCCATCCTCGAGCGCACTTCCGGCAAAGAGCCTCTGGACCGCGCCGCAGGCTCGGCTTTGACCGAATCGAATCCTTTCGAGCCGCTGCCCTCAGCGTATACACGGCCTTACCTCGAATTGCGAATCATTTTCCTTTACAATCTGCCGCTGGACTACAACATCAACCAGTGAAACTGAATCGCACGCAAATTTTGGGCGCGCTTCTCCTCGCGCTCGCCGCGCTGATTTTCCTCCTCGTTCGCTTCCGGTGAATGCGAGATGAATGCACCGCGCAGGCTTGTGGCGATTTTGGGCCCGACCGCATCGGGAAAGTCCGCGCTGGCCATCTCACTCGCGGAAAAACTCAACGGCGAAATTTTGTGCTGCGATTCCACGCAGGTTTACCGGCATTTCGATATTGGCACAGGAAAAGTTCCGCGGACGGAGCAAAGAGGAATTCGCCATCACCTCGTTGATTCGGTCGAGCCAGCCGAGGTGTTCACGGCGGGAGATTATCGCCGCGTCGCGCTCGAAACGCTTGAAGAAGTGAGCAGTCGCGGCAAGTTGCCGATCCTGACGGTCGGCACAGGCCTTTATTTGCGCGCGTTGCTCGAAGGATTGGACGATTTGCCGGCGCGCTCCGAAGCGATTCGCGAACGGCTGAGACAGCGCGCGGCAAAAAATGGGCCGGAGTATCTGCACCGCATTTTGGCCCGGCGCGATCCCACTGGCGCGGCCTGCATTGCCAAGCGCGATACGCAAAAAATTATTCGGGCGATCGAAGTGTCCCTTTTGACTGGCACACCCGCCAGCCAGCTTCTCGGGCGCGGGAGAAATCCGCTCGCAGGATTCGTTGTCATGAAAATCGGGCTGATGCCGGCGCGCGCGCTACTTTATGCGCGCATCGACCACCGCGTTGAGGAAATGCTCGAATCCGGCTGGCTGGATGAACTGCGAAGTTTGATTCGCATGGGCATTGCGCCGTCAGCAAAACCATTCACGTTTCTTGGCTACGCGCAGCTTCGCGAACACATTTTGTGCGGCGCGCCGTTGGAGACGATAGTGCGCGAAATTCAGCAGGCCACGCGCCGCTACGCGAAGCGGCAAATCACCTGGTTCCGCCGCGAAGCCAATGTGCATTGGTTTGAGGGCTTCGGCCACGAAGAAAAAATCAAAGTGGCGGCAGAAAACCTTCTCACACCGTAAGGCTCCAGTAAGAAACAGTCATTGCTTCTATCAGTGTGGCTTTGCAGTTTTGCTGTGGGGGGCCTTTTTATTCTCTGCGGCGACTTGTGCGCAAAAGTTGTTCATATAAAGTTCTCCGAGCACCTTCGCGTATAGATCTAAGGGCATCAGGCCCAATTCGGCGCGGCGGCGATCCACATGCTCACGGTCGGCGATTGGCGAGGGTCTCCCCTTTCCGTCGGGACTGCAGACAAAATTCTCGCCGTATGTCTGTGGCCGATGAGAATAAGATTCCACGCGATCGAGCAGCATTGCATAGCTTTCTGCGCTAACCTGGCCCGCCTCAGCATCGGCTTTCATTTGAGGCAGAACTTGCTTTTGAAAAGCGAGGGGCTGGTGCTGAATAACAGTGTCGAAATCCTCCGCAGCCTGAGGCCCAACCATGGCGAATGAGGGGAGGCCGTACTTAGCAAAAATAGCGTGTGCCTCGATTCCGTCCGCGCGATCTGTCGCTTCCATCTTCTTGAGGTTCCAGTTTTGTTTACCCGCCGGGCGCACCGCCTGGTCAGTCTTAATGAGACGCTCGATTTCTTTTTGCAATGCCGGGTTTGCAGGCGGGCCGCTGAACTTCTCGCGAATCTTTTTCTGGCGCAGCCGGGCGCGGAGGTAGATGTAGCTATTCTCTGACACTTTGCCAGCATCGGCAGCCTGCTTGATTTTAGGCAGCACCTTTTCGATGAAGTCCAGCGGCTCGCCGGAAAGCAAGGTGACATATTCCTCAGCCGCTTCCTCACCAACCATTTCGTTTGACGGCAGGCCGTACTCGGCGAAAATCGTGCGCACGCGGGTGTGCAGCGCAGCATCTGTTTTTTCGGCCTTGATATCGCTTGCGAATAGTCTGTCAATCTCTGCTGCAAGTCGCGGATTTGACGCTGAGTGTTTCTGCTGCGCCGAAACCGTCAGGGCTAGGGATACGAATGCGAGCGCGAGCAGACACAACAGATGCGCGCGAACAACAGCGGCGGCTGCGGTTCGCAAAAACATTGCACTACTTCCAGGAATTGCGCTGGCGCAGATTGGTGATGTGCGCGACATGGTGGCGGCCGTGCCAGGCGTAAAGGCCCAGCATATAGTCGAGTGACACCGTCCCATGTTCGGGATGCTTCAACGTCCGCGCAAAATCGCCGGCGCTCATGCCGCGCAGCAAATTCACCCAGCGCTCGTGCAGCGTGTCCATCAACCCGAGCGAAGTCTCCACCGGCGTTGTCCGCGAATCGCTCAACTCCGCCCAGCGCGTTTCGTTGTACGGCTTGATGGTCGGCTCGTCCTCGGTGAGCGCAAGCTTGAAGCGCGTGTAGGCGTTCATGTGGCTGTCAGCCAGATGATGGACGACCTGCTGGACCGTCCAGCCGCCATCGCGATAGGGAGTGTTAAGCTGCTCGCTCGAAAGTCCCGCGACGGCAGCGCGTAATTTCTTGGGCGCCTCTTCAATTTGCGCGAGGAACTGCTTGCGATTTTCTTCGCTGGGCCTACCGGGCTGAAATTTGCCGATGGGGTACCGCAACTCCGCGTCGCTCATTTTCTTTTCTCCCATTTGACCTTCCGCTTTGAACCGACGATTATTGTTGGTCCTCTTGGTATTCCTCGTGCCAGGCCATTTGAATGGCTTCGAGCTTGCCCTCGTTGGATTGCGCAGGATCGCCGGTGAAACCGTCGAGCTCGGTGACCCATTTGTGCAAGTCAGTGAACCGGACGGTCAGCGGATCGATCTCCGGAAATTTTTCCGCGAGACGGACGCCGATTTCTTCCGCGTTGTCCCAATCAAATGTAGAAGGCATGTTCGCTCCTTATGAATTTCCAGTGCAAGTCATCAGGCCGGGCTAAATCCAGACGCTACCCGCCAGCGCTCGATTAGTGCTCCGCTTCCTTGGCGTAGTTTTTATTCCATGACGGAATTTCGACGACCAGATCTTTTGTGCCATCGGGAACACACTGGCAGCCGAGGCGCGATTTGGGTGTGACGCCGGGGGCTTCGTCCAGTTGATCCAGCTCCGCATCGGTGGCCTCGTTGCAGGACTCGAGGCCTTCGTGCACGATGACGTGGCACGTCGAGCAAGCGCAAACGCCGCCGCAAGCGTGGTCGAGGCCCATGTGAAATCCGGTGGCGATGTCCAGAATGCTGCCGGGAAGGCCATCGTGGCCGTAAGGAAATTTCGCTGGATCCACCTCGACTGTTTTTCCCTCTTTCGCGAACGTCACCTTAAATTTCTGCGTCGCGGGAGTATATTTTGTCTCTTCGATGTAAGGATTTTTGCCGCCCATATGGCGCTCCTCAAAAGCTACGCTCTATAATTCCTCGATGCGCTTGCCGCCAACCGCGGCTTGCAGCGCCTTGTTCATGCTGATTTCCGCAAGATGATGCGTCGCGAGATTCAGTTCGTCAACCCGCTGGCGAACCAATTTGTAATCCTTGCCCGCCATCGCCTCGCGCAACGCTTTGACCGCCGCGTTGATTTTCGCGCGCTCTTCTGCAGCAAGCGACTGCGTTTCTTCGCGTGCCAGGGTTTTTTCAGTGGCGTGCAGAATCGTGTCCGCCTCATTGCGCGCTTCGATTAACTGGCGCTCGGCGAAATCCTGCTCGGCGAATTCGATGGACTCCTCGAGCATTTTTTCCATGTCTGCGTCGGTAAGGCCGTAACTGGGCTGCACTTCGATTGAACTCTGCTCGCCGCTGCGCAGGTCGCGCGCAGCCACTTGCAAAATTCCGCTGGCGTCGATGAGGAATTTCACTTCGATGCGCGCGAGGCCGGCAGGGCCTGGCGGAACTTTCAATTGAAACCGCGCCAGAGAACGGCAATCTTTCGCCAGTTCGCGCTCGCCCTGCAGAATGTGAATGTCTATCCCCGTCTGGTTTTCCACGCCGGTAGTGAAAAGCTCCTGCGCGCTTGCGGGAATCGTAGAATTGCGCGGAATCAATTTCGCTACCACTCCGCCCATGGTTTCGACTCCAAGAGAGAGCGGCGTCACATCGAGCAGCAGCATGTTTTTTACGCCGCTTTCGAGAATGTCCGCTTGAACCGCGGCGCCGAGCGCGACCACTTCATCGGGATTCAATTCGACGTGCGGGGCGCGGCCGAAATAGTCACCTACGGTTTTGCGAACCAATGGAATGCGCGTAGATCCGCCAACGAGCACGACTTCGTCAATTTCGGGAGGCTGCAATTTGGCATCGGCCAGCGCCATTTTCACCGGAGTCATAGTCCGCGCAACAATTGGCGCAATGGCTTTATCGAATTCGCTGCGCGTCATCTTGCGCAAATAGGCGCGGCCATCCGGCAGTTCGAAACCGATAGTGGCTTCTTCCGCTTCGGAAAGCTCGTGCTTTGCATGAACCACGCATTTGCGAAGTTTCTGCACGCCTCCAGGATCGCCCGTGACGTCGAAATGGAATTGCGCGGCGATTTCGGCGCTGACGATTGCGAGCAGCGTGTTGTCAATATCGTCGCCGCCAAGATGCGTGTCGCCGTTGGTGGAAAGCACCTGATAAATGTCACCCTCCGCGCTGGAGATAAGTTTGAGAATGGAAATATCGAACGTGCCTCCGCCGAAATCGTAGACGGCGACGTGGCCGCGTCGCTGCTTGTGCAAACCGTAAGCAAGCGCGGCGGCGGTGGGCTCGTTGACGAGGCGCAGGACTTCGAGGCCGGCGAGGCGCCCCGCGTCTCTAGTGGCCTGGCGCTGCGCGTCATTGAAATATGCCGGAACGGTGATGACTGCGCGGTCCACGGTGTCCTCGAAGAATTTCTCGGCCCAGGATTTCAGTTCGCGCAAAATGAACGAGGAAATTTCCGGCGGCGTGAAATATTTTTCGCCGAGGCGCACGCGAATTACATTGCGGGAATTTTCGTCAATGCGAAATGGAAAAATTTTCAGCTCGCCGCGAACGTCTTCGACGCCGCGGCCCATCAAGCGCTTCACGGAATAAATGGAGCGCTCCGGCTGCGTGAGCAGAAGCTGGCGGGCGGCTTCGCCGACGACGATTTTTCCGTCGGAGTCGAGGCTGACGACGGAGGGGCAGAGGGTGCTGCCCCAGGGGCCGGGGATGCACTGCGGCTTGCCCGTGGCGGGGTCAATGTAAGCCACCAGGCTGAAAGTTGTGCCGAGGTCGATGCCGACTGTTTTGTTCATCTTTGCGTCTATTCCCCGTTCTTGAAAAGTGCCGAAAAATTATCGATTAGAAAAATTGATGTTGTTCATTTGGCGCGAGTTACGGCGATTTCTAATTTTCGGTACCGCGATTAGAGATGTAAACATAATTTAATCAACCTTGCCCCAATTCGTCGCTCACATTGCGCACCAGATTGCGAATGTAGGAGCGACGATTCAGCAATTCGTTCAATTTGGCCATGAGGGCCGGGCGGGCGTTATTGCTTTCAGGCGTGGCGAGCGCAGCGTCCCACTCGGCGAAGACGGCGTCCAGCTGGGCATCGACCTCTGCGAGTTTCTCCTGAAAATTCTGCTGCGCCGCAGAGAGTTTTTCGCGCAACTCGGTGAGATCGCCGCCGTCGGATTTGGCGTCGCGCAATTCGTCGAGCGATTCGTTCAGCTCGAAGACTTCTTCGAGGAGTTCAGGAGGCGCCTGCTGTTTGGAGGCGCCTTCCTTGCGGACGCCGGCGCGTAGAAGCAGATATTCGACGCGAGAGATGGGATCGCGGAGCGTGCGATAGGCGTCGTTCAATTCGGAGGAACGTTCGAGAGCCAGATTGCGCTCGAATTCGGAGGCTCGCACGAAATTATCGGGATGCAATTTCCAACTGAGCTGATGAAATTGCCGTTCCAGAACCGCAGGGTCGAGTTGCAATTTCTGCGGCAGCGAGAAAAATGCGAAGTAATCCTCATCGCGCGCGAGCGGCTGAATTTTGCCGCAGGCGATACAGAAATGCGCGCTGCCCGAGGGCGCTTTGCAACTCCAGCAAAGGACAGCGGAGGCAGATTCAGATTGTGTCCTCGTTACGCTCATAGAATTCTCAAAACTTTCCCACTGGCTTGAGGCAGACCGGCAAAGCGGAAGTTTTCACGCGGTGAAGGAGCTGCCGCAGCCGCAGCTTCGCGTCGCCTGAGGATTCTGGAAAATGAATCCCTGGCGCACCAGAGTTTCCTCGAAATCGAGCGTGGTATTCGCGAGATAAAGGAGGCTCTTGGGATCGACGAAGACGCGGGCGCCATTTTCCTCGATGACTTTGTCGCGGTCGCGCGCCTGCGTTTCGAGGCGCATGGCGTAAGAGAGACCCGAGCAGCCGCCTCCCTGCACGCCAACGCGAAGGCCTCCGGAGTCCGCTGGCACGCCCTCTTTGGCGAGCAATTCGCGGATTTTCTGCGCCGCTTTTTCGGTAACGTGAATCATAAAAGACCAAGAACCCTCGAATAACACAAGCAAAAGCCGCCGACCTAAAGGTCGCCGCTACGAAAGTCAAACAGCAGGTTCCTCGTCGTCCCGATACAGTTCATCGGGACTCACTCGGAATGACAAATAGGGCGCCGCGAAGCAGCTAGCTGCTGGCCTGAGGCGTAGCGGCTTGAACGGCGGCGGGCTTTTCGTCGCCGGCCTTGCGCTTCCAGTCGGAGATAGCCGCCTTGATGGCGTCCTCGGCAAGCACGGAACAGTGAATTTTCACCGGCGGGAGCGACAGCTCGCGCACGATGTCCGTGTTCTTGATGGCGAGGGCCTCTTCGACGGTTTTGCCGCGCACCCATTCCGTGGCGAGCGAAGAGCTGGCGATCGCCGAGCCGCATCCGAAGGTCTTGAACTTAGCCTCTTCGATGACGCGTGTCTCGGGATTGATTTTCATTTGCAGCTTCATGACGTCGCCGCATTCCGGCGCGCCGACGAGGCCGGTGCCGACGTTTTGGTCCTTCTTGTCGAGCGAGCCGACGTTTCGCGGATTGTTATAGTGATCGATTACTTTGTCCGAATAAGCCATCATTACCTCCAGAAAATTTGCTGAAATCCGTTACGACTCACCTCAGCGGCTACAGCCGCCGTGTTGCCTTCCTTTTCGGCACGGCTGAAGCCGTGCCCTGACAAAACCGAACAGCAGGTTCCTCACCGACGTCCGCGACATTTTCAGGTTGGCTGTTTGCCGCAGCCAGACGCGGCCGGGTTCGGAATGACAACTTTGACGCTAGGCCGTTTTCCAGTTCATTTTGCTGACGTCCACGCCCTCTTCTTTGGCCATTTCGTAGAGCGGCGAAAGCTCGCGGAGGCGCTCGACGGTTTCGACGACGCGATTGGTAACGTAGTCGACTTCCTCGATGGTATTGAAGCGGCCGAGGCCAAAACGAATCGAAGTGTGCGCTAGATCTTCGCCAACGCCGAGCGCCTTCAAAACATAACTGGGCTCGAGAGTCGCGGAAGTGCAAGCGGAGCCGCTCGAAACGGCCACGTCGTTGATGCCCATGAGCAGCGATTCGCCTTCGACGTACGCGAAGCTGATGTTGATGTTGTGCGGAAGGCGATGCTCCATCGAGCCATTGATGTAGGTTTCGTCGAGCTTGCTCATGATGCCGGTTTTCAGGCGATCGCGGAGGTTGCTCAAACGAGCGCTCTCTTCGGCCATTTCAACGCGGCAAAGCTCACAGGCTTTGCCCAGGCCGACGATGCCGGGAACGTTCAAAGTGCCGGAGCGCATGCCGCGTTCGTGGCCGCCGCCGTCAATCATGGCGGTAAGTTGGACACGAGGATTTTTGCGGCGAACGTAAAGCGCGCCGACGCCCTTGGGGCCGTAAAGCTTGTGGGCGGAAATAGAGAGCAAGTCAATGCCGTCTTTTTGGACGTCAACAGGAACTTTGCCGACGGCCTGCACGCCGTCCACGTGGAAGAACACGCCCTTTTCCTTGGCGATTTTGCCGATTTCAGCGATGGGCTGGATCACGCCAATTTCGTTATTGGCGTACATGATGGTGATCAAAATTGTTTTTGCCGTGATGGCGCGGCGCAAATCGTCGAGATTAATGCGGCCATCTTTTTCAACAGGCAAATAAGTGACTTCGTAGCCCTCTTTTTCGAGGCGTTTGCAGGTGTCGAGCACGGCTTTGTGCTCGGTGACCTGAGTGATGATGTGGTTGCCCTTTTCGCGATACATTGCCGCGACGCCTTTAATGGCCAGGTTGTCGGATTCCGTGGCGCCGCTGGTGATGACAATTTCCTTGGGCGTGGCATTGATGATTTGCGCGACTTGAGCGCGCGCCTCTTCGACGCCCTCTTCCGCGGCCCAGCCAAAAGCGTGGTTGCGGCTGGCGGCGTTACCGAATTTCTCGTTGAAATAGGGCAGCATCGCATCTATGACGCGCGGATCGACTTGCGTGGTCGCGTGATTATCGAAATAAATTGGTAGCTTGACCGCCATTCTCGTCTCCTAAACTCTCAGTTTAATGGGTCAGTTTGAATTTTGACCGCCATTGTCACGATCAACAAAATTCAAACTGACTCACCCCCTCAATTCGACAACCTCGGAAGCCGGGGCGTCGTCCGCCATTTCTGAAATTGTGACCTTGTTGAGCATTGCAAGAATGCTGTTGTTGACCTTGCGCAACGGCTCTTTGACCGTGCAGGTTTTCGTCTGCTCGCAATCGCCATGATGAGTGACGCAGGAAGTGAGCGAAAGCGGGCCGTCGATAGCGTCAATGGCTTCGAAGGCAGTAATCAGCCGGGCGTCGCGCGCCAGCATGTAGCCGCCACTCGAACCATGACGCGCGATGACGATTCCCACGCGCGCGAGCTTTTGCAGCACTTTGGCCATTAGCGTCGCGGAGATGCCATAGGATTCGGCAATGTCCGAGGCGCTGAAGGAGCCTTTATCGGCGTTCACCGCGAGGTGCTTTAGAGCGATGAGCGCGTAATCGGATTTTTTAGATAGCTTCAGCATAATCGGCGCAATAAATTGGCGAAACGGGGATATACGACTCCCCCAGTCGCATATGAAGTTTAGACCAGTGCGGCGGGGCGTGTCAAGCGCAAATTATTATGCAAATCCTGTAGCAGCAAGCAGTTAAATTCCGACTGATTCAGTCGTATTTGTCCGGCCGAGCGGTTTCAGCGAACGGGGAAAACTGCAATCCGAATGGGGCAAATCAGGCGGTAAACGGCGTTTGGTCTTAATTGTGATGTGCCGCCGCTGCGACCTCGGCGGACTGCCGCGAAGGCGTCTTTATCTGCGCAGCGGAGCGGCTGGCGCTGCTCTTGAGCATATTGACAGCCTGCTTCAGGGTGAGGTCATCGGAAACGCGGTGGTAGTCTGACTCGATGATCTTTTCGCGTACAGAAATCGTCTTGAAGAAAAGAGCTTTCCCGGTGATTTGCGTATCGAGAAGAGTCATGTCCCAGTGCTTGTCGGCGACATTTGCCTGCCTCACGTCGAAGGTACCGCCTTTATTGAGATGGCCGAGCAGTCCCCAGCCAAACTCGACTGGACTGGCCAGATGCCCGGCGAATTGCGCTACGCGCATATTTTTGACGTCAATGACCAGCTTGCCCACCATGTGATGGAAAACTTCGGCTTCATGCGTGGTGGCTTGGAAGCTGGGATTCGGCCTGAAATCCAATGTGACGAAGTTGCCATTGGTTGCGGCATAGCGATACAGCAGGGCGTTCGGAAGCATCTCCATCAACTGTTGTTCCTTGCTGTAGTCTTGCGAGGAAGTGGTTTTCCTGTGCTCCTGTTCGGCTCGATTAGCCAGGAATTGCTGCATGCGCTGTTGCTCGGCCTGCTGTTGTTGGGCGTCCAGCGGATGGCCGTTGATGGCAACGAGGTGCTTCACCTCGCCATTCTTTGTCTCGATGATTTCCCAAGTCTTGCTACCGCTTGGCTTAATATCTACTTTACGAAAGCGCCAGTGGGTCGGATCGTTTTTCTCGGCTTTCACTTCGTTGCGAACGGTTTCCTGAACTAACGCTCGCGGATTTTGACGCGCCAGGGCAAGCGGGGAGTTTGATTCCGAAGCGGCCGCAGCGTTTCTTAAAGGCGCAAAGAACAAACAGAAAACCAATAAGAGGGAAGCTAGAGACATCCGAGTAGCGGGCAGAAAATCCGATCTTCGCCGGTGGTTTCCCATAACGCTATTCCTTCCGCACGCATTTCCGCTTTGAGTCGATCCGCGAAAAAATCTGCGTCGCACGCTTATTCTAATATTTTGGATTCAGGATGGGTTTCGGGTGGTTACTGTACGCGAGAGGCCGAGCGGGAAGTTTTAGTCAGGGGTTTCCACCGGTTCAGAAAGTTCTCGACGTCTTTCAGGCCGATTTTGGTGGTGTTTTCGAAGTCGCCCTGTTTTTGCGAGACGAGAAGGTTTCCGCTGCTGTCCAGCACGGCGAGGCTGGGAACGCCTTTTTTCAGCGGAATTTGATATTTCGCGGCGAGATCGAGATTTTTGTCGTATTGGCCGATATTGATATGCACGACGATGAAATTGGGTTCGAGAATCTTGGCGACGTCGGGATAATGAAAAGTGGCGTCGAGCACATGGCAGTCGTAGCACCAATTGCCGCCGAAATCGAGGAGGACACGGCGATGTTCGCGGGTGGCAACGGAGAGCGCGACGCCGATGTCAGTGCGAGCTTCGGCGGGATCGGGATAAAGATTGGGCTTGGATTCGACGGGCTGCGGAAGGCGCGAGAGATTGGAGCGCTGCGTGGCAAAGATTAGGGGCCGGCCGTTCTGGTCGATCCAATTCTGCGCGATGGAGGCGAAGCGCTTCTCGGGGCCGGAGGGCGTGCGTAGATCGGCTTCGAGAGTGAAGATGACGCGAAGCACTCCAGACTGCGGAGAGTCGAGGTAGACGATTTTCGTTTTGAGGCGCGCAAGGCCTGAGGATTTCAATTGGGACCAGAATGCAGCTTCGGCCACAGGATCGCTTGATGTGCCGCCGGGCGTTTTTGTGGCGGCGGGAGGGTCGACGCTGTAAAGAGAGTTCAGGGCGGCTGCGTTTCCGGAAAGGACAGCGGCTTTCCATTTTTCGAGCGGCGGGAATTGCTTGTTGGCAGACGCAGCTTGCGGCGGCGGCGCTGCGAAGGGCGATGGGATTCGCGCGCGAGCGGCCTGCGACAGAACCGCGGCGCAGAGTAAAAGAATCGCGCCACAGAACCTATGGTGAATCGCTGACGGAAACATCATGATTGCGACGGCCTCTCGTTGCGCCAACTTGCGAGCCAAAGCTGAAAGAAGTATAGCGCGCTACTCACCTTTGGATTCAGCATCGTTGCGGACAGATTCTGGCGTGGACGATTTTAGCCATTATTTTTTGAGTTTTGTCCGGCGGCGTGGCGCGATACAATCGAGCGGCGATTCAAAGAACAGGCATTTTAGCGCATGGCGAATGATGGCCGCTGAGTTATGAACCCGTTCAAGAATTTTACCTTTATAAGAGAAGAGAGCGCGTCGCGGACGACGCTGGGGCGGCTGGAGCGGAGCGTGATGGAAATTCTATGGTCGCGCGGCGAATCGAGCGTGCGAGAGGTTGCCGTCAGGCTTGCACGTCCGCTAGCCTATACGACGGTAATGACCACGCTGGACCGTCTGTACAAGAAGAATCTGCTTGGGCGGCGGAAATCGGAGCGAGCGTTCTGGTATTCGCCGCGGCTTTCGGAGAGCGAATGGGAACGGCGGCGGGCTGACGAACTGGTGACGCGATTTTTGGGAGGGTCACAGCCATCGCGCGATTTGCTGATTTCGTGCCTGGTGGAGGCAGCCGGAAGCCATGACGCTGTATTGCTGGACGAACTCGAAAAAAAGATACGCGCGAAACGCAAAGAACTGAACCGCAGGAGGGAAAAATGATTCTCCCTTACATGCTGCGGCTGGTTTGCTTGTGCTTCGCGTCATTTTTCCTGGTGCATGCGGCGCTGGGATTCACGGGCTGGATGGCCGCGGCGGGAGCCATGCGCGCCAGCGAATCCATGCGGCCGCGCGAGGCGGCGCGATTTTTGCTGGCTTTCAGAATGCTGCCCGGAGCATTGGCCATTTTAGCGGTGGGAGGACTGTGCATTCCGAGCTACCTGTGGCTCGAGAGGAATGCCGCCGGCGAAAAAGTGGGAGTGGGCTGCAGCCTGGCGGCAGTGCTGGGCGCGGTCATTTTCGCGAGGTCATTGCTGCGCGGGCTGCGCGCGCTTTGGAAGTCCGTCAGGCACGCGGAGCAATGCGAGCGCGAAGGGCAGCACGTGGAACGTGGCGCGTCCGGAGGCCCTATTGTGGTAATGAACGGGGAAGCGCCGCTGATGGCGCTGGCAGGAGTGATTCGCCCGC
Source organism: Candidatus Acidiferrales bacterium (assembly GCA_035933545.1). Taxonomy (GTDB): domain Bacteria; phylum Acidobacteriota; class Terriglobia; order Acidiferrales; family UBA7541; genus DAHUXN01. The sequence continues at coordinate 94,940 of DASYYQ010000072.1, read as the reverse complement.
GCATCATCATTTCGCGAAGCGTGCTTCGGACGCTTACGCGAGAGGAATTCGAAGCGGCGCTCGAGCACGAGCGCGCTCATCGCAAATCGCACGATAATTTTAAGCGGCTGCTGCTGGCGGTGACGCCGGAGATTTTTCCGTTCTCGCGTGCGTTTGTGGCTGTAGACCGCTGCTGGGCGCGGCTCACCGAATGGGCCGCCGATGATGACGCCGCCGCGGGCGATTCATGCCGCGCCCTTTCTCTGGCGGCTGCGCTGGTACGCATCGCGCAGATGGGTGCCGCGCCGCCGTTGGCGCCTCTCGAGAGTTCATTGCTGCAAGCCGACGGCGATATTCGCGCGCGCGTCGAACGACTGTTGGGCGGCATTCCGGTTCGCCATCCGGTCCGCGAATTGCGCGCCATGCTGGCAGGAGCGATTGCGCTGGTCACAGCGGCTGTCTTCGCGTTGATGCTCTGGCCGGCCACACTTTATTCTGTGCACACGTTGCTCGAACATCTTTTGCGGTAATCCGCAGGAAAATTTCCTTCGAAAATCGCCAGAAGCGTTCCTCGGGAAAAAAGAACTACGACGCGTGGTAGTAGAAGCGCGCAAGCGGTAGGCTGCCGGTGTCTTCCAAGGAGGGCGTTGTGAGGCTGCGGCATTTCGGTATTTTAGCGCTGTTGGCGCTGCTGCTCGTTCCGTGCCGGGCGCGGGCGCAGAATTTTCGCGGGAGCCTGGTCGGTGAAATTGTGGACACGACCGGCGCACGCGTGCCTGCAGCGAAAATCACGGTGCGCTCGCCGCAAAGTTCGGTGCAGCGCGAAACCACGGCCGATCCTTACGGTGAATTTCGAATTGATGATCTGGCGCCCGGGCCGTATCACGTGACAGTCAGCGCGGCGGGTTTTGCGGACGCGCGGGCGGACGTAACAGTTGCAGTCAGTTCAGCGAAAGACATCAAAGTGACGATGAAACCGGCAGCCGCGCGGGAAACCGTAACGGTGCAGGGCCAGGCCTCATCGATCGCCACGGAGCCGATTGACGTTACCAGCGCGGTGCATGGCGGCACGGTGTCCGCGCAGGATTTGCAAACCATTCCGCTGGCGCAACGCTCGTTCGCCAATATCGCGTTTCTGGTGCCGGGCACGGAACCGGTTGAGCCTTCCGACCCAACGAAAGCACGCATCACGGCGGTGTCGTTCGGCGGCAGCTCGGGGCTGAATGATGTGCTTTCGGTGGACGGCGGAGACAATTCCGACGATTACATCGGCGGCTTTTTGCAGAATTTCTCGCCGGATGCGATTCAGGAGTTCGCGGTGCAAACGTCGCAGGAAAACGCGGACACGGGGCGCACGGTGGGCGGCTCGGTGGTCATCACCACGAAGCGCGGGACGAATGACTGGCATGGCGAGGAGGCTTTTTATGAGCGCGCTGCGGAGCTGAACGCGCGTTATCCAATCGAGAATCCTGCGCCGCTGCCGAAGCAGCCGTTTTCGCGGCAAAATTTCGTGAGCACGCTGGGCGGCCCAATTGTGAAAAACAAATTGTGGTTCTTCGCCTCATTCGAGTACGTGCGCGAAAACGCGAGCATCGCGTATAGTCCGGCCAGCCTGACGCAATTCAATGCGCTGGCCTCGCTGGCGTCGCAAGGATTGATTCCGGGCGTAAATTCCATCGACGTGCCTGACAATGTGCCGGTGCCGTTTCGCGACTATTTGGGATCGGCGCGCTTCGATTGGGCGCAGTCCAGCCGTTCGCAATGGTTCTTGCGCGCCTCGGAAGACAACTACACAACGCACAATTTCTCCGTGCAGCAGGCGACGCTGCCTTCTACCGGAGCGACCTGGCACAGCAATTATCTGAACATGGTGATTGGGAACCAGTTCGCGTTCAGCCCTACATGGCTGGGCTCGTTCACGTTCGACGCGAGCGGATTGCATTCGACCGAGGCGCGCAACTCGAACTTCGGATTTGCGCTGGCGTTCCCGTTTAGCTCGACAGCGCAGACGATTTCCGGCTTCGAGACCTTTGGCGACAATCAATTTGTCACGCCGATCACCGCGTTTCCGGTGCTGCGCAATCAGGAAAAATATCAGCTGCGCTATGACGTGAGCCATTCGAGCGGCGACCATGCGCCGCGATTTGGAATTGACTTCATTCATGAGCCAGTGCTGAGCGGCGCGCTTGCGGCCACTCCGGAGACGCTGCTCACTTATCCGAACGATCCGGACTTTTACGCGGCGAACCCGTCGCAATTTTATTTTAGCTCAGAATGCGCGAGCGCTCCGCCGAGCGCCTCTGGAATTCAGTGCACGTTCACGCCCGCGGGCAACGGCAGGTTTTCGCAGAGCGTGCAGCGGCTCGGTTTATACGTTGAGGATTTCTGGCGGGTCACGCCGCATTTGACGATTGATCCGGGGATTCGCTACGACACAACGTTTGGATTGCTCATCGGGTCCGGGCGATCGCAACTCGAGAATCCCGCCTTCCTGACGCTGCGCGCTTTGCAAATTCCGCTCATCATCAGTGCGCCGCACGATTATCGCGGGCAGATTCAGCCGCGCCTGGGCATCGCGTATTCGCCGGGCACGTCGGAGAAAACCGTGTTTCGCGCGGGAATCGGGCTTTACTACAATGATCTGGCGCAAAACGGGTGGGTGACGGCTCTCCAGGCGGTGAACACGCCGCCGGGGCCATGCACAAATCCCGCGGTGGATCCTGCGCTGACCATTCCGGACGATTCGGGCTGCATTCCGGGCGCGGCTGCGGGCGGAAACGGTGCGATTATTGCGCCGGGATACAAAACTCCTTACGCGCTGCACGCGAGCGCAGGCGTGGAGCACGCCTTCACTTCCAATTGGCTGGCCAGCGCGGATTGGACGCACGAAACGGGTATGCACGGCTACACGCACTACGTGTATACGGCGGGATATACGCTATTCACACCTTTGATTCCAGCTTCGGATCCCCATTATCAGGCGGACCAGCAGGCCGTGGTGCCGAATCTCGATGTTTTTCGCAGCGACAACCGCTCGCGCTACGACGCGCTGTCTCTTCATTTGCAGGGCAACGTGAAGCGGCGGCTCGATCTGGTGGTGAATTATACGTACTCGTTCGCGGATACCTGGGGATGCGTGCTGGGCGAGCTTTTCGATTACGTGGACGGCATTTGCAATCCGCTCGATCCGTTTGGCCCGGGAGATTACGGCCCTTCGGGCGAAGACGTGAGGCACCGGCTGGTGGTTGCGGGAGAATTTCATCTGCCGGCGGGGTTCGAAGTGAGCACGCTGTCGCAATTCGAAAGCGCGCGGCCTTTTACGATGACTACACCTGTGGATGTAAATGGACTGGGCGACGCGGTGGACGATCGCGCGGTGATCAATGGGATGCAAACCGGGCTGGATCAATTTCGTGGAACGCCATACATGCAGGTTGATGTGCGCGTGAGCCGGCCGTTCAAAATCGGAGAGCGCGTGACGGCCACGCCGTTCATCGAGTTTTTTAACGTTTTCAACCGCAACAATCCGGGCGCGAATTTCGTGACGAATCTGGCGGCGCTTCCCACACCCGTGGACAATTTGGCGAATGCGACAGCGCTGTGCCTTGATCCTCCTGCCTGCACGAACATGCAGGCAATCACGAGCCTCAATCAGTTGCGCGTGCCGGCCGGGGCGCTGGGCGATTTTTTTGGGCCCGGGACGACGGTGGGCGTGCCATTTGCGGCGCAAATCGGCGGCCGCGTCACGTTTTAGAATCGCTGCCAGCTATTCTGTTTGTCAATTGGGGATGCACATCAGGCAAGCACTTCTGCACGCGTCACATCCAGGGGATGATCAATCAGTTGTTCGACACGTTCCACGAAGCGCTGCATATGCGGCAGGCGTATGTGTTTTTCGAATGCGGCTTCGTCTTTCCACTTTGCATGAACATAAAAAAGCCGCGCATCGCGAGTGGAGCGAAACGCGTGGATACTCAGGCAGCCGGATTCCTCGCGAGTAGGATTGAGAACGTCGCGTATGGACTGCTCGACGGCGTGCTGCTGGCCGGCGCGAGCATGAAAACGCGCGAAGATGAAAAGTTCCACAGTTGCCTCACGATTCTCGGCGAGAATTCGATCCTCAAACGCTGTCCCAAAAAGCGACACAGGGGCATCAGCTCGCAGCGCGCTTTTCTGTGCGTTGCTTGGCGCGAAAACTAGAGCTTCTTTATCTGCGAACAAACATCATCCAGCACTCGCGCGGTCGTTTTCGGATTTTGCGTTTCGGCGTAGACGCGCAGCATTCGCTCGGTTCCGGAAGCGCGCACGAGCACCCAGCCTTGTCCCTCGAGATAGAGTTTCTGCCCGTCCAGGTTTTCGCGGCGTTCGATTTGCCATTCGAGCAATTTGGCCGGACGCGAGGCATAGTATTCGATGGCTTTTTCTTTTTGGCCGTCGCGCAATTCCAGATCAACGCGGCCATAGTGATGCTCGCCAAATTCCGCGTGCAGCATTTTCACCAGTTCGCCTAGCCGCTTTCGGTGCCAGGCCATCACTTCGGCGAGCAGCAGAGCGCTGACGGTAGCATCGCGCTCGGGCAGGTACATTTTGGTCGCCAGGCCGCCGCTTTCTTCGCCGCCCAGCAGAATGTCCCGTTCGAGCATCAACGCGCAAATATGCTTGAAGCCGATGGGCGTCTCGAAGACCGGGCGCCCAAATTTTTTGGCGATCTTGTCGATCATCTTGGTGGTCGAAAATGTTTTCGCCACGCCGCCGGTTTGCTTTCGCGCGCCAGCGAGATGCCAGAGCAAAATCGCGAAAATCTGGTGCGGGGTGATGAATGTTCCATCCGCGTCCACCGCGCCGATGCGGTCGCCATCTCCGTCCGCGGCGAATCCGGCGTCATATTTGCCGGCTTGCACGGCCTGCTGCAGCGCGGCGACGTGAGGCTCGATGGGTTCAGGATTCACGCCGCCGAACAGCGGATCGTAATTGCCGCGAATCTCATCGCATGCCACTCTGTGGCGCATGCAAAGCTCGCGAAACAGGCCCGCCGCGGCTCCGTGCATAGGATCAAAAACGAATCGGAATTTCCGCTCGCGTATGCGGTCCCAGTCGACCAGTTGCGAGAGCGTTTGCAAATACGGCGCGCGCGCGTGCAAAGAATGGATCAAATCGCTTCGCGGCGGCAGCGTTGCGTTTCCATTGGCGAGGACGGCGGCCAGCTCTTTCTCGACTTCCGCGACGATTCCCGGCAGGGCGGAGCTGCCGTAGCTTGCTTTGTACTTCATTCCATTCCAGCGATAAGGATTGTGGCTGGCGGTAATCATGATTCCGCCAGCAGCGCCGCGTTGCCGCACTAACAGAGAAAGCGCAGGCGAGGGACAGGGGCCGTCGCAGAGCCACACGGGGGTTCCGGTTGCGGCGATGACCTCAGCCGCGGCGCGGGCAAAAAGCGGACCGCCAAAACGCGCGTCGTAGCCAATCAGGACGCCGTTTTGCGGTTGCTCCGCACGAATCACATAGCCGGCAATGGCGGCCGCGACTTTGCGCACGTTCGCGACGGTAAAATCTTCGGCGATCACGCCGCGCCAACCGTCTGTGCCAAAGTGAATTTGGGTCATGGCCGAAAAGTATATGCGATTAGCGTTCCAGCGGGAAGCGAACGAAACTCGTGGCCGTGATTCCGTTTGAATTTTGACTGCTATTGTCACGATTCATAAAATTCAAACTGACCCACTATCAAACGCTTATAAAATCGCAGAGTAATAACGATTTGAACCGGCTGGAATCGCATATTCACGTCAGATCGGAGCGGTGCTTTTCTTCGAGCCATTTTACGATCTTGCCCACATCCTGCGCGCGTTCTCGCGGACAGACTAGAAGCGCATCATCCGTATCCACGATGACGAGATCATTGACGCCGATTACTGCCGCGAACTTGCCGCCGCTGGAGATGAAGTTGCCGTTCGCGTCGAGTGTGAACACGCCGGTGTTCGCCAGATTTTGATTTTTCTTGCGCGCAAGCAACTCGTACACCGCCGCCCAGGAACCAATATCGCTCCAGCCGATGTTCGCCGGCAGCACGAACACGCGTTCTCGCGCGCCGGGGCGTGTGGCTGGCTCCATCACCGCATAATCCACGGAAATATTTTCGAGGCGCGAATAAAATTCTTTGAGAGAATGCGGATATTCCGGTGTTCCGATGAATTGCTGCAATTCGCCAAGAACGCGCCAAGTTCGCGGCAGAAATTTTCTGAGGCACTCAAGAAAAGTTGAAACGCGCCAGAAAAACATTCCGGCGTTCCAAAGATATCGTTTGGATGCGAGGTACTTCAGCGCGCGCGCCAAATCCGGCTTCTCGGTGAATCGTTTTACGGCGTAGGCAGGGATATCGCCGGGTCCTGCGAGCGCATTGGTCCGCTCGATGTAGCCAAATCCAGTGTCGGGACGCGTGGGAGGAATTCCGAGCACGACCAAATTTCCCGGCGTGCTTGCGAGGGCCATCGCTGCGCGCACGATTTTGCGGTAACGCGCGGCATTCGCAATGTAATGATCCGCGGGCAGCACGGCCATCACAACATCTCCATGCATTTGCGCGAGGTGAATTGCGGCCAGGCCGATGGCCGCGGCGGTGTTACGGCCAACAGGTTCACTGAGGATTTGCGCGCGCGGGACAGTTGGCAATTCGCGGTGAACGGCATCCACCTGGTCATCATTGGTGACCGCCCAAATGTGATTGGCCGGAAAAAGCGGAGCAAGGCGCTCGGTGGTCTCGCGCAGCATGCTTTTTTCGCTGACGATATTCAACAGTTGTTTAGGCGTGCGTTTGCGGCTGCGCGGCCAGAAACGGGTGCCGCGGCCACCGGCCAGAATCACCGCGCACTGTGTCAGGTTTTGTTTTTTCGCCACTTCAATACTTTCCGCTGAAATTCAATTCTGCCCGGGAAACGCAACGGACAACAGCGTGGTCGGCTCGCGCGGCTCGTAAAAACAATCGCGCAGCGCGGCGGGAACGAGCCATGCCTGCGCTCGCGCGTATTCGATGCGTTCACCGCCGGGCTCTGTGCGAACAGCGCCGCGACCCTCAAGAACCACTACGATTTTCATCTGTCCTTGACATTTAACATGCCGCGAAATTGCAAACACAGATTTCGTCACAAAAAAATACGGGCATTCGGCCAAAGTAATTTCCTCGGCCTCGTGAGCACGCTGATTTTGCGAAACTCTTCCACCGTATTGCTTTCCGAAGCGAATCACAGCGAAGGCTTTCTCGATATGCAGATCGCGCGGCTTGCCTTGCGCGTCCACGCGGCCAAAATCATAAACGCGATAGGTGACATCGGAATTCTGCTGGACTTCGCAAAGAACCATGCCGGGGCCAATCGTGTGGATGGTGCCTGCAGGAACGAAAATCGCGTCACCCGCATTCACCGGGATGCGCTCAAGCATTTCTTCGGCATTGCCAGCCGCTATCGCGCTGCGAAAAGCTTGGTCAGTCACCTCAGGCTTAAGTCCGACGCGCACTTCAGCGCCGGGGCGCGCGGAAATCACGTACCACATTTCCGTTTTGCCCATTCCGCCGGCGGCAGCTTCGTGGCGCATTGCATAGTCGTCATGCGGATGCACCTGCACGGACAATTTGTCTTCCGGGAACAGAAATTTGACGAGCACCGGGAAAGGCCTATCGCGACGAGCGCCTTTTCCAGCCCACTCTTCGCTCATGCGCGGCCAAACATCGCCAAGCTTTTCTCCGGCGAAAGGCCCGTCCGCGAAACGGCATTCGTTTCCCGTCAACCACACTTCGCCGAGGGGCTCACCGAGCGATTGTTTTTCGGGGAAAAGCGGCGCCAGACTTCGCGCGCCCCAAATGCGCCGCACGAATTGCGGTTCCAATCGAACGGGCCGCAGCGCCACAGAGTTATCCGCGCGAACCGACGGTCGAACTCACGGCCTTCTCAGCGCGAAAAAAATGGCCGAGCCGCCGCAGGCCCTCTTCGATACGCTCCATCGAAGTGGCGTAGGAGATTCGCAAATAGCCAGGGGCGCCAAAAGCGTCTCCGGGAATCACCACCACGTGCTCGCGCTCGAGCAGGTCTTTGGCCACCTGCAGCGTGTCCGCTTGGGAAGAGCTGTCTCCGTTCATAGCGCCAGTCACATTGGGGAAAACATAAAAGCTGCCATCCGGCTCGTGACAGGTGATGCCAGGAATTTCACGCAGACCATCCACAATGCGCCTGCGTCGCTTTGCGAATTGCGTCACCATGGCCTCGACGCTTTCCATTCCGCCGCGCAGCGCTTCCAAAGCGGCATACTGGGCAATCGAAGTCGGATTGGAAATGGACTGGCTTTGCAGCTTCAGCACCGCGTCGGCGAGCTCCTGCGGCGCAAGGGTATAGCCCATGCGCCAGCCGGTCATTGCAAAAGTTTTTGAAAGAGAAGCGGAAATAATCACGTGATCTTTCGCGTCGGGCAGGCTGGCCACGGAAAAAGGCCTGGCGCTGCCGTAAACGAAGTGCGAATAGCATTCGTCGGAGAGCAGCCAAATATTACGTTTTTTCGCGAGGTCCAGGATTTTCGCGAATTCGTCTTCGGGAATCACCGCGCCGGTGGGGTTCGATGGCGAATTCACAATGAGGATTTTTGTGCGCGGCGTGATGAACTTTTCTATTTCCGAGGCGCGCGGAATGAAGCCATTCTGCGCCTGCGTATCGACGATCACCGGCTCGCCGTCGGCGCACTTCACGATTTCCGGGTAGCTCACCCAGTACGGTGCAAGGATCAGAACTTCGTCACCCGAATTGATCAGCGCATGAATCACATTGAAAAGCGAATGCTTTCCGCCGGCATTAATCACGCACTCCTTCGGGGCGTAACTGCTGCCCAGATATTTCGCATGCCACTCGACGGCGGCCTGGCGCAGCGGCATAATTCCGCCGGCGGGCGTGTACTTCGTTTTGTTTTCTTCCAGGGCTTTTACAGCCGCGCGCTTGATGTGCTCGGGAGTGGGAAAATCGGGCTCGCCGGGGCCGAAGTCCACGACGTCAATACCGCGAGCGACCAGTTTCTCTTTTTCCATCAGCACGCCGAGCGTGGCCGACGGCGCAATGCGTTTCACTCGTTCTGCCAATTGCATACGTTCACCCCGTGATTTGGATTCAACTGACCTTGGCTTTCAGCCGCTCTTCTACTATGGGCGGCACTAAATCCTTGACTGAACCGCCCAGGCGGGCGATTTCACGCACCAGCCGGGAACTCAAATAGCTGTACGCTTCCGCGGGCATCATGAATACCGTTTCAATATTCGGCTCCATTTTGCGGTTCATCAGCGCCATCTGCAGCTCGAATTCATAATCGGAAATAGCGCGAATGCCACGCAGCACCACTTGCGCATTTTTCTGCCGGGCGTAGGTCATCAATAGCCCTTCAAAGACGTCTACTTCAACGTTGGGCCATGGGCGCGCGGCTTCCCGCAGCATTTCCAGCCGCTCGCTCACCGCAAACAGCGGAGACTTTTCCGCGTTGCGGAGAACGGCGACGATGAGGCGATCGAAAATCTTGGCTCCGCGCCCAATCAGGTCCAGATGCCCATTGGTCACCGGATCAAATGAGCCCGGATAAATTGCCAGCACTGGTTTCGCGGCTGCGGCAGCCATCGCGCGGCATTCTAACCCAGATTCCTGCGCTTCGCACCGGTGATTCGGACTCGTCGAATATGCCGCCTGAGTCCACTTTGGACTGCTTTCACGAGCGATGGGTATCAGCTAAACTGATGCGGGAAAATTGTGGATACGCAAAATTATTTGCGGCTGCTGGAAACGGCCATCGCAGAGGCGCGCATCGGCCTTGAGGAAGGCGGTTTACCCATTGGCGCAGCGCTTTTTAGCGGCGATGGCAAACTGTTGGGACGCGGCCACAATCTGCGCGTGCAGGAAGATGACCCGTCGATGCACGCGGAGACAGACGCATTTCGCAAAGCGGGCCGGCAGCGCAGCTATCGCGACAAAATTATGGCGACCACGCTGGCTCCGTGCTGGTATTGCAGCGGATTGATACGGCAGTTTCGCATTGGCACGGTGATTGCCGGCGAGTCGCAGAATTTTCGCGGCGGCATTGATTGGCTACGTGAAAACGGCGTGGAAGTGATTGACCTGGCCAATCCGGAGTGCATTCAAATGCTGAGTGACTTCATTCACGCCAATCCCGCGCTGTGGCGCGAAGATATTGGGGAAGAATAGCACCGTCTCAGTTCTCGCTCCGCAGCGTTTCACTGATACCTGAGAGCGACCATGGGATCGACTTTCATGGCGCGGCGCGCGGGAATGTAGCAAGCAGCAAGGACCACAAGCGCGAGCAGAATGGCAACCGCCGCGAAGGTGAGCGCGTCCGCCGGCTTAATCTCGAACAGCATGGTCCGCAAGAACCGCGTGAGAATCAGCGCCGCGACGAATCCGACAGCAAGGCCCGCCGCTGCGAGCCTGGCACCCTGGTACAAAACCATGCGCAAAATTATCCAAGGTTGCGCTCCGAGCGCCATGCGGATGCCAATCTCGTGCGTTCGACGGGCCGTCGAATAAGAGATGACTCCGAAAATTCCCGCCGCTGCCAGAACCAGCGCGATCAGACCGAACAGTCCAAGCAGCAACGTGCGGAACCGCGGCTGGGCGGTGGTCAATTGGACGGCGTAGGAGAGCGACGCGAAATCAGTGACCGGCAAATTGGGATCAATATCGCGCACCTGCTGCCGAATGGAAGCAGCAATGCTGGCCGGGTTCAGGGCGGTCTTTACAACCAGCTCGCCTCCGTAAAACGGAGCCTGCGCGAACGGGACGTACATCATGGGCTGCGGCTTCTGATTGAGCGTTGCGTCGCGAATGTCGCCGACGATGCCGACAATTTCCCGTGAAACAATCCCTCCATTGAAGGGAAAACCGAGCACGAGATGACGCCCGAGTGGATCTTCGTTGGGAAAGTAGCGGCGCGCCATTGTCTGGCTGATGATGGTCACGCGCGGAGCGGACATCGAATCCTGCGCGCTAAACAGGCGGCCGCGCAACAGCCGAATTGCCATCACGTGGAAATAGTTCGGGCTGACGGAAACGAAGTCGGCGTCCTGAACTGTTCCCCGAGGCAAAGGCGGATTTCCCGCAATGGTGAAGGGCAGAGTGGCGGAGCCCTGTGCGTCCATCGGAAGAGGCGCCGCTAGAGCGCAATCCTGCAAGCCCGGCTGCGCTTGGATTCGCTGGAGCAATTGATTCGAAAACACGGTCCATTGTTGCGGCGTCGAGTATTCGTATTGCGGCAAGGAAATCTCAGCTTTCCAGACGTCGCGAGTGTCAAAGCCCGGATTCACGGAGGTGAGCGCGATGAAGCTGCGGAGCAGTAAACCGCCGGCAACCACGAGGACCATCGCTAGGGAGATCTCCGCCACTGCCAGAAAATTGCGGGCGCGCCGCCGGGCACCGCCCTCGCCCGCGTATCCTGCGCCTTCCTTTAGGTTGGATTGCAAGTTGGCACCGGCGGCAAGAAGAGCGGGAGCCAAGCCAAAAGCAAGGCTGGCGGCAATAGAAAGCACAAGAGCAAAGGCGAGCACGCGGCCATCGACAGCGATGACGTGGAGTTGTGGCAGGCTAGCCGGGAGAAGCGAAACGAGCGCGGCGACTCCCCAATACGCCAGTAAAATGCCGGCCAGGCCTCCGATCAGACCGAGCAGCGCGCTTTCGGTGAGCAATTGACGAATCACGCGGGCCCTGCCAGCTCCTAGCACGATGCGGATGCCCATTTCTCTGGTGCGAGCGGTGGCGCGGGCCAGCAAGAGATTCGCAATGTTCGCGCACGCGATCAAAAGCACCAAGCCAACGGCACCGAGCAGAACCAGCAGCGCAGTCTTCGCGTTTCCAACGATCGCTTGCTGGAGCGGCTCAACATGAATGGAGAAGCCGGCATCCGAGGCAGGAAATTGCTTCGTCAGATTGGCGCCGATGGAGTCCATTTCCGTCTGAGCTTGTTCGAGCGAAACTCCGGGCTTCAGCCGCCCCAAAACGGGGATGCCCCGCGCATTGCGGAGGCTCATGAAGGTGCTGAAGACCGGATCTTGAGCAAAGGGAATCCAGATTGGGTCGCTGGCGTCGATGAAAGGAGAACGAAAGGCGGACGGCATGATGCCGGCGACAGTGAAAGAACGATGGTCGAGAGTGATGGAACGACCGACCAGCTTGGGGTCGGCGCCGAACCGGCTACGCCACAGGTTTTCGCTGAGGACGACGGTGGGAGCAGCGCCGCGCTTGAAGTCGCCGGGAAGCAGCGTGCTGCCCAGCAGAGGCTTCACCTCGAGAAGAGAAGAAAAATCGGATGTGACCACGACAGTGTTGACGACCGTGGGATCTCCGCCGCCAGTGAGTGTGAGCTTATGGAACGCTAATCCCGCCAACTGACTGAAGGCGCGAGTCTGTTCACGCCAAGCTTGCAGATCCAGATATGAGGCGCCGGCAAACGAGATTCCTTGCTGTGGTCTAGCTACGGATATGTCGGCGAGCTGCGAGGGATTGGGATAAGGAAGCGGTCGAAGCATCACTGCGTCGACGACGCTGAAAATGGCGGTATTGGCGCCGATGCCGAGGGCGAGAGTGAAAACAGCGACGGCGGTGAAGGTGGGGGATTTGCGCAGCATGCGGGCGCCATAGCGTATGTCCTGCCAGAGCGTTTCGAGAAAATGGCCGGCGCGAACTTCGCGGGTGCGTTCTTTCACTTGCTCGACGCCGCCCATTTCCATGTGGGCCTCCCGCCGCGCTAGGTGAGCGGGCATGCCTTCGCTGTTGCGCATTTTCTCGTCGGCGAGCATGTCGACGTAACCGTGCACTTCTTCGTCGAGTTCGGCATCCGCTTGCTGTTTGCCTCGCCAGTTTTGCATTGCGTTTTTCAGCCACATCGAGTTTCGCCTTTGCTTTTGCCAGTTACTTACTGCTGGTCACTCGTCGCCGCTTTTTACGCCTCGAGGGCCCGTTCGATGGCCAGCGAAATGCGGCCCCAGCGTTCGGTCTCCGTTCCCAAATGTTTGCGGCCGGCTTTGGTGAGCTGATAATACCTGGCGCGACGATTGTTTTCCGACTCGCCCCATGCGGCCTTCAGCCAGCCCTGTTCCTCCATGCGGTGCAGCGCCGGGAAGAGCGAGCCGGGCTTCACCTGAAAAGTCCCTTTGGTGATTTGCTCGATGCGCCGGGAAATTCCGAGGCCGTGCATTTCGCTGAGGGCGAGCGATTTCAGGATCAGCATGTCCAGCGTGCCTTGCAGCAATTCGGTTTGACCTTTTTCCACCTTCACTCCTATAGATGCTCTGCATCTCGGCGTCACATTAACGCGCGCTCCTATCGAATGTCAATAGGTAATAACTTGATCTTGCAGCTTGCCTTAAGGGCCTGCGCGGCAATGGCGAATCCATCCCTCAGCGGCTAAAGCCGCAATGAAAATGCAACGTTTATGGGACGGTTGAAACCGCGCCCTTACGAAAAACCGGCGTTCTCGCACAGACTCCTGAGCTGAAGATTATCTTACGCGCGGGGCATTACGGAATTCGAAGCGCAGTTTCCCGGCGGATTGTCAAGCGTACTGCTTCACGAAAAAGCGGATTGTCAAGCGTACTGCTTCACGAAAAAATAGGCGGCCATGCCAAATCCGATGGCAATCACCAGCTTGCGAATCAGCGCGGGATGCACCTTCTGAGCATAGTGCGCGCCCGCGTATCCGCCGATGGCCGCGCCCACAAGCATCACGAGCGCCTCTGGCCACACAATTACGCGCGCGCGGATGAAGAGCGCTAGCGCGACCACGTTGACGGCGCTCACCAGCAACGATTTGAGGCCATTCATCGCGTGGATGTTGCCGGCTTCCAGGAGCGCCAGCACCGCCAGCACCAAAATTCCCGCTCCCGCGCCGAAGTATCCGATGTACACGGCAATGAACAGTTCTGCTGCGAGCCCCGCGACAAAAATCATGCGCCGGCGTCCAGCGTGCTCGCCATGCGCGCGCACCCACGCAGTGATTTTGCCGCTGGTCACAAACAGCAGCGTTGCGCCCAGCAGCAGCCACGGGACCATTTTCATGAACGTCGCTTGAGGAGTTTTCAGCAGGATGCTTGCGCCAATCACGCCTCCGATGAATCCGGTGATGAGCAGCGGTGGCAGCAGCTTACGCACGCGTGGCTGGCTCATTTCGCGCCAGTAAGCGACCACGCTGGCCATCGTGCCCGGCCACATCGCGGCCGTGTTCGTTGCGTTTGCGGAGATTGGGGCTATGCGGGTAAAGAGCAGCGCTGGAAAGGAAATGAAGCTGCCTCCGCCCGCGACGGCATTGATGGCGCCGGCCACTAGCGCGGCAAAAAAGAGGAAGCTCGCCTCACTCAGGGACACGCCCGAGCATATCGTTTCTCATTTTTTCTGTCACTGGCGATTTGCCGCACAGGCAATTCCCGCCGTCACGCTAGTTTGACGAAAACGCATTTGAGACTCATGGGCGCTTGCCGCATACTATCAAGTTCATTGAACAGGCGCAGAGGTGATCGCCTGATTCGCACACGATGCGGGAAGGATTTTTGGAGAGGCAAGGCGGCTGAAAAAAATGAAACGGCGGCTATATCAACTCGACGTTTTTACTACCAAGGCCTACGCCGGAAATCCGCTGGCGGTGATCACGGATGGCGATGGTTTGTCGTCCCGGCAAATGCAAACCGTGGCGCGGGAAATGAATCTTGCCGAGACGGTATTTGTTCAACGGCCAACGAACAATCGAGCGCTGGCGCGCCTGCGGATTTTTACCACCACGCGGGAGCTGCCGCTGGCGGGCCATCCGGTAATCGGCACGTGGTTCCTGCTTGCCGAACTTGGCGTGGTACCCGCCTCGGAAGGACCCGTGCAGATCCAACAACAAACCGGCGCAGGAATACTGCCGGTGGAGATCACCTTTCACGAAGGGCGGCCAGCGCGCGTGACTATGACCCAAAAGGACGCCAGGTTCAAATCCGTGAAAATTTCGCGCGACAAACTCGCCGAGGCGCTGGGATTGAAATCCAGCGACATCGATTCCAATTTGCCGATTGAATCTGTCTCAACAGGAATTTTCAATTTGATGGTTCCGTTGCGCGGCAGAGCAGTGCTGCAAAAAATTCGGTCCAATTTACGCGAACTTTTTCACTTGCTGAATGGCAACAGCACCATGGCGTATTGCTTTGCGCTGGGCGGCCGCGGAAAGGCGTTCGCGCGCGGAATGCTTCCCTGGGAGATCGTAGAGGATCCGGCGACCGGCTCCGCAGGAGGCTCGCTGGGCGCTTACCTGGTCAAGCACGGGGAATTGAGGCCGGGCGAAGAATTATCCATTACGCAGGGCGTCGAAATGGGACGCCCGAGCGAAATTCGTGTACAGGTAGTAAGCAAAAAAGGCAAACTTGCCCCTTACGTGAGCGGCTCTGCTGTACGCATCCTCGAAGGCCACATCGAAATCTAGGCCCAAACAAAAAAGCAGGCCCGCGCGAAGAGCCTGCTCTTCCGTTCCCTTCACGATCGAGTTGTGCTGACAGAAAAGTGCGCTCGATTAGCGTCCGTGCCGGCTCTGGCGAACGTCATGACGGACGTCGCGCCGATTCTGGCGGACATTGCGGCGGTCATGATGAATATCCCGCGTGTCCGCTCGGCGGTCCCGCCGGTCGCTGCGAATGTCGTGCCGCAGAGCCTGCGAACGTCTGCTGTTCACGCCATTCCTCGCGTTGGATCTGGCCAACTGGCGCCGATCGTGATTGATATCGCGCTGGTCTGCCCGGCGGTCCCGCTTGTCGCTGCGAATGTCACGGCGGTCCTGTCGAATGTTGCTGCGGTCGTTGCGAATATCGCGCTGCTGCGCTGTCGGGGCGGCCGACGATGAAGCCGTTGCAGGCGCCTGCGCCCACGCACCGACCGAAAGCAAACCTATGGCTGCGAATCCTAAGGCGCTGCGCCGAATCGTCTTCGCGATGTTCATGTCCGTCTCTCCTTGAAATGCTCTCGATTCCGCTCTCGGATATTGAACACTGTAGAATCGACAAAGTTGCAGAGCAACTTGAGGGCGAGGCGTACCCGAGCTGCAGACAAGCCTGCAAACCACTGATGGTAAGGGTGTTAGGACTACGGCCAACGCGCAAGCCGAGCGCTATTCTGCTAGCGGGTAAGTTTGGATTTTGACTGATTCATTTTCTCTATTCTGGGGCGATTGATTTTGCTGCCGCATCGAGAATGCCATTGAGAAAGGGAGCGGATTCAGCGGTGGAAAACTTTTTTGCCAGCTCAAGCGCCTCGTTGATAACGACTTTTACGGGCGCGGTCCCTGAGCGCAATTCGTAAATCGCCAACCGAAGAATGCCGCGGTCGATTTCGGGCATGCGCTCGAGCCGCCAGTTTCTGGAGAGCTTGACGAGAAATTTGTCATTCGAATCGGCCTGCGCGATGGCGCCTTCGAAAAGCTCGTTGGCAAACCGGCGCGTCGATTCCGCCGCACGCGCGGACTTCCAAAACGAACGCTCGATGTGCGCAGCGGATTGATGGTTCATCTCCCACTGAAAGATCATTTGCAGGGCACACTCGCGAGATTTGCGGCGAAGGGTCATATTTCAGCGACGCTTCGAGCGGACGCGCAATCTTGTCTGGGAAGCTGGCTTGCGCCGGGATGCGCTTGAAAGCTGACGCGAAAGATGCGCCATTTCAATGGCTGCAAGGCCCGCGTCAAATCCCTTGTTGCCACTTTTCAGGCCGGCGCGGTCGATGGCCTGCTGGAGCGTGTCGCACGTAAGCACGCAAAAAATCATAGGCACGCCTGTATCGAGCTGCGCCAGTTGAACGCCGCGAGCCGTTTCCGCGCACACGTGGTCGAAGTGCGATGTTTCGCCGCGCAAAACGCAGCCGATACAAATGATGACTTCACAGCGGCCAGCTTGCGCCAACTTTTTCGCGGTGATGGGAATTTCGAGTGAGCCTGGCACGCGAATGATTTCGATTTGCGTGTCGGAAGCGCCCGCGCGTTCGAGCGCGTCGAGAGCGCCTGCGAGCAACCGGTCGGTGATGAATTGATTGAAGCTGCTGACGACAATTCCGAAACGCAAGCCCGCGGCGGAAAGCGCTCCACGTTTCGCCTTCGTCTGGGACTTTTCCGGCGTTTTGGAGGGCATGCGCTATTTGCCTTTGAACTGAGCGGGGCGCTTCTCAATGAAGGCACGCGTGCCCTCGCGCATGTCGTCGGTAGCGCAGCAAAGCCCAAAAAGCGTGGCTTCGAGGAAGAGGCCCTCTTCCTGAGACATTTCGACGCCCTGCTCAACGGCGTCCATGGAAAACTTCACGGCCAGAGGCGCGTTGGCGATGATTTTTTTCGCAATGGCTTCCGCAGTGGGAATCAGTTCCGCAGGCTCGACCACATGATTGACCAGGCCAATGCGCAGCGCTTCATCGGCGGAGATCATTTCGCCGGTGAGAATGAGTTCATGGGCAATTCCTTTGCCGCAAAGGCGCGCGAGGCGCTGCGAGCCGCCGTAGCCGGGAATAATGCCGAGTTTTACCTCGGGCTGGCCGATGCGCGCATTTTTGCTGGCGATGCGCATGGTGCACGAAAGAGCCAGTTCACAACCGCCGCCAAGCGCGAAGCCGTTGATCGCGGCGATGGAAGGTTTTCCCATTGTTTCCAAGCGATGAAAAATCTCCTGCCCAAATAATGAGAAGTCTTTGCCATCGATCGGCGTGCGCTGCGCGAGTTCGTTGATGTCCGCGCCCGCGACAAAAGATTTTTCGCCAGAGCCTGTAAGAATCAGCACGCGCACGGCGGCATCTTCGCGCGCGCGATTAAGCGCGTCGCCGAATTCCTCGACGGTCTGGCGATTCAGAGCGTTCAGCACCTTGGGGCGGTTAAAAGTGATGTAGGCGATCTGGCTTCGAATGTCGAGCAAGAGATTTTCATAGGCCATAGCTGGGCTCCATTAGGCAGAATCGTCTTTTCATGCTCATCCAAGTTGCATCGCGCGCGGCTTGGCTGCGTCGGAATAATCGTAGAAGCCGCGTCCCGCCTTGCGGCCGTTCCAGCCGGCGAGAACCATGCGCTTGAGCAGCGGCGGCGGCGCGAAACGTTGCTCCTTGAATTCATCAAACATGATATTCGCGATGTAATAGGTGGTGTCCAGACCGACAAAATCCAGAAGCGTAAGCGGGCCCATCGGATAGCCGCAGCCGAGTTTCATCGAATTGTCTATATCTTCGATGGAGGCGACACCGCCCTCAAGCACGCGCACTGCATCGAGAAGATACGGCACAAGCAGACGATTTACAATGAAGCCGGTGTGGTCGGAAGTTCGCACGGGCACCTTGCCAACGCGGCTCGCGAACCCGACGGCCTCGTCGTAGACCTTGGGGTCCGTGGCAATGGTGCGGATCACTTCAACCAGCTTCATCAGCGGAACAGGATTAAAAAAGTGCAGGCCGATGAAACGTTCCGGGCGCTTGGTAAGAAAGGCCATCTCGGTGATCGACAGAGAAGACGTGTTGCTCGCGAAAATTGTCTGCTTGCCGCAGATTTTGTCGAGCGATGTATACAGTTCGCGCTTCTCCGGCAATTGCTCAATAATCGCCTCGATAATTAAGTCAGAATCTTTCAAATCTTCCAGTTTGGTCGTTCCATGAAGGCGCGCGCGCGTTGCGTCACGGTCGCCAGGCGATAAAGTTCCCTTCTCGACGAATTTATTGAGGCTTTTCTCGATGGATTGCAGGCCTTTGTTCAGGCGCTCTTCGCTGACTTCGCGCACCACCACCGTGCAGCCCGCCTGCGCCGCAATTTGCGCGATTCCCGAGCCCATTAACCCGCAACCCACCACGCCAACTTTTTCTATGGCCATTCCGTTCTCCTCAAGATTTTGAATTGCATGCACGACGTGTTACGACATTGACTCCACGATCATCGCGATTCCCTGCCCTCCGCCAATGCATGCCGTAGCCAGGCCATAACGCTGATTGCGGCGGCGCAATTCCAGCAGCAAGGTCAGAATCAGCCGCGTGCCCGTGGCGCCAAGCGGATGCCCTAAGGCAATAGCTCCACCATTGACGTTCGTTTTGTCGCGATTCAGCCCGAGAGCCTTTTCCACGGCGAGATATTGCGGCGAAAAAGCTTCGTTCACTTCGATCAAATCTATCTGCTCGAGTTTCAGCCCGGCGAGTTGCAGAGCTTTTTTACTGGAAGGAACCGGGCCAATGCCCATCACGCGCGGCTCGACTCCGGTAGTCGCCCAGGAAACGATGCGGCCGAGGGGCTTCGCGCCACGTTCTCTCGCAGTTTTTTCGTTGGTCATCACCACGGCAGCGCCGCCATCCACGATGCCGCTGGCATTGCCGGCAGTGACCACTCCGTCTTTGCGAAACGCTGCGGGAAGAGCGGAGAGGCTTTCCATTGTAGTTTCCGGGCGGCGATGATCGTCCTGCGAGAAGAGATGCGCCTTTTTCCCTTTGCCAACTTCCACCGGCACGATTTCTTCGCTCATGCGGCATGCTTTGTAAGCGGCTTGCGCGGCCTGCTGGCTGCGCAGCGCGTATTCGTCGGATTCCTTGCGCGTGATTTTGTATTCCACAGCAAGATTTTCAGCGGTGTCAGACATAGTGCATCCGCTCATCGGATCGAGAAGGCCGGCCATCAGCGCATCCTCCAGTTTTCCTTCTCCGAGGCGGAAACCGCTGCGCGCGCCGCGAATTACGTGCGGCACTTGGGTCATATTCTCCATGCCGCCGGCCAGAATAATCTTAGCTTCGCCGAGCAGGATTCGTTGCGCAGCCTGGCTGATCGCTTCCATTCCAGAACCGCAGAGCCGATTCACGGTCACCGCGGGAGTCTCGACCGGCAAGCCTGCTTTCAGGCCGACGTGGCGCGCGCCGTAGTGGGCATCCGAACTGCTCTGCTGAACGTTTCCGAAAATCACATGCTCGATTTCGGCTGCATCTACCGCAGAGCGCTTAATGGCCTCCTTGGAAGCCAGGGCGCCCAGATCAATGGCGGAAATATTTGCGAATTCGCCGTTGTAACGCGCCATTGGAGTGCGCGCGCCGGCGAGAATGACTACGTCCGTGGGAAACATCATTCCTCCTTACTGAAATTAGGAAACAGGTTGCGGCGCGGCAAGGGAAATGATTCGATTGCCGCCATGCCGCCGAATTTCTTCGAGTCCGGATTCAGCGCGATTGATCCATTCTGTGACGCGATCTTCATTTTCATCGGCAAATTGCGCGGAAGCATCTGCGACGACGGCACCGAGCGTAAGGGGCTTTTTCGCCCAATCCGGCTGGACCTGCGAAGCGAGTTGCCGCAACTTCTCCGCCAGCACTTCCGCATTTTCACGGGATGTATCCGGAAGCACAAAAGCCAGCGACCATGCCGTGTACTTCACTCCAAGATCGCCCTGGCGGATAGAAGGCTGAACAGCGCGCGCAATCTGGTTGATGTAAGACTCCAGCGCCGTATCACCCTCTTCGCGCAAAATCTCGGAGCCGCGGTCCAGCTCTAGAATCACCAGCGCCAGCGGGTTCCCCTGAGCGCGGGAACGCTTGGCTTCAGCGAGCAGGCAATCAAGGTAAGCGCCACGGCCAAGCAATCCGGTTTTTTCGTCAGCAACCGCGAGGGTGCGCACCAGGGAGCGCAGCCGCGTGTGATTGACGGAAATCATGATTTGGTCGCCGATGGCCTGGAGAAAGTAGCTCTCATTGGGCTTCCACGTTCGCGAAGCGCTATCTCCAATAAAGAGAATTCCGGCCATCTTCTGCGTGTCCTTGTCGGTTAAAGGAACACCCAAGACAGTTTGTACATCGAGCGCCTTCAAATCCGCCATTTGCGACACTTGAGCGGAAAGGCCGCCCAGCGCATCGGGTGAACACTTTGCGAGGGCCGCCGTTACTTTCGCGAGTGCGGCCGGATTCGCGGGCTTCACAGCCGAGGCCGCATATTCGGCGGTCAATTGAGGTTTCTCACCGGGTGCACCGATGAGGGCGACACAGCGCCGCGCGGAAAGATATTTTCCAATCTCGCGAACAGCAGAGTTCAAAACCTCTCGGGGGGTCACTTCACGATACATTAGCCGGGTGATTTCAGCGATTTGCCCGAGATCGCGATGCGTTTCCGCCGCTGACGCGCTCGCGACGGGTGCCGGTGCCGGAAGCGCCGCGGGCGCCGTTTGGCGTCCTTGTGAACTGCCTTTCGGCCACCAATTGGCGCGCTCGTAAAGTAAGCGCAGCCGCTCATTTTTTTCCTCTTGTCCCGGGAACATCTGCGCGATGCTCTCGAGGCGCTCGATGGCCTTACTCTGCAGCGAATATTGCAAGAAAATTTCCGCTTGAACGATCAAATCATCGAGCGCGCGCTGCGATTTCTCTTCCTCTGTGGCTGGCGCTCGCGCTGCGTCTCCCAATCCGCTGGAGCCAAGGCTCGAATCCGTCGCGCCTCCGCCGGCCTTCGCAGCGCGCGAGGTGACACCGCGCAAAAACGCCGGACTGGCCTTGCCCTCCAGCTTCGCGATTCGTTCGTGAATGCGGTAATCGTAGGGATCGATTTCGACCAGCCGATCCAGCGCGTCGCACGCTTCCGTGATCTTGTTCTGCTCTACGTCCAAATCGAATAGCCGAACCAGCGCATCGAAATATTTCACTTCACGATTCAAATGATCGTAAAGGCGCGCCCAGAATTCAATCAGAGGAAGGGACTTCGGGTGCGTTTCGACAAGTTCATCCACTTGCGAAGCGAACGCCGTCTCCAGGCGGGCGGCAAACATCCATTCCCTGGTCTTCTCCAGGACGGAAACTGCACCCTCATCGTCGCCTGACGCAAGATACTTGGAGACAAGTTCAAACAGCTTATCGAACCCTTCGGGCTTTTGGCGGCACATGGCGAACAACATCTCGCGAGCCAGGTCCAATCGCCCAGTCTGCAACAATGCTTGCCCATAAACGGCCTGAAAAGCTGCATCGGAAGGGTCAGGCGGCGCGAATGGCTGGAGCAATTTAACGGCGCCAGCGGCGTCGCCGTTGTGCAGACGGGCATCCGCAAAGAGCAAGGCGATGCTGCGATCCTTTGGCGCCAGGCGATGAGCGTGGGCAAAATATTCCAATGCGCCAGCGGAGTTCCCGCCGGCCTGCGTCAATTGCGCGGCTCGAAGATAGTCACGCGCCGCAGGTTCTGCATTTCCCAGCGTCTCCGCAAGTTGCGCCAGTTCTACCTGACGCGCCGGATTCTCCGGATCGAGGTGCGCGACGCGCTGCAAGCATTCATACTGGCCTTTCGCATCTTTCTGAGCGCGAAACTGCTGCGCCGCCGAAGAGTAGTATTCGATTGCCTCAGCGGTCTTGTTTTGCTTCTGCAACAAAAACGCATAACGCGCAAGCCTGCTTGGCGGTTGTGGATAGGTTTTTAAATAGCGCGTGAAAATCGCCGAAGCGCGCGCGCCATCCCCAGATTCGGCCAGCCGGTCAAATTGCAACCCGAAGAAATGGGCAGCTTGCACCGGATTTCCAAGCCGGACGTAAATATCGGAAACCATCTGCACGGCTTCGGAGTGATTCGGAGATTCCTCCAGCACCGCCTGGTATTCCGCGAGCGCTTCTTGGAGTTTGTTTTTCTCCAGGTGCTTGCGCGCGCGCTCGAGATGTTTGGCGACCTCTTGTGGGTTCATGCGTGTTGTTGCGCTCTTTCCGGCGCTGGCAAATCGCGAACCTTCGACTCACCGGCCGCAAGGACAGTTGGAAAAATTCTTGGCATACAGGCTGCTTAAACAATATACCGGAAGGATTGAGCGGCGGCAAAATGGGAATTTGACAGGCAGGCCAGTTGTCCTTTTATCGGCTTCCATGGCACGATCAGCCTCTTCTTCCGAGGCGAAGGTTTTATGGTGGGGCTGGGGAGAGTCGAACTCCCGACACGCAGTTTAGGAAACTGCTGCTCTATCCGTCTGAGCTACAGCCCCATGCACGATTCCGTCGCGCAATGGCTCATAGGTTAGCATACCCAAGGGAACCTGCGCGTTTGCAGCAGGGTTATGCGTATAGCAAAAGAATCCCAGTCAGGTGAACTTGAGCGCGCGGCTTTTGACTGTTAGCATGAGTAGTTGACTCGCGGCTAGCTTGGCGGGCAATTACTGAGGCAAATCCTGTTCGATTATTGTGAATGCTCAGACGAAAATACGGCGCCGTTTGCTGAGGGCGCATCGCGCTCTGCGCAGCTGGCGGATGATTGCTAAGGCGCTAGCGTCAACCAAACATCCGCTGCTCGCGCATATCATTCCGATGCGGCGGTGCAATCTATCTTGCACCTATTGCAACGAGTTCGACGATTACTCGAAGCCAGTGCCGCTCGAGGAGATGCTGCGGCGCATCGATCGCCTCGCCTCATTTGGCACTTCGGTGGTCACCATCAGCGGAGGCGAACCGCTGCTGCACCCGGAGCTGGACGAAATCATTCGCCGCATCCGGCACAATGGCATGATCGCTGGAATCATCACCAATGGCTATCTGATGACGGCGGAGCGCGTCGCGCGTTTCAATCGCGCTGGCCTGGAGTTCCTGCAAATCAGTATTGATAACGTGCAGCCTGACGATGTGTCCAAGAAAAGCCTGAAGGTGCTCGATCAGAAATTAAAGCTTCTGGCGGAACATGCCGATTTTCACATCAACATTAACTCTGTGCTGGGCAGCGGCATTAAAAACCCCGACGATGCGCTCGTGGTGGCGCGCCGCGCTATCGAACTTGGCTTTTCCTCTACGGTGGGTATCATTCACGATGGCAGTGGTCAGCTGCGGCCTCTCGATGAGCACGAACGCGAGGTGTTTGAAGAAATCATGAGGCTGGGTAAACGCTCCTTCTCGCGAATCAATGCTTTTCAGCACAACATCGCCGCGGGGCGGGAAAATAACTGGCGCTGCCGCGCGGGTTCACGTTACCTGTATATCTGCGAGAACGGCCTGGTCCACTATTGCTCTCAGCAGCGAGGCTATCCCGGAATTCCTCTGGCTGAGTATTCGCGTGAACGCCGGCACCGGGAGTATTACACCAAGAAATCCTGCGCGCCGCGTTGTACCGTATCGTGCGTTCACCAGGTAGCGGTGCTCGATAATTGGCGCGGCAAGCAAACCGATTCGCCAGCTGATTCGCAGGAGTCCCAATCGCTCGTCAACATCGCCGGTAACAGCGCGTCAAATTAAGCATCCTCTTTCGTGATGTCCTTCCGATAATCGCTCTCCAATTTTTATGTTGCGCTAACGAAAGGCTTGGAGTACAAGGCCAGCATTGACCTTTTGCGGAATCCGTCGCAGCCAAAATTGGGGCTGAGAGCACGCGTGGGGTGCGCGGCGGCTGACTGATTCCAAAAAAAACCTGCCCGGAGGATAAAGGCGATGCGACTGCTCAGACGACTGCTTCGTATTGCGATTGCGTTTCAATGCGCGGCATTTTTCGCGGCTTTGGCTCTGGCACAAATCAACACCGTACAAATCTCCGGCACGGTCACTGACCCGCAAGGCTTGATTGTGCCAGGCGCGCAAATCACGGTGCAAAATACGGCCACGGGTGCAACGAGAACCGGCGCCAGTGACTCATCGGGGCGCTACGAGATCGTCGGCCTGCCTCCGGGAACCTATTCGTTTTCCGTGGAGGCCAAGGGCTTTGCGAAGCTGGTCAATCCCGCAATCACGCTCGCGCTGGGCGCTCCTGCAATCTTCAATCCGCAACTGACACTGCAAAGCGGGCAGCAGACCGTCACGGTTTCTGGCCAGGCGGCTCTTGTTCAGACCGAGCGCAGCGATGTGTCGCAAACCATCACGCAAACGCAAATTCAGAATTTGCCGATCAATGGTCGCCAGTACATCCAATTCGCGCTTCTCGATTCGCAAGCAAATCGCGACAGCGCGCCCTCGATTGGTGCGGCTCCGACGAGCGGCTTGAATTTCGGCGGGCAGAGCGCACGATCGAATGAAGTGTCGGTCGACGGCGCGGACGCGGTGGATGCGTCCGTCAACGGCGTGCGCGCTACCGTTTCGCAAGAAGCAGTACAGGAATTCCAAATCCTGACGAGCAATTACATGCCAGAGTTCGGGCGGGCGACCGGCGCGGTGATTAATATCGTTACCAAATCTGGATCGAACGAGACGCATGGCGATGCGTTCGGTTATCTGCGCCAAAGCGCGTTGCAGGCGCGCAACCCGTTTTCTGTGCAAGTGGATCCGCTGACCGGCGCGGTCCAAGGAGTCAAGCAATCATTCACTCGCGTGCAAGCGGGCATGACGCTAGGCGGACCCATTCAGAAGGACAAGACGTTCTACTTCTTCAGCTACGAAACGACGCGCCGACAGGAAACGGGTTTTGCCGATATTGGTGCAACTGGCGGAGGGTGCCCCGCAGGCAGTTCTCCCACACTGTTCGGCCTGTGTTCCGAGAGTTATCCATTTTTTCCTGCTCCTTTGTCGATGACCGCGCCTCAAACCAGCTTCGTGCAGACGCTGCTGGCCAGTGGGGTGCCAGCGCTACAGAATTTTGCGGGGCAGTACGGCGTTCTGGCAGGGTCGGCATCGAGCGTGGCGGTGAATGGTTTCGATTACGGCGCGATCGACCAGTCCCAGAGCGTGGCTCCGTGTTCGGCAGGCCCGCCGTTCCCCTGTTTCCCGCTTCCTGTGCTGGACAACAGCGGAAACGCGTTTTCGCCCGCGCTTCCGGCATCGTTTACGCCGCTGACCGCGGAAATTGGCAATTATCCGATCAAGGAAGGCACCAGCCTGTGGTCGTTACGCCTGGACCACATCTGGAATCCGCAGAACAGCACGTTCGTGCGCGCCAGCGTCTCGCCGTCGCTGGTCACCGGCATTCAGGTGAATGCGCAGAACCAGAACTTCGGCGAAAACGCCGGCTCGCGCACTTCGCTGCAACAAACGCGCGACTTGGCCATCGTCGCTCAGCAGAGCACCAGCTTGCGCAGCAATCTTTTCAATGAATTCCGCTATCAGTTCGCGCGACGCGGATTGCACTATGGTTTTTCGCAATTGCCCGGAGGCGGGAACGTCGCGGTAAATATCACTGGCTTCGCTTTCTTTGGCCGCGAGCCTTTTTCCACCGTAGATCGCATCGAAAAACGCCACCAGTTCACCGACGACCTGACCTGGATTAAAGGCAATCACACATTCAAGTTTGGCGAAGATACGAATTACATTCAGCTTGGCGGCTCGCAGGCGGAAATCTTCGAACTAAATTTCGGGGGCATTTTTGATTTTGGTTCGTTGAGCCCTTCAGAACTCGGCCTGCCATCCAGCGTCGGCGGTGCTTCCGTTCCGAGCTTGACCGCGCTGCAGGCTTACGGCCTGGGCCTGCCCGGGGATTTTATTCAGGGCATCGGCAATTCGAACCGGCCATTCAACGTTCCTTCTTTGGGTCTATTCGCGCAGGACAGTTGGAAAATTTCGCCGCGCCTGACGCTTAACTACGGATTGCGCTACGACATTCAATGGACTCCCACGTTCGCGGCGGGCACTCCTCTGAATGCCACGGCTGAGCCCGTACTGCACGTCGTCGAAGGCGTGCCGGTTTCCGGCAAGAATTTCGCTCCGCGTCTGGGAATTGCGTGGGACCCGACCGGCGGCGGCAGAACAGCGATTCGCGCCAGCTTTGGACTGTTTTACGATCAACCGCTGCTCGCCGTCGCCTTCGACTCAACCACTGCCGATGGCGCGCTCTCTTCCCAACTCATTACCGGGGGTGGAACTCCGAGCGCCTGCATGGTGGTGAATCCTTCGTGCACTGGTACCGGCCAGCCGGGCGTTGTGGGCCTGAATGCCGCTTCCATTTTCCAGGGAGTCCTTAATACTACAGGCGTGCCGACGTTCGGCTATGAAAGCCCGCAACAGCGTTTCAACCCTTTTCAGCAAGATTCGATCTTCACCAGCCAAAATTTTATGACCGCAGGAATTCCGGTGGCTATTCTCCCCTTCACGCTGCCAACGGCGGGAAATTTCGAATATGCGTACGCCGAGCAGGGGAATTTGACGGTGGAGCGCGAACTCACTCACGACTGGAAAGTTGACGTTAGCTACAGCTACACGCGCGGTATTCACATCAACCGTCCGCGTAACATCAACTCGTCGAATCCGACTCTGCTCATGGCGAATTTCGCAAACGCGCTGGCCGGCGGCTTAACGCCTTCGAGCCCACTCACCGTCAGCGCAACGCCGACCTCGGCAGGCTCCGCGAATTGCGGAATTGCGGCAGTGCCGGGTGCTGCGGGAATTATGGGCATCTTGAACAACTGCCCTGCGCCGCTCGCTTCCCTCGATGGACAGCCTGTGGCTACGGCAGCGGCCTTCAACTTCTTTCGCCCATCCGGACCTAATCCGTCCTTCGCGACGGCCGGCGCGCCTGGCGCTCCATGCAGCGCGGCGATCGTTCCGTTTCAGGCGCTTGCAGCCAGCGCAGGCTATCCAACCGGCCCGGCGGGAATTTGCGTGCCATGGAGCGACGTGGTGCAACAGGAATCATCCGGCAGTTCCTTCTACAACGGTCTGACCGTTTCCATTACCAAGCGCTTCTCGCACAACATCCAATTCTTTTCGAATTGGACGTGGTCGCACGCCATTGACGACTCCACCGACCTGCAAACTCTCCTCGAGCCGCAGGACAATAATCTGCCGCAGCTTGAGCGCAGCAATTCCACATTCGATCAGCGGCATCGCTGGGTGACTAGCGCCGTATTCCAAAGCCCGTACACCAGTGGCAGTGAGTGGTACCAGAAATTGCTCGCCAACTTTACTTTCGCTCCGATTATCGAGCTGTCGTCCGGACGCCCCTACACTGTGCTGACAGGCACGGATTTCAACATGGACTTCAGCTCGGAAACAGACAGGCCGTCGGCAGTGCGCTATTCGGGATCAACGCCGCCTCCAGGCGCGGTAACCTCACCGTTCATACGAAACGTGGCCTTCATTCCTCCGACGAGCCAGTGTCCCACGGTGCAGCCGGCCCAAGCCGCCGTTCTCAGCTCAATTGGGCCGGAAGGAAGCTTTCTCGGATGCGTCGGCGATCTCGGCAGGAACACATTTGTTCGCCCCGGCTTTTTCTCGATTGATATGCAGCTGGCTCGGACGTTTCCGCTGACGGAACGCTTTAGCATGGAGATAATCGCCGACGGCTTCAACATGCTCAACCGCTTCAACGTCGCCGACGTAAATCCGCTGTGCGATCCAACCGGCTCTGGCGCGTGCAATGCCGGGCAGCCAACGGCGGCGCTCGACCAGCGCCAATTCCAGTTCGCGCTGAAATTGCACTGGTAGAATGTCTGTCTCCAAACTGCGAAGGGAATTCAAACGTCAAACAGTCTGAATTTTGCCTTTTCGCTTGCCCCGGCAATGCGCTATAGTGAAGCCTGACTTTCACCATTTGTTCGCCTAGCAAGGAGGCCCGATTATGGCGCAATTCATCGCAGCGGTTGCTGTTGTCGCGGTAATTCTGCTCGCTATTGCCTGTGTGTGGCTATTAACGCGCCGCCAAAGCACCGCAGCAACGGATTTGAACGTCTTGCGCCAGGATATGCAGTCCGCCTTAATGGCGCAGTCCCAAACGCTGAATACACAATTAGCCCAGGTGACGCAGACTTTCCTTCAGCAACTCGGCCAGGTGCGGGCGGCGGTGCAAGACGGCTTGGCCAGTTCCGGCAGTCTGGTGTCGCAAGCGCAGGCAGCCGTCTCCAGCGAATTGCGGAACTCGCAGGAAGTTCTCGGCAAAGTTGGACAGCAGCTTGGGGAGATTCAACAGGCTGGCCGCGACCTTTCGCACGCCACGCAAACGCTGCAAAGCGTCCTCGGCGGCGCAAAAACGCGCGGCTCGCTGGGTGAAGTGGCGCTGGAGGCCCTGCTCGCCGATGCGCTCCCCGCGAGCGCCTACGAAACGCAATATCGTTTTGACACGGGCGCGATCGTTGACGCGGTGATTCGCGCCGGAGACAAATTGATCGCCATTGACTCCAAATTTCCTTTGGAAAGTTACCGCCGCCTGATCGATTCTGGCGAAGAAGCGCGCAAAGAATTTTTTCAGGCGGTGCGCAAGCACGCTGAATCGATCGCCGAGAAATACATTCTGCAAAACGAAGGCACTCTGGACGTCGCGCTGATGTTCGTGCCTTCGGAGGGAATTTATTATGAATTGCTGATGACCTCGGATGGAAAACTGGGGCGTTTGGACGATTGCTGCCGGGGCAAGAAAATTTTTGCCGTTTCTCCCAATACGCTTCACGCCTACCTAAGCGCGATTCTAGTGGGGCTCAAAGGCATGCAAGTGGCCGAAAACGCCAGACATCTTCTCGCCGGCCTGGCTGGCTTGCAGGCCCAGATCGATTCCTTCGCGAAAACCTACGACACGCTCGGCGGCCATTTGCGGCATGCGCAGCAATGCCATGAAGAGGCCGGGAGCAAACTGGATCGGTTGCAAAATAACGTCGAGCAGATGGCTCAGGGAACGCTGCCGGAAGCTCCCGCGCGGGCGCTGGAAGCAGCTTCCACTTCGCGGTTTTGATACGCGCCCGTCGTCTGCGCTTAATCTCCGTCCAATGCGCGCTGCGTGGCGCGCAGCAGAGCCTGGAAATCGCGCGAGCCAGCTGATTCAGAAATTTTCCGCAACTCCTTGCGCGCCGCTGCGCCGTCCGCATTCCCATCTCGAAGATTCTTCAGTATGTGTTCGATGCGACTCGCTGCATCGGCAGGCGCGATTTTTAGCGCAGCTTCCAGAAAATCGCGCGCAACGGGCATGTTTGCGTCCGACAGACTATTTTCGAGGCTCACGCGGTACGAAAAAGCTCCCGTGCTCTTCCCTTTCATCTCGACGGTGGCGGAATTGTCCGAACCGCCACTGGTGCGAACGCGCATTTCATCCCCATGCGGAAACTGCACAATCTGCGGAGTCAAATTGAGCACTTCCAATTGCACAGGCTCGCTCGTTCCGCGCACGCTCAGGAGAACCTTCACCTTCTTTCCTCGTTGAATCTGCTGATGGCCTGAGTTTGACGAAACAATCTGCACGAGGGTTACCTCGGACGATGTTTGAGCGGCCCTTTGGCCAACGGTAAGTGCAGCTGTCCCCGCAGAAAAATTGGCGAGCGGCGCCAAAATCAACTCCTTGGGCGACGACGCTAAAACCAATACTCTTCTTCCGTTCAGGCTAACTCTGTTCCGGTCCGCGTCCCCTTGAAAACCGCTTCCGCGAATTACAATGCGATTCTGGAGCGACGCCAGTTTTGACACGGTCGTAATTTGCAAGCCGGCCGGCGCGTCTGCATTCCAAGGCAACGCGTCCACCGCTCCGCGAATTTCGCTGCCCACGATTCGCGCGAACATCACACCCGCATCCGGCGGCGCCAGAAAATGGGCGCGTCCGCTTTCATCGGTGGTCACAACTTCCCCGCTCGAGAGCACGAGTCTCACTCCGGCGGCGACACGTCCGTTGGAATCCAAAACCGCCAGAGTTGCCGGCTGCCCCGCGATGAGTTCCATTGGCAGAATGATTTTCTGCGAGGAAGACGCGCTGCTTTGGCCGCGCGAAACGGGCGCAATGCCGGTGATGCCTATCAGAGTTACGGCCGTCAGCAACGCCACTAGCGGAACCCGGTCCCTCATCTTAATTATCAAGGCGCACCACGAAAACGGGCGTGTGCTCTTGCTGTTGAATCTGACTAGCCAATTCTCGCGCCGCGGCTTCGCTCGGCACCCGCCCTGCGCGCACGCGATAGAAAACGCCCCTGGGCGTAGCGTACTCGGCAATGCTCACTGGCGCGTATCGAGCATTCAGTAGTTCGCGCAGCCGCTGCGCATTTTGCTCAAGCTGGAACGCTCCCACCTGCACGCCAAAGAATCCGACATTCGGGTCCGGCCCGCCCTCCAAATCCAGACGCACTTCCGCTGTGCCCGGCCCGACCATACCGATTGCTTCCGCCGCTGAATACGACAGATCAATGATGCGATTGGCCACAAATGGCCCGCGGTCATTGATCCTCACATCCACGGCCTTTCCGTTGCTCAGATTCGTCACGCGCACGATCGCGTTGAACGGCAAGGTGCGATGCGCGGCGGTCAGGTCATGCATGTTGTAGATTTCGCCGTCCGACGTGCGGCGCCCGTTGAATGGTGCGCCATACCACGACGCCATGCCTTCTTCCGTAAATTCTCCCGGAACAGCGCCGGTCCGCTTGGATGGAAATGGTTGCGCCGAAGGCGGCGCGCCGACTGTGGGGGCGGAAGCGGGCGGAGTCGCTGCCGGCCTGCGCCTTGCGCATCCTGCGGTAATGAGGGCCAGCGAAGCGCCTGCCATCACTCTTATCACTGACCAATTAAACTTTGTTCCCGCGCGCGTCCGACTGCTCAAATGCACCTCATCTCCGTTCCAGCGTGTCATTCTTCGATTTTTCGGTATTATAGGAACGCGGTTAAGCCACCGCAAGGAAACCATTGCCACTTCCACCACGTTGGCGCTGGAAAATCGACAGGCTGCGCGAGCGTTTCTCCTCCACATTCGGCTCGCAGGAAAAGCAGCGCCGTCCCCGTTTATGCCCAGCATGCGGCACGCTGGTCGGCTCGACGGCAAATCGCTGCCACGTGTGCGGCGCCAGCCTCACGTTTTCCATGGCGGCAATGAGCCGTTCTTTTTCAAAATACCTTCCCTCGGAGTCTCCCGCCACTTACCTCATCCTCGGCGCCTGCGGCCTTCTCTACGGGATCAGCCTCCTGTTGACAATTCACTACCACTTTCCCACATCGCAGCAGGGCGGCGGGATCCTTGGAATGCTCTTCGGCATTGGCTCTGTCGCCAGCCCCGTTCTTCAGCGGCTCGGAGCGTCAATGCCGTTGCTGATTGATTTGGACCAACCGTGGCGCTTCGTTACGGCTTGTTTTCTGCATGCTAATCTCCTGCACATTGGCTTCAACATGTGGGTGCTGGTAGACCTCGCTCCAACGGTCGAAGAAATCTACGGCTCGGCGCGTTTTTTCTTTATATATATCGTTACCGGAATCTGCGGGTACGTTTTGAGCGGATTCTTTGGCCACTTCAGCATTGGCGCTTCTGGCGCGCTGGTTGGGCTCATTGGCGTGCTGCTGGCTATAACCTATCGCAGGCGCAGCGCGGGCATGCAGCAACTTCGCTCGCAGATGTTCCACTGGATAATCTATCTCGTCCTCTGGGGATTTTTCTTTCCGGGTATCGACAATATGGCGCACTTGGGCGGCGGCATTGCGGGATTCATTCTCGGCAGATTAATGCTCGATCGCCAGCCCGCCAGCACGGAAGAACGCAAGCGCGCTTACGCTCTCGGCTGGGTCACTGCTGCAGTGGTTCTGCTCAGCTTCGGATTCATGATTTTCGCCTTCCACAGCCACCTTTTTCTTCGCGGATTTTCGTATTGAAAGCGGCTCGAAGGCAAGTTTCTCTGGCCGCGCTTAGAGCCGGCGAGCGACGGTAATGCTGTAATGGAATCCGGAGAGAATCGTAAACGCAGCGACCAAATACACCAGCACTACGCGCGCCATCCGCAACACGGGATTGGGAAACAACGCCGCTAAAAGAACCACCAGCACCAGCAGGATTTGAAACGTGGTGTTCAGCTTGCCATACAGGCTGGGCGGAAAAGTCATGTAGCCGATGACCAGCAAAATCACCGCGCACGCGATGAGAATCAGCGCGTCTCTGCCTAATACGAGTATCGCCAGCCACCAGGCGATTTTGCCCTTGAACGCCAGCATCAGATAACAGGATGACAGCAGCAGCTTGTCCGCGATGGGGTCCAGAAATGTTCCGAGCTGCGTTTTTTGATTTAGCCGGCGCGCCAGCATGCCATCGAGCCCATCGCTCAGCGCCGCGATAACCAGCAACGCCAGGGCCCAATCGTAGCGGCTGTAACGAATGGCGATAATGAGGAACGGCAGAAATCCCATCCGCAAAAAGGTGATCTGGTTGGGGACGGAGAAGACCCGGTTGGCCATTAATTTACCCGGAACAGCTCAAGCAAACAGCGAGAGATAGTCGTTTAATGTTCGTCCAACTTTGAGCGCAAATTTCTCGGCCATCGAAGGAATCGGGCCGCGCGGCTCGTCCAGCGCGATGCGTTCCACGCGCTGCATCGGGAAAAACAGCGTTGGCAAACCAATCCGTTCGCCCTCGGGATGCACCACCTGCCGGACAAAATCGTCGAAGGAAGCTAAATCGATTCCGCGAAGCGTCACTCCCGCCACGGATATCTCGACCAACTCGCCCCACAGCCGCTCTTTCGGGCTATGCAGGCTCAAGACAACAATGGAATGTGGCTCCATGATTCCCAAGGATAGCGCCGATAGTGAATTGAATGGTGGATTTAACAACAATGGTGCTCACACGGAAATGGTCTTTATACCGGGCGATACTTGCAAGCGCGCCTCAGTCGCTTTCTGCACCTCTTCCTGAGTTATTCCCGGCGCTATTTCGCGCAATTGCAGACCCTGCGGCGTGACGTCAATCACCGCCAAATCCGTCACAATCATTTTGACAACGCCCACGCCTGTCAGCGGCAGCGTGCATTGTTTCATGATTTTCGGTTGTCCATCTTTGTTGGTGTGCTCCATGGCGATGATTACGCGCTTCGCTCCCGCCACCAGATCCATCGCGCCGCCCATACCCTTAAGCATTTTCCCCGGAATCGCCCAGTTGGCTAGATTCCCTTTTTCGTCCACTTGCAATGCGCCGAGCACAGTGACGTCGATTCGCCCGCCGCGTATCATTGCGAACGACTCCGCGCTCGAGAAATAGCAGCAGCCGGGAATTTCCGTGATGGTTTCCTTGCCTGCGTTGATCAAATCCGCGTCTTCCTCGCCCGCGCGTGGATACGGCCCGACTCCGAGCATGCCATTTTCGGATTGCAACAACACTTCCATTTTTGGCGGGAGAAAATTCGGCACCAGCGTCGGCAGCCCGATCCCCAAGTTCACGTAATCGCCGTCATGCAGCTCTTGCGCCACGCGACGCGCTATAAATTCCCGCTTGTCCATTTTCTTGTCCGTTGCGCTCAAACTTTTTCGCTGCGCTCAGTCCTTACGGAGAGTCCTTTTCTCGATCGGCCCGGCGTAATTCTCTCCCTGAAAAATTGCATCCACGAAAATTCCCGGCGTATGGACATTGTCCGGTTCCAGCCGGCCAAGCTCGACCAGTTCCTCAACTTCGGCAATGACGTATTTCGCGGCCGTTGCCATCACCGCGTTGAAGTTTCGCGCCGTTTTTCGGTATACCAAATTTCCCCAGCGGTCGCCACGCCAGGCTTTGATGAATGCAAAATCGCCGCGCAGCCACGGCACCATCACGTAGTTGCGCCCGTCGAATGTGCGCATCTCTTTCCCTTCCGCCGCTTGCGTTCCATAGCCCGTAGGCGTGAAAAATGCCGGAATTCCCGCGCCACCCGCCCGCATGCGCTCTGCCAGCGTTCCCTGCGGATTCAACTCCACGTCAATTTCGCCGCTCAGCGCCAGGCTTTCGAAGCGTTTGTTTTCGCCCACATAACTCGCAATCATTTTTTTTACTTGCTTCGATTCCAGCAGCCAGCCGATTCCATAATTATCCGTGCCGGCATTATTGGAAACCAAAGTGAGATCCTTCGTTCCCTTCGCTCGCAAGGCGCGCAGCAAATGCTCCGGCACTCCGCACATTCCAAATCCGCCCACAAGAATCGTGGCGCCGTGCTTCACTTTCTCAATTGCGGCTTCCGCGTTCGCTATCCGCTTATCCATTGCTGCTCGCCTTCAATCACAATTTAACCGCTCACTTTTCTTTTCATACTAATGCATGTCACGAAGGGATTTGTAAACTTCATTTGCGCCGCGGAATTCTGCTTCCAATTCACGGCTTGCCAGATGCGTGCGCAGAAAATCAATCGCCTGAGCCGTACGATCCAGCGAACGCGCAATGTTATCTGCATTCGTCAGACAAATGTCTCGCCACGTGTCGTACCGGCTTCCCGCAATTCGCAGCATATCGCGCAAGCCGTTCCCCGCAAGCAATGCCGGCAATCCTGTTTCGTCCGTCTCATCCGCAATCACGCGCGCCAGGGCAACCGCGACCAGCTGCGGCATCTGCGAAACGATTGCCAGCGCCCAGTCGTGCGTCTCGGCATCCGTCCATACGGGCTCGGCGCCAATCGCGCACAGCAGTTTGGCGAACCGCTGAACGCGCGAATCACTTTCCTCTTCGGACGCATTTCCAATCAGCGCATACCGAGCGCCGCGAAATAACTTCGCGTCGGCATGCTCCATTCCACTCAATTCCTTTCCCGCAATTGGATGCCCGCCCAGGAATTTCGCGCCGGCCAAGGCATCGCCGCCAAAAGCTCGTTTCGCCGCATTGCAAACCTGCACTTTCGTGCTTCCCGCGTCGGTCACCAGCGCGCGCGCGCCGCATTTCGCCGCAATTTCCGGCAACATCTCGATGATTGCGCCCACCGGCAACGCAACATAAACCAAATCAGCATCGCCGACTACTTCTCCTAAATCCTCGGAAGTCTTCCACCCACCATTCCTGTCGCGCAATTTTCGCAGCACTTCGGGCGTGTCATAGGCCGCAATGGAAACACTCCGGCACGCCCGCTCAACTGCCGCGCCGAATGACGCGCCAACGAGTCCCATGCCCAGAATCGCGACGCGGCGAAATTCACCTGTGCCATTCATGACCGGTTCGATTGTATCGCGTGAGCATACTTTCGTTGGAATTCTTCGCACCCGCCAGAATGGCTCTAGGATCTGCGGCTGACTCCATGCTTCGCTGCGTCCTTCAGCATGCGCACGCGCGACGCCACAGCGTGCGATGCCTCGCTCACCGACGGAGCCTTCTCGATCTCCGCAACGAGCGACGACCCCACCACCACAGCATCCGCGATTCCGCCAAGCACGGTCACTTGCGCCGCAACGGAAATTCCGAATCCTACCGCAATCGGCAATCGCGTAAACGTTCGCGCGCGCCGCACCATTGCAGGAAGCTCCTCGGGCAGCGAATCTTTTGCGCCAGTCACTCCGGTTCGGGAAATGACGTACAAAAATCCGCTGGACGCATCCGCAATACGTTGCAAGCGCTCATCCGTTGAGGTTGGAGCCGCCAGAAAAATCGTATCGAGTCCACTTGCGCGCATGGCGCTGCGGTATTCGCATGATTCTTCTGGAGTTATGTCCGTAATCAGGACCCCATCAGCGCCAGCGGCAGCCGCCCTCTGCGCAAACTCGGCAAGGCCCATCTGCAAAATGGGATTGAAATACCCGAAAAGCATCAGCGGCACATCCGTTTTTTTTCGCAATGCCGCCACCACGTCAATTACCTTTTGGAGCGTGGTTCCGGCTCGCAATGCCCGTTCGCTGGCACGCTGAATCGTGGGCCCGTCCGCCACCGGATCGCTGAAGGGAATGCCCAGCTCAATCACGTCCGCACCCGCTTCCGCCGTTCGCAGCACGATCTCTTCGGTGGCCGCCAGCGAAGGGTCACCCGCGGTCAAATACGCCACCAAACCTAATTCGCCGCGGCGGGCAAGTTCTTCGAATCTGCGCCCGATACGAGTTGTCGTGACCGTCTTCGGAACTACCACTCAACACCTCCTTGCGCGAAGCTCTCGTTCCGCCCAATCCAGGGGGAAAAAAGAGGTCAAGCACACTGGGTGCGGCTGCGGAACAAGAGGCTCGGCAGCGCCCAAATTTCGCAACCGGGATGCGCTATGAGCCCGCCCACGATCAGCGAAACACCGATAAACGCCAGAATAATTTGCCAGATTACGCTGAGAGGATTCAGCAACAGATAAACGAGCACGACGATTCCTAAAACCATCCTCAGCAAACGCCCCACAAGCAGCGGCTTCTCCATGAGCGCAACGCCTCCAAATCAGATGTACCGGGAGAGAATTTCCATGTCTTTGTCGCCGCGCCCGGACAAATTGACGATGACAATTTCGTTCTTGCGCATCTTGGGCGCGCGCTTCATCACTTCGGCGACTGCGTGAGCCGATTCGAGCGCGGGAATGATTCCTTCGATGCGCGCCAGGGTGCGCAGCGCATCGATCGCTTCATCGTCGTGTACTGCTGTGTATTCCGCGCGAATCTGTTCCGCAAGCCACGCGTGTTCCGGCCCCACCGCCGGATAATCAAGTCCCGCAGAAATGGAATGCGTGGTCGCGATTTGGCCGTCAGCATGCTGCAAGATGTAAGTATGCGTTCCTTGCAGCACGCCCGGCCGCGCTCCAGCGAATCCTTGCGCCGCAGCCAGCCGCGCGGCATGCTCGCCAAGCTTTTCGCCGCGCCCTCCTGCTTCCACGCCGACCATCTTTACCTGCGCGTCCTGCAAGAATTCATAAAAAAGGCCGATGGCATTTGATCCGCCGCCGACGCAGGCAAAAAGCCAATCCGGCAAACGCTTCTCGGCCGCGAGAATTTGCGCGCGGGCTTCCTGTCCAATGACGCGGTGAAAATCGCGCACCATCATCGGATAGGGATGAGCACCGAGCACCGAGCCGAGCAGGTAATGGGTGGTTTTCACATTTGTCACCCAATCACGCATCGCTTCATTAATCGCGTCCTTGAGCGTTTTGCTGCCCGCATCGACTCCCACCACCACTGCGCCAAGCAGCCGCATGCGGAAAACATTCAATCGTTGCCGCTCCATGTCTTCCGTGCCCATGTATACAGTGCATTCGAGGCCCAGGCGCGCCGCCACCGTAGCTGTGGCGACACCGTGCTGGCCCGCGCCGGTTTCCGCGACCACCCGTGTCTTACCCATCCGCTTTGCCAGCAAGCCTTGCCCAATACAGTTATTGATTTTGTGGGCGCCGGTGTGCAGCAAGTCCTCGCGCTTCAAATAAATTCGCGGGCCACCAAGGCGCTCCGTGAGCCGCTCCGCAAATTGCAGCGGTGTTGGACGCCCGGCAAAATTCTTGAGCAAATCATCAAGTTGCGCTTGAAAAGAGGCATCGGCCCGGGCCTCTGCGTACGCGCGTTCGAGATCCTCCAAGGGAGCCATGAGGGTCTCCGGGACATAGCGTCCGCCGTATGGGCCAAAGCGGCCGCGCGCGTCGGGCATTTTTTCTGTGGTGGTCACAGCGCTTTTCATTTTTTCTTCCTGCTTGCTGGTTTAACGGTTGCCATGAATGCACGAAGTTTCTTCGCGTCTTTTTTCCCCGGCGATGCTTCCACGCCGCTACAAACATCAATCGCAAATGGCTGCGCTTCGCGAATTGCCGCCGCCGTATTTTCTTTCGTCAAGCCGCCGGCAAGAATCACCGGCCCGAAACGCTGCGCCTGCCGCGCTATGCCCCACTCGAAGCGCTTCCCTGTCCCTCCGCGCGCTTTCGCGTCAAAACCGTCAAGCAAAAACGCCGTCGCGCTGCCGTATTTCTGCAAATCCTTCGCCTGAAAAGATGGTCCCACGCGAAACGCTTTTATCACCGGCAGCTCCCTCGCCAATCGCGCCACCGTTCGCGGGCTTTCATCACCATGAAGCTGCACAACTCCCAACCTCGCCGCCTTCGCCGTGCGCACAATTTCCGCCGGCGGCGCGTCGACAAAAACGCCAACGGCGCTCACCGTTCGCGGCATGCGTTGAATAATCTGGCGCGCATGCGACGCTGAAATCCTTCTCGGACTTTTCGCGTAAAAATTGAATCCCAGAGCGTCTGCGCCAGCATCAAGCGCAATTTTCGCGTCGGCCCAGTTGGTAATACCGCAAATTTTCACTCGGACCATTTCGCGCTCAGGAATCCAAATTACCATCTGTCGATCCATCCCGGAGAAGTTCCGCCAAGCCCGCACCCGCGTCCGGCATGGTCATCAGATGCTCTCCGATCAAGAACGCATCAAATCCCGCTTTCCGCAATCGCAGCAAATCCGCATGCGTGCGAATTCCGGATTCGCTCACCGCAATGCATTCCTCCGGAATGCTTTCCACAAGTTGCAGCGAAGTGTCGATTCGGACGTCAAATGTCTTCAAATCGCGATTGTTCACGCCAATGATTTTCGCGCCCGCGCCGATGGCGCGCTGCAATTCATCCTCCGAATGCGCCTCCACCAGCGCTTCCATGCCAAGCTCCCGGCCGAGCGCGAGGAGTTCACGCAACGTGTCATCGTCGAGGATTGCCGCAATCAGCAGAAAGGCATCCGCATTCGCGGCGCGCGTTTCCCACAGTTGCCAGGGATCGAAGATAAAATCTTTGCGCAGAATCGGAATCTTTGTGGCCTTGGTCACTTCCTTCAAATCGCCCAGCAAGCCCTGGAAAAAATCCTCCTCTGTAAGAACTGAAAGCGCGGCTGCTCCGTTCGCTTCCATGTCCGGAGCAATTTTCGCGGGCTGATAATCCGCGCGCAGCAATCCACGCGATGGCGAAGCCTTTTTCAGCTCGGCAATCACATTCAGTCCGGCGCCCGTGAGCGCCGCGGCGAAATCGCGCACTGGCGCGGATTTTTTCTCCACGGCGATCTTCAGCGCCACATCCGGCAACACGCGCTTGCGATGGGCAAGCGTTTCGCGCCGACGCTCGACAATGCGCGCGAGAATGTTGTTTGCCTCCGTTTTCGTTTCCATAGCAGGCTAACCTGTCACTGACAGTCGAATTGCAGTCCCCGGCTCAGGCAAGGGAAAATCGCTGCGAGTATGCTAGTCTGCGCGTTGCCACGGTGTCAATTTTTCGTAATGGTTCCGTGGACTGACAGGCCGCAATGACCTCTGCCTCGCAGCAGTTGAAAATTCTAAACGAGACCATCGTTTCATGCCGCAAGTGCCCTCGTTTGATGCATTATCGCGAAGCTGTAGCTCGCTCAAAACGCCGCGCGTTTCAGCACTGGGACTACTGGGGCAAGCCGGTGCCGGGATTCGGCGATGCGCGCGCGCAGCTTCTGATGATAGGACTCGCGCCCGCTGCGCATGGCGGAAATCGCACAGGCCGCGCCTTCACGGGAGACCGCTCCGGCGATTTCCTTTTTGATGCCCTCTATCGGGCTGGCTTCGCGAATGAGCCCACATCCGTGGATCGAAATGATGGGCTCACGCTAAGCAATGCGTACATCGGAATCGCGGTGCGCTGCGCTCCACCCGGAAACAAACCTCTCCCTTCCGAATTTGCGAATTGCCGGCCGTATCTCGAGGCCGAACTGGATATTCTGAAGCCCAAAGCTGTCTTGATCTTGGGCGCAATCGCCCTTCGCACGTATCTGCAGATCCTGAAGCACCGAGGGCTGATTCCCAGCCATGCGGCTTATCCGTTCGCTCATGGAGCCGTTCATCAACTGCCGGGCGATCTGCCACGAGTTTTCGCTTCCTACCATCCGAGCCAGCAGAACACTTTCACCGGTCGTTTGACGCCGGCAATGTTCGCGCGGGTTCTTGGCAACATTCAAAAGTATCTGCGCACGCAGCGGCGCTGAACATAGGTATAAATTGCACTTTGGTGCTTGCTTGCAGGCCGGAGAAAACCTTATTCTATTTTCGCCAGCCGAAACGGAGAGTTCCGGTGCCTACTTCCAAACTCAAGAACATTTTCGAAGCAACTATTGCGGCGCTGCTTGCCGTTTTCTTTTTATCGCTTTCCCCGAGCATCATTGCTGCTCCCAAGCCGTCCGCCTCGCCGCTGCAGCTCGTCCACCGTTTCAAGTTGCCCGCTGATGTGACTGGTCGGTTCGATCATTTTGGAGTTGACCTGAAGGGCAACCGGCTATTTCTCGCGGCGGAAACCATGCACGAGGTATTGGTGCTGGATTTGAGAACCGGCAAGATAATTCACAGAATCACCGATGTGAGAATTCCGCACGCCATCGTTTTTCGGCAGAGTGGTAATCAAATTTATGTGACCGACGGCGGCGCCGGCGAGGTGAAAATCTTCGACGGAAAAACGTACAAACTTCTCAAAGCGATTAAGCTGGAAGTCGACGCGGATTCGGTAGCTTACGATCAAACCATGCGGTACGTCTACGTCGTCAACGGAGGAGAAGACGCGCATCAGGCGACGTCATTCGTCAGTGCGATCAATACGAATAACAACACTAAGGCCGGCGAAATAACGATTGACAGCCCGCATGTGGAAGCGATGGCGGTGGACACCGCGAATTCTCGCCTGTACGTAAACAACACCGGCAAGAATAAAGTTGACGTCGTGAATCGCGCGAAATACACGGTCATTACGAGCTGGCCGGTGACGCTGTGCAAGCAAAATGTTCCGGCGGCGATCGACGGCGTTAGTCATCGTCTTTTCATCGGATGCCGCAGCGGCGAAATTGCGGTCTTTGACACGCAAACTGGAAAAGAACTCCAAGGGCTCGCCATTGGCAAAGGAACTGACGACCTTACTTTCAGTCCGGAAAACAAACGCATTTACGCGTCGTGCGGAGAGGGGGAAGGCTCGGTTTATGTATACCAGGAGAAATCAGCGGACCAATACGAGTTGCTGGGGCACGTGACAACAGGGCCGGGAGCGCGCAATTCGCGTTATATTGCGAGCCTGCACGAACTTTATGTTTCGGTGCCGGCACGTCAGGGAACGCCGGCGGAGGTGCTGGTCTATCGCGATCGATGACATCGGCCGGCCTTATTGTTGATTAGGAACGCAACCCGTCGTTAGCCGGCCATCACCGCAAAAGGACGTAACGGCCACCGGCGGTAGTAACGATAACCAGATTCATCACGACCATCATCAAGTCGTAGTGCCAGCCGTAACCGTCTTTTCCCCAAAAGCCACTATGCCAAACGAAAATTTTCTTTTGAATGGCCCCGAGCATGAGGAGGATCAAGCCGAGCGCGGCAAGCTGAGGAAAAACACCGAAGATTACGCCTAGACTTCCGGCAACTTCGGTGGCGCCGAGGAACACGGTGAAATTTTTGCTCATGCCGATGCTTTTGCTGCGGGCGCCAGGATCCTTCAAGTGGCTCCATCCGCTGGAAATGAAAACCACGCCGACCATGAAGCGCAAAACCAAAATCGCAATATCCTGATACCGCAATAGGTGTGGGAACACGGCTTGATCCTCCGCGCTGTTATTCCGGTTGCGTGCGGTGCCTAGCAGAGTTTACCTCTTCTCGTGCCGTTGCATGGGACATTCAGGCTAGAATCAGCGGATGGAACATGGCGACGATAGCAGGGTGATCGAGTTTCGTGACGCCCAATTTCGCCGCGG
The DNA here is from genome assembly GCA_035933545.1 of Candidatus Acidiferrales bacterium. Classification (GTDB taxonomy): domain Bacteria; phylum Acidobacteriota; class Terriglobia; order Acidiferrales; family UBA7541; genus DAHUXN01. The sequence continues at coordinate 52,791 of DASYYQ010000072.1, read as the reverse complement.
CGAAAACGTAATTCTCAAACAGTTGTCGCTGGCTGTGCGCGCAGGCGAAACGCTGGTGTTGCTGGGACGCAGCGGCTCAGGAAAAACTACAGCGCTGAAACTGGTGAACCGGCTGTTGGAGCCCGATGCCGGAGAAGTCCTGGTCGAAAATCGAGCCACCACAGAATGGGATCCGATTCGCTTGCGGCGGCGAATCGGATACGTGATTCAGGACACGGGACTCTTTCCTCATTTCACAATAGAAAACAACGTCGGGTTGATTCCGGAGCTGGAAAAATGGCCTGAAGCGCGCAGGACCGAGCGCGTCGCGGAGATGCTGCGCATTGTTGGGCTCGAGCCTTCGCAATTCGCGAAGCGCTACCCACACGAACTTTCCGGCGGGCAAAAGCAACGCGCGGGAGTGGCGCGAGGACTCGCGGGCGATCCTCCTATCCTGCTGATGGACGAGCCCTTCGGCGCCCTGGATCCGCTGACGCGCGCGGAAATCCAGAAAGAATTCCTGGCAATTCAGCAAAAGTTAAGAAAGACAATTATTTTTGTCACGCATGACATTCGAGAGGCGCTGCTTTTCGGCGCACGCATCGCGCTCCTGGAGGCCGGCGAACTGGCCGGCGTTTATACTCCGCAGGATTTCCTTCGTGCGACAGAGCCGATCGCTGCAGCTTACGTCGCGACGCTGCAGAAGCCTCCGTCTGGTTATTTTCGCAGAAACGAGGAATAGAATGACGCTCATTCATTTTTTTCTGACCCATCGCATGGAAATCGCGGAGTCAACCGGCGAGCACCTGTGGCTGGTGGCGATCTCGATGCTGCTGGCGATAGCGGCCGGAGTGCCGCTCGGCATTGCGGTCACGCGCAAACCGTGGCTCTCGAAACCGATTCTTGGCACTGCAAACGTGGCGGAGACGATTCCGAGCCTTGCGCTCTTCGGATTTCTGCTGCCAGTTCCGTGGTTGGGCGCGCGGGCGGACCGGCTGGCCATTGCGGCGTTGGCGGTTTACGCGCTGCTGCCGATTATTCGCAATACCGTGGCAGGCATTTGCGGCGTTGACGCCAGGGTGCGCGAGGCTGCGATTGCCATGGGCATGACCGGCCGGCAAATCCTCTTTCGCGTGGAGCTGCCGCTCTCTTTGCCGGTGCTTCTCGCGGGCATTCGCATCGCAGCCATATGGACCATCGGTATCGCCACAATTGCGGCGGCAGTGGGCGCGGGAGGACTGGGAGAATTCATTTTCCGCGGGCTGGCGATGGTGGACAATCGCGTGATTCTCGCCGGAGCGATCCCCGCAGCTCTTTTGGCGCTTGTGGCGGATGTCGGGCTGGGACTGCTGGAGCGGCAACTACGCCACGCGAGGCAATGATGCGCACCGGCGCATTCATTTGCAGTGTGGCGGCAATTTTTGTCTGCGGCTGCGGCAGCCGGCAAAACACGATTATCGTCGGCTCGAAAAATTTCCCGGAACAGGCCATTCTTGGCGAATTGCTGGCGCAGCAGATCGAGGCGCATACAAAAATGCGCGTCGAGCGGCGCTTCTACCTTGCCGGAACGTATATCTGCCACCAAGCGCTGCTGGCAGGGCGCATAGATATGTACGTGGAATACACCGGCACAGCGCTGACTGCTGTGCTCAAGGAAAAGCCCCAGAACGATCCGCGTGCTGTCTTCGAAACGGTGCGCAGAGAATATATGAAGCGGTTCCATCTGATTGTCGAGGCGCCATTGGGATTCAATGACAGTTTCGCGATCGTAATTCGCGGAGCAGACGCACGAAAAGACCACATTGGCACGATTTCGCAAGCCGCACACTACGCGCCCGCATGGCGCGCAGGATTTGGATACGAATTCATGGAACGCCCAGACGGCTTCGACGGTTTTGTGAAAACCTATGGCCTGAAGTTCGCCGACGCGCCTCGCATTATGGACCTTGGCCTGCTGTACCGCGCGCTGGAATCGCATCAAGTGGACATCGTTGCAGGAAACACAACGGACGGGCAACTGTTAACCAATGACTTCGCCGTGCTCGCCGATGACAGGCACTATTTTCCGCCATATGAAGCTGTGACCATTGTGCGCAGCAAAATCGCGGCATCAGATCCCAAAGTTGTGAGGGCGATTGCGGAGTTGTCCGGAGAAATTTCCGATCACGATATGCAGCAAATGAATTATGAAGTGGTGGGCAAAAAGAAAGATATCGCGACAGTCGCGCGAGAATTTCTGCAGTCAAAACATCTGATTGGCTCTGCGCCCGTTCAATAGAAAAGGCCAGCAGGCTTATTTCGATTCCTGAAGCTTGCGCACATGCGCCTCCAGCGATGCGACGTACTGGCGCTCCGCTTCGAGCTCCGCTTGCAATTTCCTGACGAGCATCTCGATGCGTTGAATTTCCAACCGCAATTTTTGCAGTTCAACCGGCGATGCAGCGGATGTCTCGATGGGAGCTAGCGTTGACGTCCTCCCATCTGCGCGCGCTGGTGGACGAGCAGAGGTTTGCTCGGCGACGGGAGTCCATGGCACAGCGGCGCGTTCAGCTGGCGGCGCAAAAATCCCGGAGAGGCTCGCCGGAGCGGAATGCGGCCCGGTGTCGCTCGGACGCTCTTGCGTGGAAGCGGCCTGAGGCTTCGGATTCAGCAGATTTTTGACGCGCGCAATCAGGTCCCGCGGCTGAAAAGGCTTGCGGATCAACTCGTCGGCGCGCGCCGCAATAGCTTTTTCGGCGACTGTGCGATCAACAACGCCTGACATCAGAATCACGGGCGTGTTGCCAAGATTCGCATCCTGCTTGATGAGCCGGCAGACTTCATAACCATCTTTACCGGGCATGATCACGTCGGTAATCACCGCATCGGGAGCAGTCTCGCTGAATTGAGCAAGCGCGGAGGCAGCGTCATGGCAGGCGATCACACGCATCGACTCGCAGCGAAAGGCAATTTTGATAACCTCGCGCATGGTTGCGCTGTCGTCAATGAAATAGACGGTTGGGATTTTAGAAGCCGCGGTTTCCGACGTTTCGGTCATGGCCGCTCCAATCCAAGTTTATCAATGGCGATAGGCGACTCGGCTGAAGGATGGGTCGCAGCGGATTCAGTTTCGATTCCGGCGGATTCCTTGACCGCGATTGATTGCTCATCCTGAGAGGCTTCGTCAAGCTCGCGCATGGCGTCCAGCATCAAGTCTGTGCCCGTGCGCAGCACGGTTCGCTGCGCGGCGGTCACGCCGTAAACAAATTTGTAGACGCCTTCACCTGCGCCTTCGCAAGATTTGAGAATATGAATCACCGCTTCGTCGCCGAAAAGTACGCCGCATTCGGCATGCAAAATTTCGCCGCCGTCGAAATAAATGACCCCGTCAGTTTCGCCGGCATTGATGTTGAGCGCTCCCGTTTGCCTGGCTTGATTGAGCATCTGGATTACTCCCGGCAGGTCCATGCGCGAAAGATCGCCGGTGAGCGCGGCCATGGAATTGGGGACCATTTGCGTAGGCTGAAATCCCTGCTGGCAGCTCAGCAAGAATGCGCGAACGTGAGCGGCAATTTCCTCTGGGGCACGGCGGCGGTCCACGTAATCATCGCAACCACAGCGAAAAGCTTCCATCAGCGCCTGGTCTCCTCCGGTGCCAACGGCAATTATGGGAATCGTGGCGGTCTTGGCGTCCGCGTGAAGAATCGGCGCAATTTCATAAGCGCCCATTTCGCGGAGGTTAGTAGCGCAAAGCACGGCGGCTGGGCGATTCCATTCGAGCATGGTCAGCGCATAAGCGGCTTGCGAACTTGTCAAAACCTCGAAGCCCTCGGATTTCAGCGCAGCGCTCAACTTCCTGCAAAAAAAGACGTTGCTATCAATCAGCAGAATCTTGGGTTGCGCGCCTGCGGAGATCATGGCGCAAGCTCCGCAACGGGTTTTTCCGACCGCAGACCGCACTGCTGAATCAGTTTCGCCAAATCGATAACTTTGATCTTTTCGCCTTCGCCTGAAATTGCGCCTGTGACGAAAACCGGATGCTCCGCTGAATCCTCAGCTTGAACTGTTTCTAATCTCGCGGATGCCAATTCGCATTCACCGCAAACTGGGATGGCGCACCAATCGTGCGCGTCATGGTGTTTCCACTCCGCAATCAAATAAAAGCGGCTCGCGGCGCTGGCGTTTTCCCCGAAGAGCTGACTCACGTCGCAGACCGGCACCACGCGATTGCGGCGTACCAGCACACCTGAAATCCATGGCGTGCCATGCGGAAAAGTTTGCACTTTGCCCGGAGCGACGAGCTCGATTACCGATTCCGCCGGAAATGCGATTCTCCGGCTGCCCAGCGGCAGAAGGACAAAAGATTGGGCGGGGGCGTCGGTTGCCACGGTCATTGCGAGGGCTCCAAAGGCAGCAGATCAGCAACCTCAGGGGCGCGCGGCATCTTTCCTTCGGCTTCGCCCGCTATGGGTCGGAGCAGAGCGAGTTCCTGCTCGCTCAGAAACCCCGAAGGGCTAATGACCGGAACCACATCGCCCGAAATCAACGTGAGCCCGCGATACCAGCGACGCTCCGGACCAGAAAATCCCGGCGGCAGAGCCACCAGAACGGACATTGCGCTCATACGATCAATCGATTTGACCAGAAGAGCGATGCGCGAATTGCGCAGGAGCATTACGTGCTCGACTTGCGACGCGGGAAGCCCAAAATGAGCGCACCCGTCCACGACAAAAAACACACTCTTGCCACGATGCAGCAGATGGCGAACTTTAGGAACAACCGGCGGCGAAATTTCCGTTGCCGCCCCGGAAATGCTGTCCATGCTGCGAATTTCGTGAATTGCATTGGCGTTGATCGCGAACATTTGTCCGGCAATCGAAAAGAGAATGATGGGCTCGCTGCGGCGCGTCCGCCGGCCCGTCTGCGATTCGCTGGGCGCGATTTTCATGGAAGCACTGCCTGCGGCGCGTTAGCGAGTTGCCGGGCGCGCTTATCAATCGCTGGAGCAATTTCGTCCAGCGGAAGAATCTGCGTGACGAATCCGGTTTTGATCACTTCCGCGGGCATTCCAAAAATTACGGAGGTTGCTTCGTTCTGCACCAGAACAGCGCCGCCCGCCGAATAAATTGCCTGCGCGCCGCGAACGCCGTCGTTGCCCATGCCGGTGAGCACCACGCCGGTGGCTAGCGGGCCCGCCCATGCCGCGGCTGTTTCCATAGCGACGTCGGCGCAGGGGCGGTATCCGGAAATGCGCGCGCCATCATCGAGCGCAATTCGTCCCTGCGGCGAAACGCGCAAATGGTGCGCGCCTGGACAAACGTAAATCGTGCCCGGCGCGAGCGCTTCGTTAGCCGCGGCTTCCTTAACTTCCATTTCCGCGACGCCAGAGAGCTGCACCGCATACTGGCTGGTAAAGCTTGGCGGCATGTGCTGCACCAGCAAAATCGCAGCGGGCAGATCTTTGGGAAGCTGCGGAGCAAGATGCATCACGGCCTGCGGGCCTCCCGTGGAAGCAGCGATCACAACCAGCGGGAAGCGATTGCCCGCTGCAACCACGCGACTCGTTGCAGTTTGCTTGAGCGCCGAAGTGTTTCCGGCGGGATGCGAAACTCCTGCGTGAGCTTTGGGCCGCGCCGCGGTGCGAACCACCCTGACCTTCGCGGCCATTTTGAGCTTGCGATTCAGGTCGCCGCTGATTGAATTCATGTCCAGATCAATGCCGCTGGAAGGCTTAGAGATGAAATCAATCGCGCCGAGCTCGAGGGCCACCAGCGTGCTTGCTGCACCATCACGCGTTTCGGAACTGACCACAACAATCGGCCGCGGATTCTGAGACATGATCTGCTCGGTGGCCTGAAGGCCGTCCATGTGGGGCATATTGAGGTCCATTGTAATCACGTCGGGCTTCAGCGACAGAGCCATGGCCACAGCCTCGCGTCCGTCTTTCGCCTGGCCGGCGACCTCCATGTGTGGATCAGCGCTCACGATGGCGTGAAGCACTTTGCGCATGAACGAGGAGTCGTCCACAATGAGCACGCGAGTTTTTTTTGCGGTTGCGTTCATATGCTAAGCCACTGGCACGGGCCGGTTGCGAAAAGCCGCTTTATCAACGCCTAGAATCGCGGAAACCGCCGCAAGCAACTGTTCCTCCTGCACCGGCTTGGTGAGGAATGCGGCCGCGCCCTCTTTCATGGCGCGCTCGCGATGCTTTGCACCAGCGCGCGAAGTGACGACCATTGTGGGAATGCGGCGCGTTTCCGGATTCGTTCGCAAATGGCTCATCAGTTCGTAGCCGTTCATGCGCGGCATTTCCAGATCTGTGATCACCAAATGCGCGCCGGATTGCGCGACCAGTTCCGCCGCTTCCAGCCCGTCGGATGCGAGCAGCACGCGATAGCCGGCCTTCTCGAGCATTCTGCCGACAAACTTGCGAATGCTGATGGAATCGTCGGCAACGATAACCACGCGCTCGGTTTGAATTTCGTCAATCGCTTCGGCGGGAATGCTGCCGGAGGCAACCGCGGCGGCGCCCGGTGCGAATACGCGCGCGGCCGCAGCGGTAGCGCTCACCGCCGCGTGTTCTGAAAGTTCCTGTGCAACCAGACGGTGCAGATCAATCGCAAGAATCAAGCTGCCGTCAGGAGCGATCGTGGCGCCGGGAAAGAGCCGAATGTTGCGCAGAAAGCTGCCGAGGTTCTTGATGACCACCTCGTCTTTTCGCAGCACCTCGTCCACCACCAGGCCCACGCGGCGGCCTGCAACTTTCACAATGACCATGCGGAAATATCCGTTCACCGTTTCGAGGAGCGGCAGGCCCAGCCGGGCGTCCATGCGAACCACGTCCATAATTTCTTCACGTACTTTGGTAAGCAGTTTGCCGCCAACCTCGTCAATTTCCTCGGGGCGCAGGCGGCGAATCTCCTCGACGAATCCAAGCGGCAGCGCAAAAATCGAAGCGCCGCAACGCACGAAAAGCGCCTGTGAAATAATCAGGGTGAGCGGAACCTTTAAGGTGAAGCTCGAGCCTTTGCCGATTTCGGACCGTATTTCCACTTCCCCATTCAGCGCATCCAGATTGGATTTAACGACGTCGAGGCCCACGCCGCGCCCCGCGAGTTCCGTTTTTTCGTGCGCTGTGGAAAAGCCCGGCAAAAACAGAAGATTCCGCAGTTCGCGCTCATTCATCTGCCGCGCTTGGTCGGCAGAGGCGAATCCGGACTCGACGGCGCGCTCGCGGATTTTTTCGGAATCGATGCCGCAGCCGTCATCTTCAATCTCAATAAAAATATGATTTCCGCGATGATACGCGCGCACGGCGATGCGTCCGCGCGGGTCTTTTCCGTGCGCGGCGCGCTCGCCCGGCATTTCCACGCCATGCGCGACGGCGTTGCGCACAATGTGAATCAGCGGGTCGGAGATTTGCTGGATGATATTGTTGTCCAGCTCTGTGGATGCGCCATCCAGCACGAAATCAACGTCTTTGCCTGAAATTTTCGCGGCATCGCGCACCGTTCGCGACAACCTCGTATAAAGATTCCCGATCGGAACCATGCGAGCCTGAGTAATCTGGTCCTGCAGGTGATGCGCGAGCTTCGTGAATTCATCGATGTCCGCATCCACACGGCTCATGAAGCCACCAAGCTGCGCGAGCACCTCGCCAACGTCCGCGGAAATTTCCGTCAGAGACCGCGACAAAATATTGAAATCGTCGTAGCGATCCATTTCCAATTCGCTGAACTCACTGAAGGCATCGCGACGATTCTCGCCAAGTCGGCCGCTGCTCCCGTGTACTGCAGTTGGATTACCGGAAGGCACGGTGAACTGAGATGAGCCTAACCAATTGAATTCGTACTTGTCCTGAAATCCTGAGATTTTCTCGGCCAAGCGCCCTTTCGAGAAATTCAGAATTTCGACGAGCTTTTCGAGTTCAGCCAAACGGCCAATCATGCGCGTGCGGTTGATCACCAATTCGCCGACGGCATTCATCATTTTGTCCAGCCGCTCCAACGAAATGCGGACCGAATGCATTTGCGGAGCGCTGGAATGGGGCGATTTAGCGGCGCTCGGCAGCGGACTGCCCGGTTGTGCCGCTTCCGCGCTCTGGGCGAGGCCAGCGCCTTCGGAGGCGGCGTGAATCATGGCATCTTGTACTGAATCGCCCCGTACTGCGTCGCCCGCCTCCGGAATAAATTCCGAAATGCGCGAGAACAACACATCAATCACGGAACGCGCCGATGCCTCGTCGCCCCATTCATGATGCAGACATTTCCTCAGAACGTCCGCGGCCTCGAGGCAAAGGTCGGTGATCTCCGGGGTAGGAGCCAAAACTCCGTCGCGAATTTGAGCAACCAAATCCTCCACGCGGTGCGCAATCGCAGAAATGCGGTGCAGACCCACCTGCGCGGCGGATCCTTTCACTGTATGAATCGCCCGAAAGAGGCGGTTTACGTCATCCGAATTCGGATTCGCCTCGAGAGCCAGCAGGCAATCGGTCATCGCCTGAAGATGTTCTTCCGCTTCGGGAACGAAGAACTGGATCACTTCTTCGGCGACATCGTCGTCAACGGGGAGGCTGTCGTAATGAGAAACGCTGTCCACGATTTCATGCAGACCCGAATTTTCCCCACGTGATGCGCCCGCGGCTGCGGGATCAGCGGGCAAGGAAGGAGCAGCCGGAAACGCGAAGGAATAACGCTGCTTGAAGGCCTGGATGTCCGCTGTGACTTCGCAAGCATTGTCGCTGATTTCCAGAAGGTCGAATTCGAGAACGGAAATCGCGTCGGAGAGGAATTCGGTAAGCGGCGCGATGGTGTCCGGATTCAAAGATGCGTTTCGGGTGTACTGAAAAATATGCGCAAGCTTGCCGGCGATCTCCGAAAATAACGAAAAGCCATAGGTGGCGGAAGTCCCGGAAAGAGTGTGCGCGGCGATATACAACCGCTCAACGTCCGCTGGATCAGGCTGCGTCTCCTGCAGAATGCCGGAGTATTCCCGCAGAAATTGCAGATGCTCGGAAGCTTCCTGAAGGAAAACTTCCATTGCTCCTTTGGCGGGCTCGCTCACAGAGCTCCTTCCAGAAGCGGGGCGCCGCGATAAACCATTTCGCCCGCCGGCTTGCGGTAGAGAATGCAATCTCCGCAGACCACCGATTCGAATTTCACCGGCACATTGGCGACCGATTCGGAATGGCCGAGAAACAGATAGCCGCCGGGCTCGAGATATTCGTAGAAATGCTGGATTAGCGAATTGCGGCGCGCTTCCGAAAAGTAAATCATGACATTCATGCAGAAGATGCAATCCAAACGGCCAAGATATACCGCCTGCGCGAGATTCATTGGCGCAAACGAAACCATGCGGCGGATGCGCGGCTTGATGACGTGCTCATCGCCGGAAGCTGAAAAATACGATTCGAGCTGGCGAGGAGAAATGTGGCCGAGACTCCTGCGAGGATAGGCTCCCTGCTGCGCATGCTTCAAGGCATTTTTGCTGATGTCCGTCGCCAGAATTTCCACATTCCATGCTTCTGCAAACATCAGTGCGTCGGCGACCGAAATCGCTATGGAATAGGGTTCCTCCCCGGTAGCGCAGCCCGCGCTCCAAATGCGCAACGAGCGCGGGTTCTCCCAGAATTTCTTCATGTGCAATTCGGGCAGGACTTTCCGTTGAAACGCCTCATAAACAGCCGGATAACGAAAAAAAGAAGTCTCTTGTGTGAGCAGGCGCTCGACCAGCGCGTCATAGTCGACATTCGAAGATTGCAACTTGCGAATAAGGGAGGTCCCATTCGCCAGATGCTTGGCTGCCATGTGCTCGCGAATGCGCGCCGAGAAGAAACGCTCGCGCGAGGCGTCGAACAAAATTCCTGAGCGGCGCTCAATGAGCGTGCGAATTTCGTCGAGCTCGTAATCGCTGATCGAGTTTACGGCGGGATTTTTCATCTTAAGCCGACCTCAGCGAACGGCGATCCGTTCGCTAGCGTCGCGCTCCCGCTGGAACTGGTTCGGGCCGCGCATCATCTGGCAAACCGGCATTAGAACCGTTCTTCGATTTCGAGCGGAACTGCGCCAGAGCTTCATTCAGTTGCTCCGACAGCTTCACCATGTCTCCCACCGTGGAGACGGTCTGCCGTGCGCCCTGCGAAGTCTGCCGTGTGATTCCGGAAATAATCTGCATGGCGTTGGCGACGCCTTCCGTGCCGCGCACCTGCTGTTTCGAGGCCAGAGAAATTTCCTGAACCAGTTCGGCAGATTGCCGGACGACGCTGGAAATTGCCTCCAATGCTTTTCCGGCCTGATCCGCGAGGCCCGCGCCAACTTCCACTTCTTTGGTTCCCTCTTCCATCACGACCACGGCCTCGTTTGTTTCTGCTTGAATGGCTTTAATGAGCGCGGCAATGTCTTTCGTCGCGCTGCGCGAGTGTTCAGCGAGTTTACGTACTTCATCGGCGACCACCGCAAAGCCGCGGCCCGCATCGCCCGCGCGCGCCGCTTCAATCGCGGCGTTTAGGGCCAGCAGGTTGGTCTGTTCGGTGATGTCGTTAATTACGTTGATGATTTCCGAAATTTCCAGCGAACGATCGCCGAGCGATTTGATTTTCTTTGCGGTCGCTTGCACCGAAGCGCGAATGCGCTGCATTCCGTCGAGCGTGTCCCGAACGGCGCGGTTTCCTTGCTCTGCGGCGTCCAAGGCGCGCCGCGCTGCTTCCGCGCTGGCCTCAGCGTTGTTGGAGACCTGCTTCATCGAAACGGTGAGCTCTTCTACGGCCGATGAAGTATTTGTGATTTCCTGATCCTGCTGCGTCGCGCCGGTGGTCATTTCATCCGCGGCAAACAAAATATGGCCCGCGCTTGAGCTCACGTCGATGGCTGCTTTACGGACACGCTCGATGACCGCAGTGAAATTGTCGAGCATCAAGTTCACCGAGTCGGTCACGTTGCCGAGCGCATCGTTGGTCACTCTGCCACGCAACGTCAAATCTCCGCGGGAAACCTGATTGATCAGATTGAGCAGGTCGGTAATGCTGCGCTGCAGCGATTCCGATGCTTCCTGATTGCCGCCGGAACGCGCCAGCTTGGCAGCGCTGCGGTTCAAGTTATCAGCAATGAAGCCAAACTCGTCGGGGGAGGATATTTCCGCCTTCGCGCGCGCGTCTCCCGATGCCAGCTTCTCCGAAAAACTCGCCAGTTCGCCAAGTGGCGCGATCACGCGTTTGGGCAGCAGAATCACGTTCAGCAAGAATGTGCTCACAATCAGCGCGGCGGCTCCGAGCAGGCTGGGAGTTGCGGCGCTGGGCAGCGCCGAGAAATTCGTCAGCGACTGACCGTTGGCAAGTGCGCCGGCGTGGAACGCGAGGCCGAGCACTCCGCTGAGCGCGCCGGCATCCCACAAAATCAATGTCCAAATCGTCGAGCTAATACGCGATTTCATAACATCCTCCAAAATCGAATGACTGGCTGGTTCTGGCCGCAGGAGCGGCGGCAAATGTCACCACTCTTGAGCTTGTCGAAAAGGTTTGACGTCATATGACCGGCACCGGAAACACTTCGATCAATTTGTTGAGGTCAAGCACCAGGGCCAGCCGATCGTCGTGACGCAACATGCCGCGGCAGTGCGGTATTTCGCTGGGCACCTGATCTAGCAAAGAATCGTCAGCCGCCGCGTAGGTGCCAATTACTTCATCTGCGGCGATGCCGAAGCGAATGGCGCTTGAATTTCCATCGCCACTAAGCGACGCCACCACCACGTGGCGCGGGAGCAGCCCAGTGCGGCGGCCTTCGGTGAAAGCAATGTCCACCAACGGAACAATCGAGCCGCGCAAGTTGAAAACGCCCATTAGAAAAGAAGGCCCGAGCGGAACACGGGTCACGGGAGGCCAATCAACTACTTCTTCGATACTCAGAACCGAAAGGCAAAATCGTTCGCGGCCCGCGCGAAAAACGCAGTACTGGCTCTCCGGAGTACGCTCAACGAATGAATCGGCATCAAGAGGCTCGATGGACTCCGGGAGATCCAGCATGTCACCAGCCGCATAACCCGGAGCGCCAAGGTCGGCCTCGCGCTCGAAATTTTGTTCAGGCCCGAAATCACCCAGCATCAGGCGAACCTCCGTACAGTCTCGAGCAGCTCTTCCGGCGTAAAAGGCTTGCCGATGTAAGCGTCCGCGCCCTGCTGCTGGCCCCAAAACTTATCGCTCGAAGTATTTTTCGAACTGACTAGAATCACGGGTATCCTGCCGAACAGCGAATTGCCTTTGAGGTCGCGGCAGATTTGGAAACCGTTGCGCTCCGGCATGACCACGTCCAGCAAAATTACGCCAGGACGCTCCATCGTAATGGTCTCTTCGATACGGAAAGGATCGCTGAGGCCGATGGACACATAGCCTCCCTGCTCCAAAATTCCTTGCATCATCTTGACGGCCGCCATCGAATCATCAACGACCAGCACTTTCTTCAACACACCGGCCTCCGAAATTTCGCCAACAGCTTTCACTGCCCGCTATGAATCAACTTCGTTTATTTCTGCGCTTCTTCCATGGCCGAGAGCAACCGGCGCGCGCTGATACCGAGATTCACTGCCGCTTCCGTGTCCTTGGTGCGCTGTGCTTGATCCACGCGTCCCTGGAGATACTTCATTTCCTCGCGACCGAGCGCGATAACATCATCAAGGTTTCCGCGATTGCCAGACGCCTTCTGCTCTTCGCGAGCCAGCACGATCAGCGCACGAGCGGCCACGGCCCGGCGAAGATCTTCGGAAAGCTGTCCGCCCTCGCTAACAAATGCGTTCACTTCCCAGGCGGAAAGCAAAATCCGCGCGTCGCCGAGCGATACCGTACTCATCGAGCGCCCACGCGCCGGCGGGGCTTCAATCAACTGCTCCCAAATATTTTCGAGGCATTTCTCGAGCGCTGGTGTGAGTACATCACGTCCGACAGCGCTAGAACTGCTTTGCGAATTTTGATTTCGCTCTGCCGGAGGGGCCGGCTGTGCATTGGCAGCGACTTTTTCGGCTGGCTTCGGCGGCGCTTGCGGCGCGTTTACCTTGGTGCTCGCACTATCGCTTGTTTTGACTGAATTTTCGACGCTGCGGCGCAACGGAGCGCTTTGGCGGGAACTCGCATTCGGCTGACCCGGCGACGGCGTTTTACGCTCCGCAGCGGGGCTCGGCGGCGACACCGGCCTTCCTCCTTCTCGTGTCTTCTGCGAAACATTCGCAGGCGGAGACAACTTAGGAGCTGGCGCGGCCTCTCTCTTCTGAACTGACTTGGTGGAGCCGATCTGTGGAATCTTCAATTCGCGCGGCTCGATTCCCTGTGCCCGTTCCACCGCAGCGCGGATCGACAAAAGCTGCTCGAAGGTGCGATTCGCCGATTCGTCCGCGTAATCCTTGGAAATTGGCTGGCGCCACTCCAGGGAAATTTCGCGCAAATGCGATGTAGGCTCCTGCATGCCAAGTCCAGCGCTGCGGCAATCCACTGCGAAGATGCCGCGACGCTCCAATTCCGTCAGCCCTTCGCGAATCGCCCGCAAGTCAGCATGCAACAACCGAAAAAATGACCGCCGCGCCAGAAAATTGAATCGTGTGAACGCCACCAGAGCCGCCGGATCGTAAAACATAAATCCCGCTGCGTCTTTGAGCTCGCGGCCTTTCTCGAGGAGTTTCGCGCCAAAGACTTCGCCGAGCCCTTGGCACTGCTTTATCGCATCAAGCACCTGGTTCAGCGGTTCACACCATTCGAGTTCCGTGGCATCGGCGTCAATCAAAACGCCTTGCAGCACTTGAGCAACGTCGCCCAGCGTGATTTCGCACGAATAAAGATCCTCGGGAGCGCACAGCGCAAAATATGTGGCCAGCAGCAGGTCAACATTGTCGCGGTCGGTCGGAGTCTTTTCTGTGCGCCGCAGCAATCTCAGGATCAGCGCGCGCAGGGATTCCGGTTTCACATCTTTGATGGAATGCAAAAGCTGACGCAATTGATTGGTGCGAATTTGCGAATCCATCTGATCGAGCCAAAGAATAACCTTCTCAAAAACATCAGACGCAGGGCACGCCGCAGAAAGCGAATTTTCGTGCACTGGCGGAACTGCCAAATGGAAATGCGTCGCCAAATATGAATAAAGCGGATAGACCTGCCGCGCTTCAGCCCATGCGGCGGCAATTGCTTCTGCTTTTTCACTGAGCGATATGTGAGACGGCTCGTCCGCCGTCGTTTTCCCAGCCAACTTGCTCATTTCGCGCCCTCGAACGTACACCCCGCCCTCGACATGATTTTTAGGAAAAGCACGCCGGCGGCCAAAGAGCGCCTGTAGATGGCAAATGTAAGTTTGTAAAATCAAGCAGGTTAACGAGGCCACAGCCTGGGGCGAAGCGGCTGGTGTCTCACACTGCGACAAAACTGTCTCACCAGCGAGGCCGTCACTCGCATTTTCCCGAGACTTTCGGACGATTTTCGAGATTCGCTACTGCTCGCGGCCGGCAACAACCGCGCTACGCTGCTGCCGCAACGGAATGCGATATTGCTTCAGCTTGCGATATAGCGTCGCACGACTGATTCCCAGCATTTTCCCGGCCAGCGCCTTGTCTCCGCCCACTTGCTCAAAAACGCGAACGATGGTCATGCGCTCCATGTCTGCGAGCGCGGTGGACGCAAGCGCACTCGCCTCGTCGCCTGACAACCCCGTTTCCTGGCCGGAAAGGAGCGCGGGCGGCAAGTCCGTCAATCCAATCGAGCGCCGGTCGCCTAAGGCAAGCGCGCGCGCCACAGAGTTTTCCAACTCGCGAATGTTCCCAGGCCAATCGTATTGCAAGAATGCCTTCATCACTGGAGGACTGACCTCGACGTTTTCTCCTGGCGCATGCCGTTCGAGGAAACATCGAACCAGCGCCGGAATATCCGAGCGCCGTTCGCGCAACGCAGGCATATGAACGGTGACTACATTCAGGCGGAAGAACAAATCCTTCCGGAACGAGCCGGAGCGATAGGCCGCTTCCAAATCCCGGTTTGTGGCCGCGATCACGCGCACATCAACTGCTATTTTTTCGTTGCTCCCGACCGGACGCACTTCCTTCTCCTGAAGCACGCGCAGCAGCTTGGCCTGCATTTCGAGCGGTAATTCCCCGATCTCGTCCAGAAAAATCGTTCCGCCGTTTGCCGCCTCAAACAGCCCTGCTTTGGATTTCAGCGCGCCAGTAAAAGCGCCTTTTTCATGGCCGAACAGCTCGCTTTCCATCAGCGTGGGAACTAGAGCGCCGCAGTCCACAGCGACAAACGGCATTTGCGCCAACGGTCCGCGAAAATGAATCGCCCGCGCCACAAGTTCTTTGCCGGTACCGCTCTCCCCGGTTATCAATACCGGCGTCTGCGAATCTTTCAGGCGCGCAATCATGCGCAGCACATCTTGAATTTTCGTGGAATTCCCGACGATCCCATCCAGGAGCGACTGTGCTTCCATTCGTTCGCGCAGAAACTGATTTTCGGCCACCAGCCTCACTTTTTCGGACATCCGTTGCAGCAACGAACGAAGTTTCTCCACGCGAAAGGGTTTTTCAATGTAATCGTAGGCGCCCAATTTCATCGCATCCACGGCTGATTCGATGGTGCCGTGCCCAGTCATAATCGCGATTTCCGCCCCAGGCAGAATCTCTTTGATTCGGCGGAGAAGCTCCACGCCATTCATCTGCGGCAATTTCAAATCGGCAATTACAATTTCCGGCGAATGCGCCGTGAGGGAGGCCAGCGCAGCTTCCGCGTTCTCGGCTTCAGAGGCGGCGAAGCCCAGCTTCTCTCCGATGGTCATGCACAACTTCCGAATCGAAGCCTCATCATCAACCACTAAAAATCGAATGCGCAGGTCGTTGGACATCGTGCCTCTTTTACGTTCGCTCTCCGCCGCTTGCCGTCGTGCAAATTACGCTCTGGAACTCGTTGTCTCGCTATTCGGCATCGTCTCGACCGGTTTTGTTACAGGCAGACGAACCAGAAACGTGCAGCCCTCGCCATCGGGATTATTCCTGCAAGAAACGTCGCCGCCATGTTCCCTGACAATTCCGTAGCAGATACTCAAGCCGAGGCCGGTGCCTTTTCCGACTTCCTTGGTCGTGTAAAACGGCTCGAAAATCCGCGCCATGTCGCTAATTCCCGCGCCGCTATCGCGAACAGCGACCTCCACGGAATCATTTTGGCGGCGTGTTTCAATCGTGATCGTACCGTCTCTTCCGCTTTCGCGGATTGCATCATAGGCGTTGTTCAAAATGTTCAGGAAAACCTGCTGGAGTTGCTGTGCGTCTCCGAAAATCGCAGGCAGAGAATTATCGAAGCGCTCCACGACTTCAACGCCGTCGCCTGCAGCGCCGTAAGTGCGAAGCTGCAGAACCTGCTGCAACACCGCATGAACATTCAGCACTTCGCGCTTGGCTGGCATTTGCCGAGCGAACCGCAGCAGGTTTTGCACAATATCTTTCGCGCGCTCCCCCTCTTTGGAAATAATGCGCAATTCTTCTTTGCTTGACTCTGGAACTTTTGTGTCTTCAAGCAGCAAATCGGAATATCCGACGATAGCCGCGAGCGGATTATTGATTTCGTGGGCCACGCCGGAAACGAGCTGCCCGAGCGCGGCCATTTTTTCGCTGTGGCGCAGTTGCGCCTGCAGCACGGCTGCGTCTGTGACATCCGTAATCACCACGATGATGCTATTTACGCGGCCACGTTCGTCGCGCATGGAGCTCAAGGTCATTGAAAATTGTCCCGTGCTGCGATTCCCGCGACGCAAGGGCAATTCCAGATTTTCCGGCGTCATGCCGCGAACAGCGCCATCGAACGCAGCGTCGAACAGGGTTCTGCGATTCTCCGGAATGAACTCTGAAAACCGGCGCCCCAGTAAGTTCTCTTTGGTATAGCCGGACTCGTAGCAGCGCCGATTTGCGTAGCTCACCAATCCGGCCGTGTCCAGAACCACGATCATGCTTTGCGTGCTGTTGAGTATCTTGGTGTTGAAATCTCGCTCGCGTTGCAGCTGCGTCTGGTATCGGCGCTGCTCGGTAATATCCTTCAATACGTGAATCGTTCGAGACCCATCCTCCGTTCCCGCCGAGATTCGCGAAGTGGAAATCAACAGCGCGCGCGCGCCGGCAACGAACACAGACTCCTTCTCTCCCCGCTCGTTTTGCCGGCAGAACGGGCAGGCCGCGCTGGATGCGTCCGGAGCAATGGCATTAAGAAGACGAGTGCTCTTGCCTACGAGTTCGGAGGGAACTGAACCTAACGCCTCGGCAAGAGAACGGTTTACACGAATGATGACATTCGCGGGATCATGCACAATGATCAGATCGTTGATCGCATCGAAATCCTCAACCCATTGCCGCTTGGAATGTTCGATACGCGAGAAAAGCCGCGAATTTTCCAGAGCGATGGAAGCATGGCTGGCGAGCGTCTCGAGCAACTTCTGTTGTTCGTGGCTGGGCCGCTTGGCGCAATCGATCAGGCACAGCGCACCCAGCAAGTCTCCATCCGTCCCGCTCAGTCGCGCAACCCATATCCTGTTCCAGCCAATAAATCGCTTTCCCAGCACCAACGCGGCTTTGCCTTCAAAGACGGGTTCAGAATCGCTGGACGCTAGGGTTGTAAGCGCTTCGTTCAGGGTTTGCCAATCGAGATCGCTCTTTTGGCCATGCACACCATTGGCGAGCACCGTCTCCAACCGCTTGTTGTGCGCAAGCGCAAGGACTACGCTGCGCGCGCCAAGCACCTGCCCAGCACGAAATGTGAACTGAGCTACGAATTCCGGCAGGCGCAATGACGGTTTTGAGCCTTGAGCGAAGTTCCGCGAGCCTTCATCGAAGGCTCCTTTTTGACGAGGAGATACCGCGCGAGATTTGGACGGTGCACGCACGGAGGGTTGGGGCTTGCGCGCTAACATTGAAATTGAATCTCGAAACCAGATCTACGGTATCCCGCAATCTCATTTTGAGTCAAACAAAGCTACATTCCCCGTGCCGAAACGGGCATCGGTAGCCAAAACCCACCTCTTCTCACTCTGAGACACTGCCAACTTAGCTCACGGTTGCTGTGAGACGAGTTTACGTGCCTGAAAAACCTCGCCTGACCGCGGGAGAACACCCTAACCTCATGTTTTGTCGTTACTTGTCGCAAAGACCATCATGCGTTAGCGGCGCCGACAATAAGTACTAGACCTGGCATAAGCCTTGCTTCTGGCCATAGGAAGACATTCAGGCCTCGGGCCAAGGAGGGGGTTGCATGAAAGTCCGGAGTAAGCTTACTAAGCTCAGTTTAATCATATCGATAGCAATAACGCTGCTTCTGCCACTTTCTGCCCTGAGCCAAGATTCACCGACAAAACGAAAGGTCAGCCACCGTGTGGTGCCTGACTATCCGGCCGTTGCGCGACAAATGGATATCACTGGAAGAGTGAAGCTCGAAGCGGTGGTCGAGCCCGACGGGCAGGTGAAAAGCACACGGGCGGTCGGCGGCAGCCCTTTGTTGATTCAGGCTGCGGCTACAGCTTTAAAGAAATGGAAATTCGCGGCGGGGCCAAAAGAGACCACCGAGATCGTTGAGTTCGACTTCACCGGCCAGCAGTAGCAGCAAGTTTGATGCGAAGCGCTCGCTAGCGAGTTCCCACCGCGGACGCGAGCGGAGGCGAATGGACGATGACCATTGGGAAAAAACTCTATTCCGGATTCGGAGCGATTCTGCTGCTCCTGTCCATCGTATTCGCCGTCAACCTTTCGGCGCTGCTCCGCGAGCATTCTGTTCTTGACAAAGCCGCCTCCACACGCGAGAGCATTCAAACCATCGAATCGGTTCGCTATCAAATGATGCAAGCGCGGCTCGACCTCCGCAATTTCCTGCTCAGCGGCGACCCTCGCATCGAGGCAAAAACGAACAAGCAGGAAGCCGATCTGATGGATTACCTGGCGAAATCGGAGTCGGATACGCAAGATGAAGTGTTGCGCAACGCGCTCACTCAAGTTAGTGCAACCGAGGAGGACTGGGATCAAAACTTCGCGCAGCCGCTAATTGCAAAACGTCACCAGGTGGATTCGGGAAACGCCACCGTATCCGATTTGCAGGTCTTCTATCTCGAGAAAAATCCCGGGGCGTGGGTCGGAAAATCCGTCAAAGTCCTTGAGGACGCCAACAATCGAATCAGCCATTCGCTCGATGTGGCCGATGCCTCCGCTGCGCGAGCCAGTTCGATCAGCACCATCGGCAGCTCTTTCGGAATGGTCATCGCCATACTTCTGGGCCTCGGCATCGCCTATTACACTGCGAAATCCATCACCGAGCCGCTCGATCATCTTATCGAAGTCGCGCATGAAATCGGCAACGCCGGCGACCTGGACCACAAAATCGATATTCACCGCGACGATGAAATTGGCCGGCTCGCAGATAATTTCCGCTCCATGGTCGGACACCTGAAACGAATGGCTGGTGTTTCCGCGGCCGTAGCGCAGGGTGAACTGGGCGTTGAAGTGGATCCGCTCTCGAAGCGCGACACTATGGCCACTGCATTTTCGCAGATGGCTCGTGGTCTGCGCGAAATTGTCCGCCGCGTGCGCGACACAGCCGCGCAGGTCGCTGCCGGCGCGAACCAGATGGCCGCCGCCTCGGAAGAATCCGCCAAGGTAAGCGTGCAGGCTGCATCGGCAATCGATGAAGTTACCAGCACGATGCACGAGATGAGTATCAACGTGCAAAACGTTGTTAAAAATACGCAAGTGCAAGCCTCCAGCGTTGCGGAAACCTCGGCTTCCATCGAACAGATGGTTGCTTCCATTCAGCGTGTAGCTGACACCGCAAAAATTCTCCTCGATATCTGCCATCGCTCGCGCGTCGAAGTGGAAACCGGAATAACCGCGATGGAGAAAACTACCGACGGACTGAACCGCACCAACGCTTCCATCCAATCCTCTTCCGAAATTATTGGCGTGCTCGGTAAACGAGTCGACAACATCGGGAAAATCGTCGAAGTCATCGACGACCTTGCGGAACAAACCAATTTGCTGGCGCTCAACGCCGCAATTGAAGCGGCCCGCGCCGGCGAGCACGGCCTGGGATTCGCCGTGGTTGCCGATGAAGTGCGAAAACTCGCTGAAAAATCAACGCAGTCAACCAAGGAAATCGCCGAGCTCATTCAAGGAATTCAAGAGGAAGCGCGCCAGGCCGTCGACAACATGAATACCAGCACGCACATGGTTCAGGATGGACTGTTGCTTGGCCTAGATTTGAATAAGGCGTTCGGCAAAATCTCGAACGTGGTTACCGAAGTTTATAAATTTGCCCAGGAAATTGGCGCCGCCACCACGGAACAATCGAGCGGTTCATCCCAGATCGCCAAAGCCACCACGCGCCTCACGGAAATCACTCAGGAAATCAATTCCTCAGTGGAAGAGCAGGCTTCCGGCGCCCAAGGCGTTGTCCGCGCCATGGAAAAAATGCGCGAACTGGTGCAACAATCCACCTCGAGTTCTACCGAACTCGCGGCGACCGCAGAACAAATGTCCAAACTTTCGCGTGTCCTGCTCGAAAGCATGGACCGCTTCCGAACCGACCGGAAATCGGGCAATCGCAAGCCTTCCTGGCGCGATAGCGACGACGGCGACGGTCAATCGGCGGATTCTTACACCTCGGACTTGGTGCGCGCGTAGCCCCGCTCAAAATGCCCAAAGAACTCCAAATCGTGGGTTTGCGCGTCGGGCGTGAGACGTACGGAATTCCGATTTCCCTTGTGCGCGAGATCGTTCGCGTCCCAGAGATAACCCCGGTACCCAACGCGCAGCAATTTTTCGAAGGGGTCATCAACCTGCGCGGAAAAATCATTTCCGTGGTGGACTTGCGCAAAAGATTCGGCGAAACAAACATCGCTCCCAACAAGAAAAATCGCATCGTCGTCGTGGAACTCGATCATCGCACTGTTGGACTCATTGTTCACGCCGCTTCCGAAGTCCTGAAAATCCCTCCCTCACAGATCGAACCGCCGAGTTCGGTTTTTTTGAATGGCGAAGCCGATTACGTCACTGGCGTCGGCAAACTCAACAATCGCCTGATCATTCTGCTGGATTTGAACAAAGTTTTGCATTGCGGCGAGCCGCACAAATTAAGCGAGACAGAGGCGCCGCTCGTCGAGCATTCCGTCTAGCAACAACTTGTAGAGATAGCGCCACATAGAACACGCGAACCACCTACTATGGCAACTCTGACGATTCCCGTGACCCTCACTGAGCCCGAACTCAAACTCCTGCAGACCCTTGTGTATCAGGAATGCGGGATGTGTTTTGACGCGCACCGCATTCATTTCCTTTGCGATCGCCTGCAACGCCGGCTCAAAGCCTGCAACATCGATTCGTTCTACAGCTATTACCGATTGCTGACCAGCCATGAGGGGAAAAAAGAGCTTGCCGCTCTTCTCGAGAATTTGACGGTAAACGAGACCAGTTTTTTCAGGAATTTGCCGCAACTCGAACTTTTTTCCAAAGTCATTCTGGAAAACCTGCTTCGCCGCAAACAGGAGCGCCGTGATTTCTCCCTGCGCTTTTGGAGCGCAGGCTGCTCGACCGGCCAGGAGCCTTACACCATGGCCATCGAAATTTGCGACGCGCTCGCTTACTATTATCTTCGCAATCCGTTTCCTTTCGATCTGCCGTCGCCCAAACCGCTGGTGCCTCCTCCCTGGAAGGTCGAAATCGTCGCCTCCGATATCAGCTATTCCGCCCTTCTGCAGGGACAACAAGGCGTTTATACCGACACCCAGATGGAACCCGTTGATTACACGTGCCGGCTGCGCTATTTCGAAAAGCAAGGCGACAAGTACGCCGTCAAACCGGCGCTTAAGAATCTTCTCCAGTTCGACTTCCATAATCTGAAAACCGAATTCCTTCCGCAGGGCAACGACGTCATTTTTTGCCGCAACGTCATGATTTATTTCGACGCTGCGGAACAGAAGCGCCTGATCGAGAAGTTTTATCGCTGCTTGAATCCCGACGGCTATTTATTCGTCGGCCACGCCGAGAGTCTTTTCGGCCTTACCACAAAATTCAAAATGATCCATGAGAACAACGGCACCGCGTATCAGCGCCTTGAGGTGCCGGCATGAACTTCTTCCCCGACGAGCGCGCTGCCGAACTCCGCGAGCTATTTTTTGAAAGCGCCGAGGAATTGCTTCAGGAACTGAATGAAGCTGGGTTGCAGCTTGAAAATCGTCCTGACGACGGCGAGATCATTCGCCATGTGCGTCGCATCGTCCATACACTCAAGGGCGACGCCGCTGCTTGCGGCTTTCGCGAATTGAGCGGCCTTGCGCATGAACTCGAAGATGCCCTGAATCCGGAATCCGCCAAAGAAATGCAGCATGCCGTCGTGGACGTCATCTTCACTGCCGCGGACACGTTTCGTGAAATGCTCAGCGCCCACCGAAAAGGCGTTCAGCCGACTTCACGTCATGAGCTTCGCGAGCAAATTCGTCGCATCACGCATTCTTCGCCGCATTCTCCTGCGCGTCTGCAGGATGCCGACGCGAGTCCGCGATTCGACTGGAACGAACCGCAAAAAACGCAAATTGAAGAAGCTCTCGGTCGTGGAGAGCGCGTCTACAACATCGGTCTCGAAATCGATTCGGCCAGTGGAATGCGCTCTGCTGCATTTCACATGGCCCACAATATTCTCAAGAACTTGGGTACCATCCTGGCGCTTTATCCAGTTGATTCCGCCGCACTCGAACACTCTTCACGGATCGAAGCTGCTCTGGCAAGCGACCACTCGCGAGAACTGCTGCTGGAAAAGTGCAAAATTCCTTCGGTCATAGCTAGCGTGAAAGTCGAGGAAATCTCTAATCATCAGGAACCTTCGCAAGATTTGCTCGATGTCGTTTTGCAGGCCGAGGCACGAGCCTCAGGAGCAATTTCTGCGGTTTCTGACGGGCGCCGGCGCGGTGATTCCGCCGAATTCGGCGCTCCTGCAGAACCAAGTAACGCATCGTCGCGCGAACTCCAGACGCACGCTTTGCGCGTGGATGCCGATCGCATCGACACCGTGCTCAATCTGATCGGCGAGCTCATCATCGGCAAATCCATGCTGCATCGCACCATCGTCGAATTCGATAAGCATCATCCTAAAGACCCATTGCGCAGCCGGTTCGCTGACGCGCTGGCCATCCAGTCTCGCGTCCTAGAAGAGCTTCAACGCTCGGTGATGAAAATTCGCATGGTGCCCGTTGAGCAGCTTTTCCGCCGCTTTCCGCGAATCGTGCGCGACGTTGCAAAGGCCTGCAACCGCGACGTTGCTGTCGAGATCGCCGGCGAAACCACCGACCTGGACAAGAGCATTCTCGATGCGCTCGCCGAGCCTCTGGCCCACCTCGTTCGAAACGCTGTGAACCACGGGATCGAAGCACCTCAGGAACGCGAAGCGGTCGGAAAACCTAAACGCGGCACGGTGCGACTGAACGCCTATCACCAGGCCAATCAAATGGTCATCGAAGTTTCCGACGATGGCCGCGGCATCGATACCAACAAAGTCACTCGCCGCGCCGTCGAAAGCGGCGTCATTCCCGCATCCGAAGCCGGAAAATTGACTCACGCCGAGACGATGCGCCTTATTTTTCAGCCGGGACTCAGCACCGCCGACGAAATCACGGAGACGAGCGGCCGCGGCGTTGGCATGGACG
Organism: Candidatus Acidiferrales bacterium; assembly: GCA_035933545.1. Taxonomy (GTDB): domain Bacteria; phylum Acidobacteriota; class Terriglobia; order Acidiferrales; family UBA7541; genus DAHUXN01. The sequence continues at coordinate 29,155 of DASYYQ010000072.1, read as the reverse complement.
TGGTCGCTGGGGCGCTTGAGCGACTCAAAGGCACCGTCGAAATCGAAAGCGCTGCCGGCGCCGGCGCGAAGTTTCGCTTGATGGTCCCACTCACGCTCGCCAGCATCCAGGCGCTTCTTTTCCGAATCGACGGAAAACTTTACGCCGCGCCTCTTTCCAACGTCGTCGAAATCACGCGCATCAGCGATGACGATTTGCACCGCGTCGATAATCACATCGTTCTTCGCTTGCGCGATCAATTGCTCACCGTCGCCCGTTTGTGCGCGTCCAATTCGAATCTCGCGCCCACGAAAAAGGCATTCGTCGTGGTGATCGGCACCGGAGAGCGGAAATTCGGCCTCATTGTCGATGCGCTTGTAGGCGAAGATGAACTCGTGATCAAGAGTCTCGATGATCGCTTCGCTGCTTCGGACATGGTCAGCGGCGCATCCATTCTCGGCGACGGAACGGTCGTGCTCATCCTGAACATCGCCGCCGTCGCGGGCCGCATCGGGCGCATGCCGGTGCTGGGAGCGATCGCATGAGCGAGCCTATTCGCGTTCTCGTGGTGGACGATTCGGCGCTGATGCGCAAGCTGATTCCGCAAATCCTGGAAAGGGACGGAACAATCAAAGTCGTCGGCACCGCGATGGACGGTTCGTTTGGCTTAAAGAAAATCGAAGAGCTAAAACCGCACGTGGTCACGCTCGATCTCGAAATGCCGCGCATGGATGGCATCGCGATGATGCGCGAAATCACGCGGCGCTGTCGCCTGCCGGTAATTCTCTTCAGTGCGCATTCTTGCGAAGGCGCGCGGGATACACTGAAGGCCCTGGCGCTTGGCGCGTTTGATTTTGTCACCAAGCCCACCAACGCCGCCTCCGGTCAGTTGCAGGACATCGCCCAGGAGCTCGCGCTCAAGATCAAAGCCGCCGCCATTTCGCGCATCCCTAAAATGATTTCTGAGATTCCCTCGGCGCACCTCAAGGCAAGACTGCCGAAGGCAAAGGCCCAGCGCCCGCCCGTGCGCGTTGTCGCCGTGGGGATCTCCACCGGCGGTCCAAACGCGCTCGAATTCATGCTCTCGCAAATCCCCGCTGATTTCGCTGGCTGTTTGCTGATTGCGCAGCATATGCCGGCTGGCTTCACGGAAATGCTCGCAAAACGCTTGGATGAAAATTCAATGCTCGAAGTTCGCGAAGCCTCCTCCGGCGATCAGTTGCTCGCGGGCCGCGCTTTAATTTGTCCCGGCAATCGCCATTTGCTGGTGCGCTGCGGACCGCAGGGCCACATCGCAGTCGTTTCTGATTCGCCACGGGTCAATGGCCACCGGCCATCCGCAGATGTGCTATTTCGTTCCGTTGCCAAAGAATTCGGCCCCTCGGCCATCGCGCTTTTGATGACCGGAATGGGCAACGACGGAGCGGAAGGCGCTCGCTTCGTGAAAGCAGCTGGCGGCCTCACCGTCGCGCAATCCTTCAGTTCCTGTGTAATTGACAGCATGCCGCGTAGCGCTGTCGCGAGAGGGCACATTGCCCGAACTCTTGAACTAGAAGCTCTTCCCAGTTTTTTGTACGCGCAGTGCGCCGATTCTGGTGTGTCGGCGCAGAAGCTTTCCACTGTTCATCGAGGAGATGTCCTATGAAAGCATTCACTCCGTTAACGCGAAAACACGACAGCCAGACAGTCCGCTATCTGATCGTCGATGACTCCGTCTTCGCGCGAAAAAATCTCGGAAGGATGATTGAGTCCTTCGGCGGCGAAGTTGCCGGGGAAGCGGGCGACGGTTGCACCGCCATCACGGAATACGCGCGAACTAAGCCGGACATCGTTCTCATGGACGTGACCATGCCGCAAATGGAGGGCATCGAGGCTGTCGAGCGAATTGTCCGCCAAAATCCTGACGCGCGCATCGTTATGGTTTCCTCCGTAGGCTATCAGGACAATATTCTCGCCGCTCTGCAAAAGGGAGCGCGCCACTTTGTCCAGAAGCCCGTGAAACCCGACGTTCTCTATGAAATCATTCGCTATGTGCTCAGCGACGACGGCGCGCATGTTCCCGCCGTTGCCGGAGAGGTGCGCTCATGAAAATGCAACTCATTCAGCCGTTCATCAGCGCAGCCGATTGCGTTCTCGCAACCGCCTTCGACGGCCCGACCAAAATCGGTGACTTGAGCATGGAGCAGGACGATTATCGGCAGAAGGGCTACGCCGCGCGAATCTCCATCAGCGGAGATATCGAAGGCCGCATCATTGTTGACATGACTACTGATACGGCGTTGCGTGTCGCCTCCGCGCTCTCTGGCCGGCAGATCGAAGCCGCCGGCCAGACCGTCCGCGAAACCGTCCACGAACTCGCGAACATGATGATCGGAAACGCGGTCACACTGCTCAACGATCACGGTTATCAGTTCAAAGTTTTCCCGCCAGAGGAGAACATTGAAAACGACCCGATTCGCAGCAAATCCGATACGGAGGAAATTGCTATTTACTTCGATACCGCCTGCGGCCGCATCTTTTTGAACGTCCGCATGCGTTACAATCTGCGCACTCGCCTGCAGAACGTCCCGTTGCACTCGGCCAGCTGATGCGCTCCCTCACATGGGCCGTCGCAGCTAATCTTTAGCTTCTTTGCGCAGATAGCGCGCGCCGTGCCGGTAGAGGCCGGCTGTCGGAAGCGCGCGCACGTGAATCACCACCGCCGGCACAAAAACATTCGCCATTCCCGGAGTGTACGGAACCGCCACTTCCACCTGCGCGCCTTCTCGATATTTATTGCGCGTGCGAAATGCGATTCCTTGCTGAGAAACATTTTCGCATACAGCCATTTCTTCCGCGCCGGGCTTTTCGCGAACGCACGCCGTCAAGCGGGTCTCATACCGAGTGGTTTCCCGACCCGGCACAGCGGCGGCCGGAGGACGCGCTCCTTTCCGGTCCGTCTTGCTCGCTGCTGAAGGCGACATAGGCTCGACAGGCTGCTTCCAGATCGTTGGCGCCAGGCACGAGCGACATTGCCGCGCAAAAAGCCGGTTGGCTTCAAATTCCTTCATCTCGCGCGAATCCAAATACGCTAATTCCTGGCTTTTGCAATGCGCGCATTCGACCAGCAGCCGGACCACCGCATCAACTGCTTTTTCCGGCGGTGGAAATTCGATTCCCCAAAAATCGAGGTTCGGCTCGATGAATGACACGCCATAGGCGCCTCCGCTTTCCGTCTCGCTTTCGCAGGCCACCACGCGCACGTCCGCCTGACGATGCGACCCGTCTGCCAGCCGCCGCTTCACCGTGACAATTTGCTCCGGTCGGAGCCTATGGCCAAACGAAATCAGCGCGCCGTGACGATTCACAACGATCGTCCGAGCCGTTTCCAGGAACGGCCTCCCGGCCGCATCCGTCCCTGTCGTCTCTAGCGAATATGAAATGGAAATTCGATCGCTGCGGCGATTGCTCCGCGAACCCATCACTCGTCCTTGTAAACCGTTTTCTCCTGAGAGATTCGAATACGCGCCAAACTTATCACAGCCCAAAGCCTTTGTTGCAGCAATGGAGATTATGAGTTTCCGTCATCGAACTATGTAATTGCCGCCAGGGGAGCTAAGGCCTGCGCTATGGAAAAACATCACTGCCGTTTCGTCTTGCTTATAGCAAAACGCCACCGCCACGCCGCGCCTCACAGTACATCCGCTTGCGGTCGTTATTAAGCCGTGCGAAAATTATCATCAAAACTGCGCAGCTATCGAGTCAACGAGCGCGTTGCGGCGATATCGTCTAAAGGTTAGGACGGAGCCCTCTCAAGGCTCAAATCCGGGTTCGAGTCCCGGTATCGCTACCAACTCTTAAAAATTGCCATTAAACGGACTAGGATGTTAGGCACCCTGGCGCCACTTCGAGTGACGCTAGAGAAGGGTGATTCGAAGCACCGTGCCCACACCGAGCACAGTCGAATTCCTGATCTGGTTGCTGATTGCCGCTTCGGTGTCGCGATCATCGCTATCCGTCTGCGCATTCCCTATACCGTGGCGCTGGTGATGGGCGGCCTGGTTTTGGGCGCTCTGCCATTCCCGATTGTGCAGTCCATTTATCAATCGTCGCAGCGGCCCAATTGGCTGAGCTCTGACATCATCTTGATATTTTTCTGCCCGCGCTGCTTTTCGAGGGCAGCCTGAAAATCAATCTGGGCCAGTTACTGAAGGATTTGTTTCCGATCGCTGCGCTAGCCACGGCGGGTGTGATTGTCGCTGCCTGCGTGACCGGCTACATAGTGGCATGGCTGATTGGAATGCCGATTTTGATAGCTCTTCTTTTCGGCGCGATCATTTCCGCGACCGATCCTATCGCGGTGCTCTCGATTGCCAAACAAATGACCGTTTCCAAGCGCCTGACCTTGCTCTTGGAAGGGGAGAGCCTGTTCAACGACGGAACCGCCGTGGTTCTCTTCCAGATTCTGTTCGCAGCCGCAGTTGCGGGACACTTCAGCATAGCTTCGGGAGTTCTGAGCTTCATCGAGACGCCATCCGCGAAGGGTTGATTTTGCAGCAGACCGGCGCACAGACCGCTGATGCCATGGACTCTCAGCTGGACCAGCTCATCAAAAAAGTTTTGAAAACAGAGGAATGATTTCTTTTTCTGCACAGAGGCTCAGCATGCTCAAAATCGCAGTCATTAGGGTAACCGGCGCGCCATTTCATACGTCCGTATTGGGTTCGTACGTTTTTCTAAACATCTCAAACTGAATACATATAGTCTCGGCCTAAAGGCGCGTATCACTTTCGATTATGCTTGATTGCGAATTTTATCGGCGGTTCAATTCTCTTCCTGAAGTCGGCGGTCTTGAAATTCCTAAAGGAGATAAATGATGGCAAAATCCCGCATTGTTTGCGCCGGAATGTTGGCGCTGGCGTTGTCGTTTCTACCCGCTGCGCTTGCAGCGCAAGATCAACCTGCTTCCGAATCGAAAACCACGGACGCGCTCGCGCACCTGAATTTTCGCGACCTCGGGCCAGCAACGGCGGGTGGGCGTGTCGCAGCGGTCACTGGCGTTCCCGGAAATCCGAATGTTTATTACGTCGGAGCGGCCGGCGGCGGAGTCTGGAAGACTGTCGATGGCGGCCTGACCTGGAAAGCTATTTTCACGCACGCGAAAACGGCATCTATCGGCGCGATTGCCGTCGCCGCCTCGAATCCCAATGACGTTTGGGTCGGCACCGGCGAAGGTAACATTCGCAACGACCTGATCGATGGCGCCGGCGTTTATTTTTCCTCCGACGCCGGTAATTCCTGGAAGTTCATGGGCCTCGGCGACACGCAACACATTACGTCCATCGCGATTGACCCGAATGATCCCAATACGGTCTTCGTCGGCGCGCTGGGGCACGCCTGGGGACCCAATGCGGAGCGCGGCGTTTTCAAGACCACCGACGGTGGCAAGACATGGAAGAAGGTACTTTACGTCAACGACACGACTGGCGTTTCGGATCTGGCGATGGCCGCGAGCAATCCCAACGAGCTCTTTGCCTGCATGTGGGAATTCCGCCGCTACCCGTGGACGCTGATGGATGGTGGCCCAAACAGCGGCCTCTATCGCTCAACAGACGGCGGCGACACGTGGCAGAAGCTCTCGAAAGGCCTGCCGGAAAGCCCGTGGGGCCGCGGCGCCGTCGCAATCGCGCCCTCGAATCCGAACCACATTTATGCACTGATTGCCGCCAAACACGGAATGCTGTGGCAATCGGACGATATGGGCGATTCGTGGACTCCGGTCAGCGACAGTCATGCGCTGGACGTGCGGCCATTTTATTTCTCGAAGGTGATCGTTTCTCCCGACAATGAAAACAAAGTGTACTTCATGTCGTTCAACATGATGGAGTCGTCCGATGGCGGCAAGACGGCAACTGTGGCGGATCGCGGCGTCCATTCGGACCATCACACGCTTTGGATCGACCCGAAAAATCCCGAGCGCATGATTCTTGGCACTGACGGTGGCGTTTTTCTTTCCACCGATGAAGCGAAGACCTGGCGTTTTCTGGACACCATGCCAATCGAGCAGTTCTACCAGGTCGCGGCGGACAACAAACGTCCCTTCGATCTATGCGGCGGCTTGCAGGACAACAGCGCGTGGTGCGGGCCTTCCTCGGATTTGAGCAATAATCGCGCAGTGAGCAGCAGTTGGTTCACCGTGGTCGGCGGCGACGGCGAATACGCTGTCCCCGCGCCCAGCGACCCAAACATCATTTACAGCGACTCGCAAAACGCATCCATCGAAAGACTCGACTTGGCGACGCACATCAGCCATTTCATTCGACCCTATCTGCCCGGCGTGGAGGAGGAAAATCCCGCTGACCTGAAGTATCGTTTCAATTGGACCGCGCCCATCGCCGTTTCGCGCACCGACGCCAATGAAGTCTATCTCGGCGGAAGCGCGCTCTTCAAATCCACCGATGGCGGCAAAACGTGGACTCCCATCAGCGGCGATCTCACGCGCAATGATAAAAGCAAACAGCCAATCGCCGGCGGCCCCATTCAGCACGACATCAGCGGCGCAGAAACCTACGACACGATTCTAGCCATCACTCTCGCGCCCACGGATCCAAGAGTCATTTGGGTGGGCACGGATGACGGGCTGGTGCAGGTCACGCGCGACGGCGGAAAAACCTGGACCGACGTGGCGAAGAACATCTCCGGGGCGCCGGAGTGGGCTCGCGTCTACCAGGTGGGCGTGTCGCCGTTCAACGCCGGAACAGCATATGTCACCTACGATGCGCACATGCTCGATAATCGCGGCGTCTACGTGTATCGCACCGACGATTACGGCGCAACGTGGACAAAAATTACCAACGGCCTTCCCGACAACGTGCCTGCGCATGTAGTCCGCGAAGATCCTAACAAGCGCGGCTTCCTCGTCGCCGGAACGGACACTGGTCTGTATTACTCAGACGATCGCGGAGACCATTGGCAACCGCTAAAGTCGGACTTCCCGACGGCCGCGGTTTACGACTTGAAATTCATCAAACAGTCGCACGACTTGGTGGTCGCCACGCACGGACGTGGCATGTTCGTTCTGGACGACATTCGTCCGCTCGAAGAACTCACGCCGGACGTCGAATCGAGCGCGTTCCACTTGTTCACGCCAGCGCCCGGAATCATGTGGCACATGTGGCGCTCCGGCGAAGGACAAGGCGAAGGCTATTCCGCTCCAAACGCGCCCAATGGCGCCGTGATTGACTATTACCTGAAATCCGAAATCAAACCGACTCCCGAAGAGCGCCGCCAACACGAGGGTCCCGTAAAAATCGTCATCACTGACCAACAAGGCAACACGGTCGCGACCGAATACGGACCCGGCGATGCGGGAGTGAATCGCTACATCTGGAGCATGTCCAACGAAGGAGCAACACCGCTGGCCGGTGGTCCGGGTCCGCGCGGGGGCGGCGGCTTCTTCAACTTTAACCGTGGACCGCGCGTCGCGCCGGGGACCTACAAAATCTCGGTCACGGCAAACGGTGACACTCAATCGCAAACCGTCACTGTGGAGCAGGACCCCAACCTTCACGTCGATCCCGCTATTTTCGGCGAGCAGGAACGTGCCGGCCTAGAGGCGCGCAATCAGATGAGCGCTTTGAACGAAGTGATCAATCGCATCAACGCCATCGACAAGGAGCTGGGCGATTTCCGTTCCACAGTGCAGAGCAGCAAGGATCCGCAGGAACGGGCCAAGTATCGGCCTATTCTGGCTCGCGGTCGAGAACTCGAAAAGAAACTAAATGGTATGAGGGATAGCGTCTACAGCCCGACGGTGCAGCGCGCGGCTCCTGAGGATGATATCCACGAGCTCACCGACTTCCACGGCCAGCTTCAGCGCACCATGTTTGAAGGGGGCGGCGGTTACGGTGAAGCTCCTTCGCCTCTTGTCCGCGCGGAAATGACCAAACTTTTCCAGAAGAATCGTCAGTTTATCAGCCAGTTCAACGAAGCGCTGAAGACTGACGTGGCGGAATACAACCGCGCCGCGCAATCGGCGGGCGCGCCAACAGTGTTTGCCGGCAGCCCCATTGCCGTGAAGCCGGTCAAATAACGTCTCGGTCCAATCTGCTCTGGCTCCGCGCAGCTGATTATCACGGCGGAGCCGGAGCAACGGACCCGATCCGATGCCCGTTCTAATAGGCGTCGGCGAATCTACTCTTCAACTCGCGCGCGACAGCACAATGATCGCCACGATCAGCACGGCGACCCCGCCGTACATGATTTGCAGCGGACGCTTGCCCGCTCCGCGCCACTCGCCCGTCAGCACACCCCATATGCTCGCGGTGATCACAATCAGCGACATAAACAGCGGCCAGCCAACAACGGTCCCGAGCGAGCCCATTTTCCCCGCCGCGATGCCATACAAAAGTGTGCTACCAAACCAGAAAACGCCCATGATTCCCGCGAGAATAAAATAGCTCGCTGTCTTTGGCCGGGAGAACCGATCCGCTGTGCGATTTTTCTTCACCAGATAAATGCAATAAACCAAATTTGGAATTCCGCCGGCCATCATCAACGGCAACCACACTGCGTTGGGCGCCCATTGTTTCGCCGCCCCTGCTTTCTCCGCCGCGCTAAGGAGCTGCGGCCCCGAGGTGAATCCGATGTTCACGAGAGCTGAGCCCACGCCGCTGATTATGCAATACACCAGTCCGCGCATCAGTGACGCCTTGTTGGGATCAACCGTTTGCCCCAAAGCAGCTTCGCGCTTGCGTCCGGCCTTGGCGCAGACTCCCACGCCGACAATCACCAGCGCCACTCCCCCCAGCGCGTCGAAACCGCCGGCGGTGAAAATTTGATCGGAGTGAAATCGGATTAGCGGAAACAAGCTGCCGACAGCGGCGGCAATTCCGAGAATGACGGAAAATGCCAGCGCGATGCCCACCGAATCAACCGCTAGCCCAAAAAATACCTGCGAAATTCCCCATCCCGCCCCACACGCTGCCACAATGACGATAACCATCGAAGGCACGGCCAAATAAACCGCGTGCAGATGCGGCACCGTTAGGAGAGTCATCGCCGGAGGAAAAATCACTAGCGCCCAAATGGTCCACACCAGCCAGGTGTTCTCCCACGCCCATAGCCGCGTGAATTTCATCGGCAGCGTGAAGCTGCCGTTCATAATCCCGGCGATCACCAACAGTAGGATTCCGGCTATCGCGCTGCTCATAAATCCCTCCTGACAAGCTCAAGGGCTCTGTCGAATCGAGCGGCGAAACTATACACGTTCCGCGCCGACCGCGCTATGAAGTCTCGCCGCAGGCAAACTATTGTCTGCTCTTATTCTTTGGCTTGTACGGAGTTTTGGAGTCCTTTTGCTTTGTGCCTACCCAGAAGAGCTTGAAATCGCTGTAATGGTGGTAGTGGTGGATGTAATGCCCCTGATACTGATAATAGACATCCGCGTCCTGCGGCAGCCACAGCCGCACCTTGTGCGTTTGGAACGTTACCGGGGCATAATCGATTGAAAAGTGTTCCCGCATCATTCCAATTTCCTTTACTGGGCGCGTCAGATCCGTGTCGAGATGCATGATTTCGCCGCCATTCTCAGTAACCCATGCTCGTCCCTTGAGTGGCAGCGCATATTCTTTTGACGCAGTCTCGAAAGCCTGAAGCAGGCTGGTTGGACGATCCGCGCGCTGCTCGAAATGGATCACCCAGGCGGATTTACCGTTCCATTCTCCCAAGCCTTCGCAAGTCCAGTTAAACGCCCCACTAAAAATCGGATGAAATGCCAGCGCCAGAGCGGGCGTTCCGAGATCCGCCAGCAGGCCCGGCATATTGTTCGCTCCTGCATTCCCACCTCGAAATTCATCCATCTGAATCAGATGTGGGTTCGGGTTTTCCACCAAAACCAAGTAATTGTATGTTCGCCTCTGCGGCGTTTCCAGCTGTTCGTCTCGCTTTATCTCCACGGATTGATATTCCTCGGTCGCCGAAAACCGCTCCAGCGTGCTCACAAACTCCTCGGCACTCTTCGCCGCCGCTTTCATCACCTTGGGTAGAGAACATCCTGCGCCGGAAATAATAAACGGCTTCGCAGCGTCGACATCTGGCGGCGCCCAGTTTGCCTTTGGCGGCAACTCCACTGGCGGCGGAGAAGCGCTAATCGCAGCCTTCGGTGCCGGCTCGGCGGGCTGCGTGACGTTCGAGGGCCCTGATGGGGTCGCCACGCGCTCTGCCACTGGAGTTACGGCTCCGGGACTCTTCTCCAGCCGCGCCACGTACTCCCGGATTTGCGCCGCCCGGGAATCATTCGGATATTTGTCCAAGTAGTCTTGAAACGTGCTTATCGCCTTCTCGCGCTCTCCGAGTCCGGCCAGCGCGTCCCCCAGAATAAGTTCTGCCGGCGCCGCCTCTGCTTTTCCTGTCGCAAGCGCCCGTTCCGCAAAGTCGCGCGCCTGCGCATAATTCCCCTGAGACAAATATGTGTTCGCGAGAAGCCACTCTCCTTTCCACGATTTCACATCCAACTGAACGTCTTGGCTCAGCGCCTGAATCGCGCCCGCCTTGTCATTAAGCTGCAGTTGTACCGTCCCCAGCGCCAACAGCGCTGGTGGCTCGCGTGGATCGATCGACACGGATTTTGCAAGATATTGTTCCGCCTGGGGTAATCGTTCCCAGAAAAAGTAGATCATGCCCATCACATAATTCGCATAGGGATTTCCCGGCGCCATCTGCAATGCTTTGGCCAGGTGTTTTTCTGCAGAATCAAACTTCCTGGAACGCAAATCCTTCAATCCGCGTTCCACTTCCTTCTCTGCCCGCGGCGCAAGGACAAACTGACCCTTCGGTTTGCGAAATTCGTTCTTCTGTCCAATGGGCTTCATGTAAACGAGTACGATCGACGACGCATTGTCAAGGGGAGGAAGCGACGCGTCTTCATACGCAGTTTGATAGCCCTCGGCCTCGACTATCACCTGGTAATCCTGCCCGGTAGCAAGATTTGTGAAGACCCATCCCTCGCCAGCAATTTGCGGAAAGCTGTTAGGAGATCCCGCCATTCCGATCTCCCTGAGATTTATTTGGGGGACTATTGTTAGGGGCGCGCCGAATTCATCTCTCACATAGACGGTAATTGTTCCGCCTGCTCCTCCTATCAGTTGGGCGAAGGCGAGCAGAGGAATAGCAGGAATTATCAACGCCAAAACTATTGTTACCGCAAGTCCCGATTTCATCCCCATACCTGAAGAATCGCGGCTCAAACGGTACTACAACACTCATCCGAGGGCAACAATGCGCCTATTGGGGACTATCGAGGAACAGCCTATCGTTCGCTCAGAGTAAAGAGTTTATCTGGCGTAGACGTACGTTTTGGGTTATCTTGCGCGTGACAAACACGTCCATCTGGCGGGCAAAAGGACCTTTCCCCTTCCATGCTTTTCAAGACGCACAGCGCGGCCGTTTCCGGCATCGAGGCCTATCTCGTTGAAGTCGAAGTTGACGTCGGCCCGGGCAAGCCCGGCAATTTCAACGTCGTCGGCTTACCGGACATCGCCGTAAAGGAAAGCCGCGAGCGCACGCGCGCTGCGCTGAAAAATTGCGGCTTCGATTTTCCGGGGCATCTGGCCGTCACCGTAAACCTCGCGCCCGCGGACATCCAAAAGGAAGGCTCTGCATTCGATCTGCCCATGGCCCTCGGCCTTCTCGGCTGCCAGGGAACATTTTTCGGCAAAGCTCTTGCCGATTACGTTTTTCTCGGCGAACTTTCCCTCGATGGCAGCGTACGCTCGGTTCGCGGCGCGCTCTCCGCGGCAATTGCCGCTCGCGAACAGGGAATCAGGAATCTCGTCGTGCCGGAAGCAAATGCTCGCGAAGCTGCCGTCGTTGAAGACATTCACGTGTTTGCCGTGAAGTCCCTGCCGCAGGCCGCCGACCTGATCAATTCTCCCGAATCCTTTGCGCGTATCCGCGTGAACACCGAACAAATGCTCGGCGAAGCGAGCGCCTACGCCGTCGATTTGCGCGATGTGCGCGGCCAGCAATCTGCCAAGCGCGCGCTGGAAGTTGCCTGCGCTGGCGGCCACAACATTTTATTCATCGGCCCTCCCGGCGCCGGAAAAACCATGCTCGCAAAACGCATTCCTACGATACTTCCGCACATGTCCCTCAATGAAGCCATCGAAACCACGCGCATTCACAGCGTCGCCGGCGTGCTGGAAGATTCGCGTGGCCTGGTCGCGACCCGCCCTTATCGCTCTCCGCATCACACCATCAGTGACGCCGGCCTGATCGGCGGCGGCGCCATCCCGCGCCCGGGAGAAGTTTCCCTCGGCCACAATGGCGTGCTTTTCCTCGATGAGCTTCCCGAATTCCAGCGCAACGTCCTCGAAGTTCTGCGCCAGCCTCTCGAAGACGGCGTCGTCTCCATCGCTCGCGCCGCGCTCTCCGTCAGTTTTCCCGCGCGCTTCATGCTCGCCGCCGCCATGAACCCCTGCCCCTGCGGATTTTTCGGCGATCCCACACGCGAATGCCATTGCTCGCCCATGCAAATTCAGCGCTACGTCTCGAAAATTTCCGGTCCGCTCCTCGACCGCATTGACATTCACATCGAAGTGCCCGCCGTGAAATACAAAGAGTTGCGCAACGGAAATCCCGCCGAAGCATCCGCTTCCGTCCGCGAGCGCGTCATCGCCGCGCGCGCCGTGCAACTCGAGCGCTTCAAAGGCGAGAAAAAGATATATGCGAACGCGCAAATGCCACCCAAATTGCTTCGCAAGCATTGCGAAATTTCCGCGGACGGCGAAAAGCTCCTCGAAAACGCCATTCAAAAACTCGGCCTCTCCGCCCGCGCCCATGACCGCATCCTTAAAGTCGCCCGCACTATCGCCGATCTCGATGGCGTCGCCGAAATTCAGTCCCGCCAGCTCAGCGAAGCCATCCAGTACCGTACCCTCGACCGCACCTACTGGGCCTGATTCCGCTCAGCTTAGCGTAGACGCGTCGAGCGTCGTATACTTGCCGCCATGCCTGTTCTGATTTCCATGCTGCGCGGCTTCAATGTCGGAGGGCACAACAAAATCAAAATGGACGCGCTCCGTTCCCTCTATGAATCGCTGAAGTTCACGGACTGCCAGACTTACGCCGCGCGCCTTCAATCTGCCATTGCGCGCAAATTCGGCTTCTCGCCGGACGTGATTTTGCGTACTTCCGCCGAACTGCGCGCCGCCATAGCCACAAATCCCTTCGCTAAGCGCGCGGGTATCGACTCCAGCAAACTCCTCGTCGCTTTTCTCGCCAGCGATCCCGGCGCGCAAGCTCGCGCCAACCTCAGCGCCATCAAAATCGCTCCGGAAGAAGTAATTTTCGCCGGTCGCGAACTTTATATTTACTTTCCCAACGGCATCGGTCGCGCAAAACTATCCTGGCCCGCAATTGACCGTGCGCTGAAAGTCCCTCTCACTGGCAGGAACTGGAATACTGTGACCAAATTGCTCGAAATAGGCGAAAAACTCGAAGCCTCGCAGTAATCCGCTTCGCAAAGCTATTTCTTGCGCGTGTAGATCGTCTCCTGAAACGGCGTGTCTTTTCCATTCGCACCCGCAGTCGACATCGTCACCGTGAACTCATTATCATTGACAACCTGCAGCTTCGCGCGCAGCGCCATCCTTCCCATTCCAGCAGTTCCCGCTTCGCCCGTATAATCAATCGTCTTCCCGCCATCGGTGCTCGTACCTTTCATCATCGTGATGGCGTTCGACATCGTATACATGCGCGCCATTTCGTACTGCTTCGTCGCATCGTTGTAGCCATAAATGCGCAGACCATCCACCGGCTTGCCGAAAACAGTGTCGTGGCTCTCCTCCATTAGAAATCTGCCACCGAGTACTACCGAAATTTTGCACGTGCCCGACGAGGGCGCGGCCGCCGCGCCCGTCTGTCCTAGAAATTTCACGGCGCGATTGTACTCACCGGCCAGCCTCGCGAATTCGGCATGCTCCGCATCCATTTTTATAGACGAAGCACCCATCTGCGCATTCACTACTGCTGCCGGCCATTTTTTGCTCCCGCGCGTGCGCTCGCCATACTTCGCCTGAACTTCTACGCCGTTCAGCAAAACAGCGCTGAACGCAAATACACAAAACAAAATCACAATCGCCCGCATTTTTCCCTCCATCGACCACCTCCAGTGGATGCTCATGCGCATACCTCCAGTAGCGATATCTTATCCTTCGACACCACCGAACTGCTGCCAACCTCTCGTCGCTTGTCACCGCATTTTGTAAATGCATAGCCCGCTCAACAGCTTGGGATAAAAATCTGTAGATTTCTGCGGCATCACGCCGCCGCCCAGCGCAATTTCCATCACCTGCTTCACGCGCACCGGATTCAGCAAAAAAGCAGCCTGCGCTTCCCGGCGATCCACCGCGCCAATCGCCGCTTCCATTTCACGTTCGTAGCTCACGTTCGTTTCCGACGTCACCTTCTCGGCGGTAATTCCCAGGCATTTGTGCAGCAACAGCCGGTGCAGCAGCACCACATCCAACTGCCTCTGCGCCGCGCTCACGTCCGGAAGCAGCCGCTCGAGCTCCGCGCTGTTCCGCAGTGCCAGCAAATAAAACGCGCCATTCCCCGCGTAAATTCCGATGGCATGGCCTGCGCGCCCGCGCCGCTCCAGATCGTATCGAAATTCCGCAAAACTCTCCTCGCGCTCGCCGCTCTTCGCGAAAGGATACGCATACCAGTTAAAATACTGCGAAGCCGCTTTCAGGAATTTCGCAAACGAAAATCCCGCCACGTCGTGAATCAGCCGGTGCGTCGCCAGAATCGTCAGCCCTTCGTGATGTCCGCCCGCGTGCCCACTTTGGTAAATATCGAAGCACGTCCACATCGCTTTTTCGTACGGTGCGTCTGGCTCGATTCGCCCCGCCTTCGCGCGGCATTCATCGCGATACGCAAGCGCGGTCTCATAACGATGATGCCCGTCAGCAATCACCAGCTTCTGCGCGGCCATCGCATCTGTGATTTCGCGAATTTTTCCTCCATCCGAAATGGCCCATAGCCGATGCTGCACATCGTACTCGTCGCGCAACACTGCTAGTGGCGCCATTTTGGCCGTCTCTTCCAGAATTGCATCCACGCGCCGCGCCGGATCTTCATACAACAAGAAAAGCTGACCGGTCTGGCAACGCGTGTGCCGCAGCAATTCCAATCGGTCCGTCTTCGGCGCTGTTAGCGTGCGCTCGTGCCGGTAAATGATTCCTTCGCTGTAATCCGCAAGCCACCCCACGGCAATAAATCCGCGCCGCTCCAGCCCCCGGCTCGTTCCCGGCAAATTGTAATTTTGAAAATACGCATAAATCGCCGGCTGCGGATCCTGAACCAAGATTCCTTCCGCCAGCCATTCCTCGAATTTCGCGGCTGCTCGCGTGTACACATTTTCCGCCGCTGAATCGCTGCTCAGCGCTTTTCCCTTTTCAATAGCAACCAGATTATACGGGCTCGCGGCATAATATCGCTCCTGCATCGCCGGCGTGATTTTGTCGTACGGCTGCGTCAGCACATCGCCGAGCGCAACGTGCCGCGGATCGTATCGCACCGCTCGAAATGGAAAAATTTCCGCCACAGTTTTCTTCGCGCGCGCTTATGCTGGTCCTCGCATCAAACGACCGCTCTAAGAAGCACTTTGATTCGCGCAAGCGCGCCATTGTAGCAAGCTCGTCCGCTCGCTCCAATGTGCGCACAGCAAAATCCTGTTTGCGTCGAATCTGCGAGTTGCGCTTGCTTCGCGACAATGGCTACACTACCGCGCATGATTCGACGGCTATTCTGTCTTTCTTTGCTCATCCTTTTTGTCAGGTTGACGGCATTCTCGCAACCAAAATCTCTCTTTTACATGACACGCGATCCCAACTCCGTCCGCTCTTTCCTCGCCAACCCTGACAAAGTCGATATTCTCATCCCTGCATGGTACACAGTGGATTCCACCGGCCTCGTTTCAGGCGGTCCAAATCCCCTGGTGCTCGATACCGCGCGCGAACATCACGTTGCGGTGATGCCCATCGTCAACGGTAGTGGTTTCGTTCAAGCTGACGTTCACAAGCTCCTCGCCAACCCGGCCGCCTATCGCGAAATGTTTTCCGAGCTCATCCGCGCATGCCAGGAAAACGGCTATACCGGTTTTCAGCTCGACTTCGAAAATATCAATTGGACCGACAGTGCGCTGTTTTCTTCCCTGGTTCAGCAAGCCGCAAACGCTTTTCACGAGCAGAATTTGAAGCTCAGCGTTGCCACCGTCCCCAATGCTCCGGGCGCTGCCGGCGAGACAGCTTTTTCCGCGTGGCTTTTCGGCAATTGGCAGGGTGCCTACGACCTCAAATCGCTTGCTCAGTCCGCTGATTTTGTTTGCCTGATGACTTACGACCAGCACACCCGCTACACGCCGCCGGGTCCCGTCGCGGGCTGGCAATGGACCGTCAGCAACCTTGATTACGCGCTTCAGTTTGTTCCG
Organism: Candidatus Acidiferrales bacterium; assembly: GCA_035933545.1. GTDB lineage: Bacteria > Acidobacteriota > Terriglobia > Acidiferrales > UBA7541 > DAHUXN01. The sequence goes on along the minus strand of DASYYQ010000072.1, from coordinate 12,705 downwards.
CGCGGCAAACTCTTTCTCGGCATTCCACTCTATGGATACCACTGGTTCTCCGGAACGCCCGTCCCGCCCGCCGATAAACCCAATCCTTCCGCGCAATATATTTCAACGCCCGACGCGCTCGATTTGGCCCGCGCTTACGGCGGCCACATCGAATGGGATCCTGTCGACCGTACTGCCTGGTTTTATTTTTATCGCGACGCCATGCGCGAATGGGTTTTCTATACCGATGCGCACACATTCGGCGAACGTTACGACCTCGTGAAGCGCCGCGGCCTCGCCGGATTCTGTTCCTGGTCGTTGGGCAATGAGGATCCCGGCATCTGGGACCTTCTTCCGGCTCACAAGTAACCCTAAGTCCCAATTGTCGGGCCATCGCGAATGCTTGGCGGCGCAGCCTTTTTAAACTGCTTCGTTCGCATGTGGCCTGAAAAAAATTCTGCTTCATGTTAATTTGGAATATATGTCCGCGAGTAGCTCTAAGAATGGCAAGCGCTTTCCTGGCGTGAAGGCCCTGGTCTTTGATCTCGATGGCACACTCATCGACTCGAAACTCGACCTGGTGCTTTCCATGAACGCAACTCTCGTTCAGCTTGGCCGCAAGCCCCTCGAACACGAGCAAATCGCAAGTTATGTGGGCGGCGGAGTTCTGCTGCTAGTTAAACGCGCGCTGGGAGAAGGCGCCTCGGACGAAGAAGTCGAAAACGCCATCATTTTTTTCCTCGACTATTACCGCGCGCACATGCTCGACAACACTCTTCCCTACCCCGGCGTGCGCGAATGCCTCGACGCGCTTCGCGGCCGTTCGCTCGCCGTGCTCACTAACAAGCCGGTGAAATTCAGCGAGGCTATAATCGCCGGCCTCAACATGAGCGATTATTTTCGCTTCGTCTATGGCGGAAACAGTTTTGAAAAGAAGAAACCCGATCCCATCGGCCTCCACACCCTACTCCGCGATTTCGATTTAGGGCCGCGCGAATTGATGATGGTCGGTGATTCCGAAGTGGACGTTCAGACGGCGCGCAATGCCGGTACGCTCGTTTGCGGCGTGACTTATGGACTCGGCAGCGCGCGCATCACACAATCGGAACCAGATTTGCTCCTCGACAATCTCGCTGACCTGCCGCTATACATCCACGACGAAATCGTAGCGCAATGACAGCGAAAATCAGGCGGCTTTCAATTTCGCGCGCGGCGATTCGACGCGGCGTGATTTTTGCTGCAATGCTCGCCTGCGCTGCGTTGGCCGCAGTTTGCATACCTTCCAGCGCTAAAACGCATACTGCTTCTGCGACCACGGATCCGAAATTTCCCGTTTTGCGCATCGGCGAAGTTCTGACGTACCGGATTGATTGGCAGCGTTATGCCGGAGCGGCCGTCGCCCAACTGCAAATTGTTGGTCGCGGCGAATTCCACGGAGCAGATGCGTGGCATTTTCGTGCTGCTCTGCACACGGACGAACCGCTTCGCGCGCTATATCCGCTCGACGATCAAATTGATGCTTACGTGTCGCTGGCGAATCTCCGAACCGTAGAATACCAGGAGCATTCTCGCGAATTCGGCAGGCCGCAGGACACCCAGGCATCGTTCGTCCTTCCAGGCGAAGCTTCCGACGCGCCGTTGCCACATGTGATCGTCCCGCCGGGAACTCGCGACGCGCTCAGCGCAATTTACTTTTTGCGAACAATCGATTGGCCACATGTGTCGGAAGTGCGCGCGCCGGTTTTCGACGGCGAAAACATCTATCAAATGATCGCGACGCCTGCGAAAACAGAACTCATACGCGTCGCGGCGGGAAATTACCAAACGACGGGAATTAGAATTCATCTGCTCGACGGAAATAAAGAAATTGCGGATGAGCATTTCGCGCTCTGGCTCGCAAACGACCAAGCGCGCACGCCCGTGCTGTGCGAAGCAAATCTTCCCATAGGTGTCCTGAGAATTGAGCTGACTTCCGATTCAGCGTTCGAGGCCGGCGCCGCGCTCAATCACGTCACTCCTCGGGCACATTCCAATCAGCGGGCGGGAAGCTGATTCCCCAGAATTTCGGCGAGGGACTGTCGAATTCAATGCCCACCTGTGCCTTGCCGCCCTGCATCGCGCCGACGTACACGATGCGGCAGCCTTCGCTCTGTTGCGTGGCTTTGTTGGTGATGGTGATTTTTTGGTCTGCAATCACTTCGGAACGCAGGTGAATCAGCGCTCCGTGCGCGTTGACTACCAGCGTTTTGGTCTCTTCATCGAAAAACGTCTTGCCGTCGCGACTCTTGGCGCGAATCATCACCACAATCGAAAGCATGACGCGCATGCTGCGCCGCCGACCCTTATCAATGGCCAGCTCGCCTGGGGCCGTAGGATTTGGCATGGATTTACCTTAGCGTTCTTCGCTGCGACCGGCAAATCCCTGCCAATGATCTCATGCGAGTCAGTTAACATCTGCGCAATCATCCTATGGCGAGAAAATCGCGGCTACGCTATTCCGAAGGACGGCATAGCTGCTCAACTAGAGCGCAAACAATGTGGCCAACGCAGATGTGTGCTTCCTGAATTCGCTGCGGATTCCGCGACGGCACATTGAGCAACAGGTCAACCTTTGCCGCAAGTTTTCCGCCGGTTTCGCCGGTCATTCCCACGAGGAACGCTCCCCGTGCACGTCCTGCTTCGGCACCGCGCAAAATATTGGCGCTGTCTCCGCTGGTAGAAAGAGCCACCAGCACGTCTTTTTCCGACACCAAAGACTCTATCTGGCGCGAAAAAATCTGCTCGAAGCCGAAATCATTTCCTGCCGCGGTCAGCACAGAAGCGTTCGTTGCCAGCGATATGGCCGGAATTCCCGGACGATTGCGTTCCAGGCGAACAACAAATTCCGCGGCGAGGTGCTGCGCATCCGCCGCGCTTCCGCCGTTGCCAAAAAAAACGACCTTTCGCCCCGCCTGAACCGCCGCGGCGCACTTCTCGGCAAACAGCGCAATCTTCCCCAGCAGCTCGTCGGAAAAACTCTCTTTGAGCCGCGCGCTCTCGCGCAGTTGCCCCCGGATTTGCTCCGTAAAATTCGGCACGTCTCCTCAAATTGGGAATACAACATTGTGAGCGCCAGATCACCGGCTGCGCCCGGGGATTCCAGAGCCCTTCCCCCTCGCCCAATGTCCCCGTGAAAAAACTATCGCAACATTCACACCCACGCAAGAGCGAGCGTCTCAAAAACCTGGCAATGCTGTTGAGCAATTTCCCGATGCAAGACTCGTAACGCGAGCATTTTCGCCCTTGCCGCTGGAACTGCTTCCCCGTAACATGAGGTGGCGGCATGGGAGCCGCTTATGAAGCCCAAAACGGCGCTCTTTTACACCACCATGTTGGCGGCTGCCGTCGCGCTGTTTTTTTGGATCCGCTCGGCTGGCCAGTCCCTGACTGCCCCCATGCAGTTGGAACTAGGGCACTTCGCTAAAAACGCTCCCACCGAATCGACTACTGCCTTCACCCACGTGCTTCTGGCTCTGGTGGTCATCATATTGTCCGCTCGGGGCCTGGGAGCAATTTTTAGACGAATTAGCCAGCCTCCCGTCGTGGGAGAAATGATCGCGGGCATTTTGCTCGGACCGTCTCTGCTTGGGCACGTGCTGCCGGGCGCCTTCGGCTACCTTTTTCCGAATAGCGTCGCTCCCTACCTCTCCGTGCTCGCAAACATTGGCGTGATTTTGTACATGTTCCTAGTCGGAGTGGAACTCAACACTACGCTGCTGCGCGATCGCACGGATGCATCAGTCGCGACATCTCACGCGAGCATCATCGTTCCGTTCCTTCTGGGGAGCGCCCTGGCTCTATGGCTATACCCGCTTTTTTCTAAGAATGATGTCCGCTTCGTTGTATTTGCCCTGTTTATGGGCATTTCTATGTCCGTGACGGCATTCCCAGTCCTTGCACGTATCGTTACCGACCGCAGTATGCAAGCCGATCAGCTAGGTAACATTGCTTTGGCTTGCGCCGCTGTGGATGATGTCACCGCATGGTGCCTCTTTGCCCTCGTAGTCAGCGTCGCAAGAGCGCAGGCCGGCAAAGTTTGGCTCACTCTAGGACTGACCGCGGGCTTTATTTTTGCCATATTTGTGTTTGTTCGGCCAGCCGCCGTCCGTCTGGCGCGTCGGCACGCTCGGCGGCGTCAGACCGGACAGAGCTCCATCGTGATCGCGTGCGTCGCCTTGCTGCTTGCCGCCCTCACCACGCAGTGGATCGGAATCCATGCGCTCTTCGGCGCCTTTCTCGTCGGCGCGATTATTCCCCACGATTCGCCTCTGGCGCGGGACATCAAACAGAAATTCGAAGATCTGGTGGTAATCCTTTTCTTGCCTATCTTTTTTGCTTTTACCGGTTTGCGCACTCAAATTGGCCTGGTGCACGGCCTTCGTGATTGGGCCATCTGCATCCTCATCATCGCCGTCGCATCGCTTGGAAAATTCGGCGGCGGTACGGTTGCGGCGAAGATCACAGGCCTCGACTGGCGCGAAGCGGCTTCCCTTGGAATCCTCATGAACACGCGCGGATTGATGGAACTCATCGTTTTGAACGTGGGCCTGGATCTGGGCGTGCTGTCGCCTGTTTTGTTCGCCATGCTGGTAATTATGGCCATCGTTACGACTGTAGCAACCACGCCGGTATTGCAGGCGTTGGCGCCCAAGCCTGAACCGGTAGCCGTAAGCGAAAAAGCCTGAGCCTCCCACTCGAGTCCTTTCGTCGTGCGGCCCTCGACGAACCTTTGCTTGTGCTCAGGACGCGATCAGTGCCTGAAAAGGCTAAGCACCAGCACGCTCAGCACAATCAGCGTAAGAAAAACGTACAGCCAATCTCTTTCTTCGAAAAACGCGAAAACGCTGAAAGCTACGCGCGCCATTGGCGTCGCCACCAGCAATACAAGGCCAAACTGAATCCAATTACGCCCTTCAATCGAGAGCAGACCCTCAAGAATCCCCCGAAAGGTGCGGTAGTCCGGCGGCTCGGCTCGAAAAGTGTGATATTCATGCCGCGGGCCTTGATGGTGAATCAAATAAAGGACTCCTCCGATAAACACCACAGCCGACGCCAGCAGCACGCCCGTACGCAACAATACCGAAATGATCTGATCCATCCGCTCGTCATTCCACTGATTGTACGCTTGAGCCATTTAGATTTTCCCGGTGATCCCTTTCACGAACATTTCAACGCCCAGCACAATAATCGCGGCGCTGAACAGAATGCGCAAATAGCGCGTTCCCGCCCCCGGCAGGATGCGCGCTCCGAGGAACGCTCCGCCAAGCACGCCCAGCATTACCGGCATAGCGAGCGCCGGGTCCACGTATCCACGGTGGATGTAAATGCCGGCGCTCGCCGCCGCGGTGACCCCGATCATAAAGTTGCTCGTAGCCGTAGAAACTTTGAATGGGACTTCCATCGCCTGGTCCATCCCTAGCACCTTGAGTGGGCCGCTTCCAATCCCCAGAAGTCCGGAAAGAATCCCGGCAGCATGGCAAACCAAAAATCCGATGGGTACGCGGCGAACGGTGTAGGACACTTTTCCGTGCGCGGTGGGATAGTCGCCGTTCAGCCGAAGACGCTGTGCCAGTTGATCCGGCGGCCGCGTGTCATGAATATCTGGCTGTTTTCGGAGCGTCAAAAAGGCGGAGAAAAGCAAAACAAGTGCAAAAATAATCGCAATCGCATTTGGAGAAACTTTTGCTACCAGAAAGGCGCCAAGAACGGCGCCCAGCGTGGTAGCCACTTCCAGAAACATTCCGATGCGCACATTCGAGTAGCCTTCTCGAACGTAGGCGGCGGCAGCGCCCGAAGACGTCGCAATCACCGAAATCAGCGATGCGCCGGCTGCATAGTGGATATTCACCCGAAACACCAGCACGAGCAGCGGAACGATAACAATGCCGCCGCCCAAACCCGTCAGCGAGCCAAGCAGCCCGGCGATCAGCGCGCAGATCAGGATGAGCAGCGTAAACGTCAGAACGTTCATGAAATCCCGTTTTCAAAAAGCGCTGAGATTTGGAATGCGAGGCAGGTTTGAGGTGCGCGATGGTCCATAATCGTGATTGTAAAGATTCGCATAAGAAGCTTGCCGTCGCAATTTGAATCTAAGTCAAAATAGTAAGTCTTAGAGGATCATTTTAGGGCCTTCAAAGACTTGTCGATTTGAGCCCTTGTGAATGCCGGTGGTTTGCGCTTCCCGTATTCCTGCGCTATCTTCGAGAACAATGGTCGATATTCATTGTCACCTCCTTCCCGGCCTGGATGATGGCGCCGATTCGCTCGAAATTTCTCTGCAAATGGCGGAGATGGCCATTGCCGACGGTGTGACGCACGTGATTGCCACGCCCCACGCCAGCAGCGAATATCCTTTTCTTCCGGAACTGGTGCGCGCGCGCCGCAATGAGATTCAGTCGCGGATTGGCGACCGCCTGGCAATTTCCACTGGTTGTGATTTCCATTTGAGCTTCGAAAATCTGGCCACGTTGCGCGAAGATCCCAAACGTTTTACTTTGAACCAAACAGGATACCTGCTCGTGGAATTTGACGATTTTGCCATTCCCGCTTCCGTAGAGCAGACGCTCCATCAACTGCAACTGCTCGGCCTTCGTCCTATCATCACCCATCCCGAGCGCAACAGACTGATCCGCGCGCAGTGGGACCGTCTATGGGGATGGCTGCGGCAAGGATGCCTGGTTCAAGTGACCGCGCAATCTCTCACCGGCGGATTTGGACGGCGCGCGCAAGAGGCCGCTGAATTACTGCTCGATGCAAATGCGATTCACTTTATCGCCAGCGATGCGCACAACGCGACGAGCCGGCCGCTGCGGCTCAAGCCGGCGTTCGATCTGCTCGTTGAGGATAAAGGCGAGGAAATTGCACGCGCGCTGCTTGTAGAAAATCCTGGCGCCGTGCTCGAAGGCAATGCTTTGCCCTATCTTCCTGAGCCGCACGATTGGAAAAGCGTACTGAGCGAGTCGGAAGCAGACCCGCCGAAAAAACGATTCTGGTTTTTCTAGCGTGGCGATTACCGAGCCACAGAAAACCTGAACTCAGATTCGCAGAGCAGTGATGGCGTGGGCCAGACCAGGAACATACCCTTCGATCACGAAAACAATTCCAGCACTTCTTCGTAGCGTTTGAATGGCGGAATCAAATACGCGCCGGGCATCTCCGCGCGAGCCCATTCGAGCATGCGCCGCGCCAATTCGAATCCGCGATCGCGCGCGGCAGCGCCGGCCGATTCCATTTCCTTCAGCGTCGCTTCGGGAATCACGATGCCGGGCACCTCGTTATTCAAGCGCAGTGCCTGTTTGTAGCTGGTCAGCGGCCACAATCCTACCAGAACAGGAATCGGCGACTTCCCCCCGATTTTTTTCAAAAACGCGTGCCAGTGGGCGGGATCGAAAATCGGCTGAGTCATCGCGAAGTGCGCGCCGGCCTCGATTTTTGCGAAGAAGCGGCGGATTTCCTCTTCGATGTCGTCCGCGACGGGATTCACGGCAACGCCGATGGTGAAATTGGTTGCGCCGCCAAGATTTTTCCCCGCCCAGTCTGCGCCTTGATTGAGCCGCGTGAGGACTTTCACCAAACCCGTCGAGTCCACTTCGTAAACGCCGCTCGTCTCGGGATGGTCGCCAAGCGAAGGAGGATCTCCGGTGATGGCCAACACGTTGCGCACGCCGCCGACGGACCATGCGCCGAGCAGCATGGCCTGGAGGCCAATGATGTTGGCGTCGCGCGTGGTGAGATGCGGAACGGTTTCGAATCCATGCGCTTCGAGCGCGCTGGCCATCATCAGCGCGTCCATGCCCACGCGCGCGAGCGTGCCGCTGTTGATGTCGATGACGTCCACTCTTCCGGAAGCCATCACGCGCTTCACCTGTTCGAGGATGCGGTCAACACTTGTGCCTTTGGGCGGATCGATCTCGACTGACACTACGAATTGTTTTTCTTGAATTTTGCGCCACAGCTGGCTCTCCGGCTCGCGCGTGGCCAGACGGCGCGTTTTTTCGCGCGGTTCGAGAACCTCTTCGGCGGCGCCCGCGACGGAAACGCGCGCGGTAGTGGAAGGGCGCAGATTTTTTACCGCTTCAGTCATGGCGTGAATGTGCTCTTGAGTGCTTCCGCAGCAGCCGCCCAGAATGCGCACGCCGAGCGAAGCGGCGTCGCGCGCGAATTGCGCAAAATAATCCGGCGAAGATTTTGGGTAGACGATGCGGTCGCCGATGCGCTTCGGAAATCCGGCGTTGGGCATCGCGCTCAGATGAAACTTAGAATCGTTTGCGTTGGCGAGCTCGCGGAGAATCGGCAGAAGAAGCTGCGGGCCGATGGTGCAATTCGCGCCAATCGCCTGGACATTTTTTGTTTTCAATTTTGCGACGGCGTCTTCGGGGCGCGTGCCGTCGAAAGTGCTGCCTTCTTCGGAATAAGTGAGCTGCGCGACGATGGGCGATTTGGAAAAACTGCGAATGGCGTCGATGGCACAAAGAATTTCATCGAGAGCGCCAAAAGTCTCGAGAATGAAAAAATCCGTGCCGCGCTCTTCGAGAGCGATAGCCTGCTCGCGGAAAATTTCGCGAATTTCCTCAGGCGCGAGCTGCTGCGCGCGGCGCTGCGTGCCGAGCGGGCCAATCGAGCCGGCGATCAGGACTTCATGGCGCGAGGCTTCGCGGGCTTCGCGGGCGATTTTCACGCCGCGATGATTCAATTCTGCGACGCGCTCGCCGAGGCCGATGGCGGCGAGTTTGTGGCGATTGGCGCCGAAAGTATTGGTCTCGATAATTTGCGCGCCGGCCTCCACGTAGGCCTGATGGACGCGAAAAACAGCTTCGGGCTGCGTGGTGTTGAGTTCGTCGAGGCAGCGCTGAGGGCCGAGAATTTCGTAGAGCATCGAGCCCATGGCACCGTCGGCGACGAGGATGGCGTCGCGAAGGCGCTCATTGAATTCCTCAATTTTCATTCTGGGCCTTCGTTTTGACAGCTCGAAAGTGGCTCAAAATTGTCGATTAGAAATTTGGAAGTTGCTGATGGGAAGGCATTTAGGCGAAATTCTAATTTTTGAGTGGCCCTTTTGATTCTGGAGGCGAGGAGCGAGAAGCAAGAGTCCAGTCTGAAATATGGCGGCACGGTGTAAAAGCGCCTGATGAGCGCGTTTTGAGGTGTCCAAAAATTGGACGCAAATTTTCTAATTGCGGAAATTTCCGCGATTCGAAGCGCTTCCGGTCGTTTGTTTTCAGTGAGTTGCATCGAGTTCTAATTTTCTATAATTTCGCGATTAGAATTTGATCTGGCTCCATAAAAGCGAAAAGCCGCCAGCACTGGCGGCCCGTTTACCCCTGCTCAACGTCCTTGCGGCTGATGCGCACAGCCGAAGGTTCTATGTACTACGGACCAAGCGAGAAGTCAACGAAAAAGCGGGCAAGCGCGAAGGGAGTGTGGAACTGAGAGGCCTACGGATGCGAGCTGGCGGCGCAGAATGTGCAAGGGACAAAAAGGAGAGAGGCGCGCTGCGGTTGATAGGGCCACAGGCGCCTCCTCTAACTGCGTTAAGGTAAACTAAACCTCACTGGATCACCTCCTTCTCGGCATGGCTGCCGATGTCGACGAGATGTCGCATGACGTGAGTATACCGCAGCCAGACGAAAGCGGCGTCGAGTTCCGGTTCGTCGGATGACTCACCAGAATCCGCGAGGCGGACCGCCGCACTCCAAAGAGGCATGATCCCACCCTTCGCAAAACCGGCGAAGGATGGGGCACCCGGCATTGAGGGGAAAACCCACGCTGTCGATGGCGACTAGCTTGTAGGCCTGATTTTTCGCTGCAGAGAAAATCGTGTGAGGTGCATCACGACAGAGAGTAATGCATGTCACAGACAGGTGCCCGAAGACCGCGCAAAGTCACAATCGGGTGACTAGGTCAAGGAGGTAACGGAAGGTCCCGCGGAAGGTGAAACTGCGGGGGGAAGGAGAAGGCGGCAATGTCTACAAATGAATTTGCGGAAAATCCCTTTATTGCGGGCATGGACGAAATTCGGAGTTCGTGGGGTTGGCTTCTGGTTCTGGGAATCCTGCTGATGCTCTTGGGAGCTATCTGCATTGTGGCTGATGTCAGCGCCACGTTTGCCACCGTTCTGGTTTTCGGATGGTTGCTGCTGATTAGCGGTGTCGTCGCTCTAGTGCAAGCCTTTCGGACCAGGAACTGGAGTGGATTCTTTCTTTACTTGCTCAGTGCTCTGTTGAGGGGATTCACAGGGTATCTGCTCATCCGGTATCCGCTCGCCGGGGCTGCAAGTCTCACGTTGGTTCTCGCTGCGTTTTTCGTTGTGGGCGGAATTTTTCGCTCGATTGGCGCGGGAATGATCAAGTTTCCGCGCTGGGGTTGGTCCCTGTTTTCCGGTCTTGTTTCAGTGGCGCTGGGAATCATGCTGCTCGCACAAATGCCGGTGTCGAGCATCTGGTTCATCGGGTTCGCGATCGGCGTTGACCTGATCTTCGAGGGTGCATCGTTGATCGGCTTTGCCACGGCAATCCACCACATCCTGCCAAGGCCGAAGGCCTACCAGGCAGCATAAAGACTTATTTAAGGAGACTTTCGATGGAAAAGATACTTGTCGTAGTGTTTGATAATGAATCAAAAGCGTACGAAGGCTCGCGTGCTCTCCACCAGCTTGACGCGGAGGGGAGCATCACAATTCATGCCGAATCTGTACTCAAGAAGGATTCAAACGGGAAAGTGTCCACAATGAAAGCGGAGGGAGATTTCCCCATTCGGACCCTTGGGGGTACGGCTATTGGCAGTCTGATCGGGCTGCTGGGGGGACCGGTTGGCCTTGGCATCGGCGCAGTAGCCGGAACTCTGGCCGGCAGTATGGGTGACATATACATCGCCGGAGTCCGCGGCGATTTTCTCGATGACCTTTCTGTTGTCCTCACGCCCGGCAAGTATGCCGTGGTTGCGGACGTCAGCGAGGAATGGGTCACTCCAGTGGACACACGGATGGAGGCTCTGGGCGGCGTTGTGTTTCGTTCGCTCAGGAGCGCCGTCGAAGATGAGCAAAGAGCCCGAGATGTGGCGGAAATCAAAGAGGAAATTGCTCAGTTTAAGGTCGAACAAGCTCAGGCGCATGCTGAACGCAAGGCGAAGCTCCAGGCGCAGGTTGAGAGCCTGAATGCCAAGCTGCAAAAGAACCTCGACCAGGTGAACCAGAGGTTGGAGCAGATCAGGAGCGAGACCGAAGCAAAGGTGCAAGCCTTGCAGAAAAAGGCGGCGAAGGCCCAGGGTGACCGGAAGGCGGCCTTCGATGCGCGCATCGCTCAGATCCAGGCGGATTACGAAGAGCGCTCAAGGAGACTGAAGCACCTAGCGGCCGAACAGCTGAAAAAAGCGGCTACGCGGCTTGAGCAGTAGAGCAGCGGCGGCGCACACGCGACTCGGGGAGTCGCGCGGGCGGGGCAAGCCCCGCCCCTACGAAGAATGCAACGGGTGAGAACGAACATCAGGTCGATTGTGACGTGTGTCTGGCTTGCCAACGATTCCAGCAAAAAGCGATTGGTAGTCCCAGCAAGAAGTAAAGCAGGCCGTTTAAGAATGCTGCGGCAAACCAGAACGCAGCAGTAAAGGCCTTGGCGGAGGGACTGTCGCCGAAATCCATAGTTGCGATCAAAATGACAGAAGGTGGGCAGAGGACGAACGTCAGGGTTTCGAAGTGATCATATGCGGGAGTGTCGAAGCCGGACGTGCCGTTCGGTGAGGACCAATAAACTCGTTTGGTGAAGACATCGTGCGAGTCGATATAGAACCACGCAGCGCAGAGGGTGATACCGATCGCGAATCCGATGATTGCGAGAGTGAATGGCAGTTTGTACTTGCCCACTGTCGGCTCCTAGCTGCGCGAGAGAACATGCAGGCCAGCGGAGGGGGACACTCCGGTGGGAGATGAGCGGCGGGGGTATTTGGTGGAGACGTAGTCGTCGAGGAGTTTTTGGAAGGAGGCGGAGAGTTCGTCGTAGGTGCCTTTGAGGGTGACGAATTTTTCGCCATCTATGTAGACGGGGCAACTGGGCTCTTCGCCGGTGCCGGGGAGGCTGATGCCGATGTTGGCGGCGCGGGATTCGCCCGGGCCGTTGACGATGCAGCCCATCACGGCAAGTTTCAATTCTTCCACGCCTTCGTACTGCGTTTTCCATTCCGGCATTTTGTCGCGAATATAATTCTGGATGCGCTCGGCAAGTTCCTGGAACGTGGAGCTGGTGGTGCGTCCGCAACCGGGGCAGGCGGTGACGCTGGGGGCGAAAGAGCGCAGGCCGAGGGCCTGGAGAAGTTCGCAGGCGGCGTAAACTTCGTCGCGGCGGTCGCCTCCCGGGCGCGGCGTGAGCGAGACGCGAATGGTGTCGCCGATGCCTTCGGCGAGAAGAACGCCCATGGAGGAGGCGGACCAGACGAGGCCTTTGGCGGCCATTCCCGCTTCGGTGAGGCCGAGGTGCAGAGGCTGATCGGTTTTGCGGGCGAGTTCGCGATAGATGCTGATGAGATCGCGCGGGCGAGAAACTTTGCAGGAAATGATGATTTGATCTTTGTGCAGGCCGGAGGCGAGAGCGAGTTCGGTGGACTGAATCGCGGAAAGCACCATGCATTCGTTGATGATTTCTTCGGAGGTGCGTCCGAGATTGCGATCTGTGTTCTCCTGCATTTTCTGCATGACCA
>DASYYQ010000032.1:0-20554 GCA_035933545.1 Candidatus Acidiferrales bacterium | reverse complement strand
GAAAATCCGCTGCGCTGGCTGGCGATTCTGCTGATTGTGTGGTGCGCCAGCGGAATTTACGAAGGCACGCACCTGAAGCGCGGCTGGGTGCCGTGGGATGCGGGCGCGTACGCGCAGAGCGCCGAACGCGTGCTCGACGGGCAGTTGCCGCACCGCGATTTCACGGAAGTGTACACCGGCGGGCTGACGTACCTGAATGCGGCGGCGATGCGCATTTTTGGCGAAAATTTGGCCGCCGAGCGCCTGATGATGTTCGCGTTTTTTCTGGCATGGATTCCGGCGTTCTACTGGATCGCTTCGCAATTTTGCCCCGACTGGATCGCCGGCGCGCTGGTTTTGCTGGCGGTGGCGTGGAGCGTGCCAAATTATTCCGAGGCGGTGCCGTCGTGGTACAACCTGTTTTTTGCGACGTGGGGCGTGGCGGCGCTGCTGGCGTACTTGAAGCGGCCGCACTGGAAATGGCTGGCGCTGGCGGGCGCGTGCGGCGGACTTTCATTCCTGGCGAAGTCGGTGGGGCTGTGTTACGTGTCGGGCGTACTGCTCTTTTTTGTTTTCCGCGAACAGTCGATTACACGAACGGCCATCTGCGCAGCGGTCGCTGCGGGTCGAGCGCCGGGCGAGCGCAAGCCGGTGGTGAAGACGCCGCACGCACTCAGGCGACGCCTCAACTGGTACAGCGCGTTCGTGATTGCATCGCTGGCGATTTTTCTGGCGCTGCTGGTGCGGCTGGTTTCAGAACTGGGCGGCTACAGCGAAACGATTCTTTTCATCGTGCCAAGCGTGGCGCTGTCCGTCGTTCTGTTGTGGAACGAAGTCGAGCTGCGGGGCGCGCGCCGCAGCGACCGTTCGAGCAGCAAGAGGTTTTCCGATTTGCTGCTCATGGAAGTTCCCTTCTACGCGGGCGTGGCTGCGCCGATTTTGATTTTCCTGGCGCCGTACGTTCGCGCTCACGCGATGGGCGCGCTGCTGCACGATTTATTCGGCCAGGCGTCAACGCGCATCCTCATGGCATACGATTTCCCGGATACCACCGTCACCATAATTCCCGCGATATTTTTGGCGGTGATGCTGCTACTGAGCGCGCGGCTGCGCGGAAAGGCGCGCTGGATTGTGGTCGCATGCGCCGGAGGATTGCTGGCCTGCGGAATGATTTGGGCGCCGTTCAATTATGACGCGTACATCGGCGTGTGGGGCGCGGCGTACTGGATGATCCCGATTTTGGCGGTTGTTGGCAGCTTTTTGTTGATGCACTCCGCGCGATTTCGCGCGAGTTATGCCGCGAATCGCGTCCCCAATGCCGTGGGAGAGCGAATCTTCCTTCTGCTCGCGGTGACGGCGCTGTGCAGTCTGGTGGAATTTCCATTTTCGTCGCCGATTTATTTTTGCTACGTGGCGCCGCTGGCGATTCTTGCGCTGGCCGCGCTGCTGCAGCCGGTTCCGCGCGCGTCGCGAGCCATGCTGGCGGCGCTGTACGCGGCGTTTTTGGTTTTCATGGTATTCGAAGTGACGCCGGGATTCATTTACCTGATGGGATTTCGCTACGGGCCGGACGCGCAAAGAGTGGCGCTTCGCCTGCCGCGCGCGGGAGGGTTGCGCGTGGATGCAGAATCCGCCGCGGTGTATGGCGAATTGGTTCCGCTGATTCGCGCGCATGCCGGCGACGGCGAAATCTACGCCGGGCCGGATTCGCCGGAAGTGTACTTTTTGGCGCGCTATGCGAATCCGACGCCGGCGATTTACGACTTTCTGGGCGACACGGCGCGCGAACGCGAGCGAATCCTGCGCTTGATGGCGAATCCGCAGGTGCGCGTGATGGTGGTGAATGGCAAACCGGCGCTATCCGCGTCGCTCGACGAGAAATTGCGCGAGGAAATCGCGCGGCAATTTCCGAACGGCGAAATGGTGGGGAATTTCGAAGTGCGCTGGCGGTAGGTGCGTGCTGCGCCACTTGGCAAAAGACCGCAGGTCAGTTTGCAACAAACGCGAACGGGACCTGAGCTACAGAAAGCCGCGAGAATTTTGCGCTGTAAGGTGGTTTGCCCACGCAGCCGTGGGTCGCATAACTTTTATTTTTAAGGGATTTCCTGGCTGACGCGTCCGCGCGTTGTGCATCAAAAGATGTGCGGCGCTGAACAGGCACAAAGCGGCGGCGAATTGCGCGCCGCTGAAGTGGGAACAGTTTCGTGCAATGCTTTTAGAAAAACGCGCTTGGTGAGGGAACGCAGACGAAACTTTCAAGTTCAGCTTGAAGAAGCGGCAGAAAAAAACAAATCCCCAGCTTGCCCGCCCGCAATCGCGGGCCAAGCCGCCACGAGCGGCAGCAGGGCCTAATCCCGGTTTTGACCCTCGGGCCCACCCCAGACCCAAACAAGGCTTTCGGTCAGAATGGCAGATCCATACCGCATTTTTCCTGACGGCTACCAAAGCCGCGCGAGCGCAGGCGAAGGGATGAGTGTGCCGCCTGCCGTTTATCCGCCATATCCTCCAACCAGTCTGCCATCGGGCGCAACGCTTCCAGCGGTCGCAATTCCGCGCACGCGGACGCAGCCAGTCATTCCGCAGAAACCCACGCAACGCAGCACGCGCCGCATTCTTTTCTGGATGGTTGGCGTGGCGCTGGCGATTCGCGTGGCCGTACTGCTGTGCACGTATCAGGGCCGCTTGATTCCGATTATGAATTACTGGTTCATGGGCCAGGAAGAAGGCCACGTTGCGCAATCCATCGTACAAGGGCACGGATTCGGCAACCCGTTGTACACGCAAACGGGGCCGACGGCGTGGTTCGCGCCCGTTTATCCGTACATTCTTGCGGGCTTTTTCAAGGTTTTCGGAACGTTCACGCCGGCGTCGTGCATTGCGATTTTGTGCTTCGACGCGCTGGTGTCTTCGCTGACGTGCATTCCGATTTTTTTGTTCTCGCGGCGCAGTTTCGGCGAAGGAGCGGCGCTGGCGGCGGGCTGGACGTGGGCGGCGTATCCGTACGCGGTGTGGTGGCCGGTGTACCGGATATGGGACACGTGGCTGGTGACGCTGCTGCTGGCGACGTTGTTTTACTTGATTTTGAAATTGCAGCACACTTCAAAAATAAAACATTGGATTGGCTTCGGCCTGTTGGCGGGATTCGCCGCACTGGTAGATCCCATTGTGATGGGCGTGCTGCCAATTCTGGCGCTGTGGGCGCTGTGGCGATTGTACAAACGCGGCACTGCGAATGCGACAGGCGCAGATCTCCTGGCGACGACGAGCCGTTTCGCGATGAGGCAGCCTATTGGAGACAATGCCTCGAATGGGCGGGCGTTGCGGCAAAACGGCGTCGCGCCACCGCACAAAAAGGCAAAGACGGTATGCAAAGTTAATGCTGGGCGATTGTTTGCATGCGGAGCTTGCTGCGTGCTCGCGGTGATTTTTGCCATTTCGCCGTGGATGATTCGCAACGCGGTGGTGTTCCACAAATTCATTCCCATTCGCGACAATCTGCCGCTGGAATTTCGCGTGGGAAACAACGGCGATAGCTCCGAACCGCTGATCATCGACGCGGGGCCGTGGGTGCCGTGGGTCGACAACACGGAGTGGAACGAGTACACGCATATGGGCGAGCTGGCATATTTCCATTTGAAGGGCCAGCAAGCCAAAGCGTATATCGAAGCGCATCCGCTGTGGTACGCGGGAATGATGGCGCGGCGCTTCGTGTATGTGTGGACGGGATTCTGGAGCTTCAGCAAGCGGTACATGAGCGATCCGTACGCCAATCATGAAATTGATTTTGTGACCACGCCGCTGCTGGCATTGCTGAGCATTCTGATGTTGATGGGGCTGCGGCGAACGTATCGCAAAAAAGGCGCGAACGTGGCGGCGCCGTACGCGGTTGTGGTGATTTTTTTTCCGCTCGTCTACTACCTGACACACGTGGGCGGATGGTATCGCTGCCCCATGGAACCGATCATCATTCCGCTGGCCGCGTACGAAGTGCATGCGCGCGCCGTGGCGTGGCTGGGGGAACGCCGCCAGAAAATGGAAATTGCGAGAGCGTCCGAAATGCTCGAGGAAAGCGGCGAAGAAGTGCCGGCTGCACCATTCTCCTGAAACTTTCGGATCTCCTGAATATTTCAGGGCCCCTGAACCTTTCGCGGTTCGTGAGGTTCAGGGCGATTATCTACAGTGTGTAGGGCGAAAGCTCGCTTGGACGCGCATGCGCCAGCGTGCATAGTGAATACCAAGGCCCCCAAGCCCACAAAATAGATTGCGAGGGATCCATGGCGAAAATACTTCGCTGCAGTGACGTTGTCCCTGGTTGCAGCTACGTGGCGCGCGGGGAGACGCGCGAAGAGGTTTTCAATCGCGCGGCAGAGCACGTTCGGCTGCAACACAATGTTCGCGGAATGTCGCCTGAAGTGATTGCGGTGATCCACGGCGTGATTTTCGACGAAGACTCCAATGACCCAAAGAACAATCTGCACGACGGAGCGGCTGGGAAGCCATGGTGGCCGGCAGCCCGGGAGTTACCGTCGTAGCCCTGATCTTAGCCCATGGTTAGCAACCAGCAGAACAGGCCCAGCCCTTCCAAACTTTTTTGGAGGGGCTACGACAGCAGCTAACCTCCCGCGCCGAACTCCTCCTCAGCCTTCGAGAGCACATTTTGTCCAAACGCTAAGGTAAAATACTTACAGAACTAAGGTGTTTCCCCTATGGGGATGCCAGTTTATTACTTGACTGCGCCGTAATTGAGTTCTATATTCCGCCACAGTGATTTGCTTTCCGACCCACAGAACCGCCCTCTGGGGCAAAGGCAAAAAAGGCCAATCATGGGAAAAGTAATTCACTGCAGCGCCATCTACCCTGGGTGCACTTTCGTCGCGTACGGGGAAGACGAGACGGCTGTTCTCGTTAACGCAGCGCATCACTTGACCGAAACGCACGACGTGCGAGAGATTAATCAAGAGCTGTTGCACAAGGCGCGCGCCGCGATGCGTGAAACGGCCGCAAAGGCAGGCTGAAGAGCGCACAAATTCATATGCCCTCCTCGGACGGCAGCGGTCGCTGTGACCCCAGCATCAGGATGGTCCAACCGAAACCACGGGGCGCGGCGGCCGCTGTTTATTTGGACGACGAGGATTCGCTGGAAATCCCGAAGCCTGATCGGGCGATAAACGGATCGGCAGCAAACAAAGGCAAAGGCGCTGAAGTGCGCTAGGCAGTTTTGCCGAAGACATCCACGAAGGAATTCGCTCTGGAATCGTATACGCGATATTTTTCCGGAGCAATCTTTTGGAGATGATTCAGCCGCTCCTTCACGTTTTCGATGCCTTGCACGGCTTCGATCCACAAGGGGCTGCCGTCGGGAAGCGTGCGAAAAATGTCGAAGGTTCGCTCGTCGTTGGTCATGAACAAACTCCCAACAGCTCGAATTACGCTACGCGGCAAAAGAGGGCTTTACGGCATCGGCTAGGGCTACCCTACTGTAACCCCTCCCCGGATACAGTCAATACTTTAAATAGTGTCAAAGTGGCGTTTGGATATTTTATGCTGAAGCCAGATGCTATCAGCAACTCCTCAGATGCATGCACGTCGTTTGCGACGAGGAAAATCCCCGTGTAAGGGCGTCTACAGGATTTATTACATAGATTTCGCTGGCGCGCTCGGGCATACGGAGTACAATTTCTTCGTCCAGTCCCTTCCCCGGGCCCCGAAAGAAAGTCCGCAGGAGAACTTCATGAAAAAATTTCTGCGTTGCTGCGACGTAATTCCGGGATGCAAATTTATAGCGCGGGGCGTGAACGAGAATGAAGTGATCATTCGCGCTACGCGTCACGCGCAAAGCGCGCACAACATTCCATGGATCACGCCGGACCTTCTGCGCGGAGTGCTTGCGGCGATTCACGACAACGAAGAACTGGCGATTGTCGAAGGCTAGTTATTGCGAACTCTACGCGTCTGCGTTGGCAAGATAAATTCGCCCGCAGTTTCGCGTTTTCCATATGTTATTCCTCAGTTGGCAAGTCGAGCCACAGGAAACACGGGTGGCAAGATTCCTGCAGTATTGGTAGCTTCTTTCGTCCACCGGCCACGGCGCTAAAAACCTCATATCCGTCCCGCAAGGAGAGCGGGGCCGGACGTGAGCTGGAACCGCCGGCTTCTTGAGTGAAATAAATCGGCTGCCAGAAAAAATGAAAAAATGAAAACTGGCGGGCTAGCTAGAAGTGACTCTTTTCGTCGGAATCGGTTAGGGGCGAGGATTCCAGGTCCGTGGAAATGCGCGCCCAGGCGGAAGTGCGCCAGTTCTCCATGACGCGGGCTGCTGGCGTCCAATTACCGATGGGCATCAGCAGGCGGTCGGCGAGAGCGCTGGCATATGGTTCGTACATGCGGCGCAAATCGTTGAAGCGCTGGTCATTTTCGTCGACGCGGCCGGCGCTGCATCGCGACATTCCGGCGTTGGTGAGCAGCTCGCACAATTCCTGGAATTCCCCGGCAGACAGGCGTTCGCCGTCGAAATTGCGCGGCGGCGTGCCGAGCACTTGCGAGAGATCCACGAGAGCGTGGCGCGAAATTGCGAAGGTGAGTTTGGCCTGCCATTTGAGCGAGCCCTGGCCGTAGGCAATGAGCATCGCGGAAACGTCGAGCACCGTGGTGACGGCTGCGAGCCAGGATTGATTGTCGTGCTGGGACCGGAAATAGCAGAGCACCGGATAGGAGAGATGGCTCTCCATCAATTCGGCGGACCATTTTTCCCAGTCACGCAGATTCTCTTCGAGCGGGCCTGAATCTTCACGCTGCGCGACGCGGCGCAGCATTTCGGAGGCGCTGGGCGGCGAGCCGGCGCGCGCGTCGAGGAGCGAGATGTTGACTTCGCGGCGGGAGAAAGCGCCATACAATACCGGCAAGTAGCTGATCACCACGGCGAGAAAGCCGAAGCCGAGCCCCGCTTCGCACACGGTGATGACGCGGGCGAATTCGCTGTGCGGTGTAACGTCGCCAAGACCCAGCGTGAAAAACGTGGTGCCGCTCATGTAAAGGTCGCCGAGGAAACCGTGGCTTTCGCGTGGCGCAAAATTGAGCGCCGAGCCCGCAGCGTAGTGCAGAACGGCAAAACCGAAAATCAGCCCCCAGGCCCACACAAAGAAAAGTCCGAGCAGCGAGAGCGGGCCGTAAAAGCTGAGGAAGGCCTCGCGGCGATTTTTCCTGTGGATGAGGCAGGAAAAGGCGCGCCACGGGCGCCACGTCCAGCGGTAGAACATGCGCGCAATGCGGAAACGGCGCGTAACGCGACGCGGCAGAATGATGGTCTCGAAAACGTCCCAGAGAATCACCGCCACCGCGGCCAATCCGAGAATTGCGAACCAGGGCATCCGCCGCTCCTTGCTAAGGGCTGCCGTGCCGCGCATTCAGCCGGGAAAATGAAAGGCGTTGCGCGGGCGCGTTACAGCGAAGTGTATCAGATGCGCGGGCGCGCGGCGCGATGCGAGCGAAACCGCCCCGAGGATCGCGTGTGTTGCCGACGGGCGCGGCGTCGATTGCCCGGCGGCTCCGTATTGCTGTGAATCGGCGCGTGCGACGCAGCATGCAATTGGGACTATTCAGAGCCGGGCCGCAGGAGTCGCCAGCCAATTGGAACGGGCGAATCGGAAAGAACGCAGCTCTCCTTCACGCACGCCGGCTGGGCAGGGAGGCAAAAATGCCGTTACACACGAAATTTTGTTCAAATTTGTTTCTGCGTATAACCGGGCCTTCGTGGCTCACTTAAGGGACGGACGCGCAAGAAAAAGCCTCGAGATCTTCGCGCTTTTGTTGGTGCAGACGCCAGGATAGGTTCAGCCAGAAGCAACAACTTTCGATTCTTTTGCTGCGCATCATCTTCGGATGTTTCCGAAATGAGTTCCAGCCGTTTGTATTTCGTCCGTAGATAATCGAGCTGTTGCTGCTGTTGCGACGAAGTACCATTTGTTTCGAAAAGCATAAGAGAAGACTTCGACTGAGCGAAATTAATTACTTCGCGCCAATGTTTCAGCCACATGCATACCGATAACAAAAAGCAGACGTCTGCAAGTTGATCAGGCATAAAGTCGCAGATCAGCGCCAATGGGTCCTTGTCCAGATCAAGAGTATAGAAGTGGGTGTTGTTCGCGCCCGTCATTTGCTTGATGCGATTTGCTGCGTTGATCATGCGCGAATCATAATCAATTCCCACCCCCCACCTAATTTGGCCGGCAAGTGCGTGGATCATCCCGCCCTGGTTGCAGCCGAGATCAAGGACTGTCTTTCCTGTGAAATTGAATGGGACCTGGGCCAGCCGAATGTATGGATCGCGTTGGCCCCGTAATGTTGTGCCGTTAACTCGCAAAGTGTGGTAACCCGCCGGGAATTGCTGCGCTGAATAGATGGACTCGCTGGTCTTGGTGAAGTTTAACACGTTCTGGATCTGCTTCAGCGCGAAGTCTTGCGCGTCCGCACAGTGCCCTGTGTCCGTACGCGAAAAGCTGAATTGTCGCTTCTTGAGCTTCCTTAAGCTCCATTGTGCCAGAGCTTTAAGCACCGGCGTCCGGCGAATGAGCTTTCGCAATAACATCGTCCCCCCACGCAGAGGATGCCGACAGACAAAGTTTAACATTAAATAGAAGCTGGAATACCTCCGGTTTGAGTAGTGCCAATTTTCCCTGCGGGCCCAAAATAAAGCCCAGCTCAGGCGCTGCCAAATCGGGATCGCGCCAACCCACTGTTTTTCCACGCTAAAGGTGATATCGTCGCCATCATTAAGCTGGAATCGCTCTCGTAGAAAAATTGTCGATATCACTTCGATGATGTGTAGAGGGCATCCACGCCATCGATAAGCCCAAACCTCAGTTCCGCCGAGCCAGGCGCGCCAAAGCATCCGGCGCTGGCCGTCAAAGGTATAGGCTGTGCTCTCTCGCAGACGCAGAGGCCGATTTAGGACTAGGTTCAGTGAGCCAGGGTAAAGGGGTTGGCCGATAATTGCAGAAACTTCGTCCTTGCAGGCAAGAAGGTCCCTGGTCGCTTGCCCCCGACCCGACGTAACCATACCGACAACTTCGACGTGCCTCAACACGGGCTTTTCAGTGATACGTGCGGTCCGTTGCATGAGAGTGTGTTCACATCGCTACACGTCTGTAACACAGCCGTAACACTAGATGCCGACGATGAAGCGGTGGTCACCATCCAGGTTTCATGGGTTGCGCCGCCCGATTCCTCGCCCCGCGCCGGGCGGCCCGTTGCTCGAACGGCCTCGGATTTGAGATGCGCTCGGCATGGAAAGTATTTTGCTGCTAGCTGGGCGCGGCGGTGTGGGGGTATTCTCTGCCGATGCAAAACGGAGCGGTGCGCAGGCCATCGCTGGGCGCAGTTCTCTTCGGAGTAATTCCATTTATTGCCATGTGCTTTTCCGTGTCGCTGTGGGACCGCGTGTATCCCATGGTGTTCGGGCTGCCGTTCAATCTTTTCTGGCTGATTTTGTGGATTCTGCTTACGCCGCTGTGCCTTTTGGGCGCGTACAAACTGGAGGCACAGGCCAGAATGCGCGCGGAGCATTCCGCTGAACGGCCAACGCAAGAACGTTCACAAGGAAGCGCACCATGAGCGCCGCGACGGTCGCGCTCGCGGTGATGTGCCTGATTGTGGCGGCGGGCGCCGTGCTGGGATTCTATGCCGGCGCGCACCACAAAATGGATTTGGAGCAGTGGGCCGTCGCCGGCAGAGGATTTGGGACGCTGCTGGTCTGGCTGCTGATGGCCGGCGAAGTTTACACCACGTTCAGCTTTCTGGGCGCGAGCGGCTGGGCGTATTCGCGCGGCGGGCCGGTGCTGTATATTCTCGGCTACCTCTCGCTGGCGTACGTGATTTCGTTTTTCATTCTGCCGCCGCTGTGGGAGCTGGGGCGGGCGCACCACATGCACACGGAGTCGGACTTTTTCGAGAAGCGGTACCGCAGCAAGAATTTGGCCGCATTTGTTTCGATCATCGGCGTGGTGTTCCTGATTCCGTACATACAACTGCAGCTCGCTGGCCTGGGAATTATCGTAGAAGTGGCGAGCTCCGGCGCGGTCGGGCGTACGACGGCGACCATCATCGGCGGCGTGGTAGTGGCGGCGTTCGTGTTCACCAGCGGAGTGCGCGCGGCGGCGTGGGTCAGCATCCTGAAAGATATTTTGCTGATGGGCGCGGCGGCCGCCATTGGAATTTTCGTGCCTTATCATTACTTTCATGGAATCGGGCCGATGTTTGCGGCGATTGCGCGCGCGCATCCGGCGCATTTGACCATGCCCGGCGCGACAAAAAATCTGCGGCATGGCTGGTTTATCACCACCGTGCTGGTGAATTCGCTGGGACTTTATATGTGGCCGCACAATTTCGGGGCGTCGTTCACGGCGAAGAGCAGTAACGTGCTGCGAAAAAACGCCGTGGTCATGCCACTTTATACAATCACGCTGCCGCTGATTTTTTTCGCGGGCTTTGCGGCGCTGATGGTGATTCCGCGACTGAGCAACGGCGACCTGTCGCTGCTGGCGATGGTGCAGCGAACTTTTCCGGCGTGGGCGCTGGGCGTGATTGGTGGCGCGGGCGCGCTGGCGGCCATGGTCCCCGCGTCGATTTTCTCGCTGACCGCGGCAGCGCTGTTTGCCAAGAATTTCTACCGGCCGATTTTTGCGCCGGCGATGAGCGATGCGCGCGTCGGCAAACTGGCGAGAATCACGGTCGCGTTCGTGATGGCCATTTCGCTCTATTTTGCGCTGCACAATTCGCCGACGCTGGTGAATCTGCTGCTGTGGGGATATGACGGAATCACGCAATTTTTCCCGGGAGTGGCGCTCGGGCTATTTTGGAAACGAGTAACGCGCGCGGGCGTGTGGAGCGGACTGGCGGCGGGAACCGCAACCGTGGCGCTATTGCTGCTCAGCAAGCATGATCCCATTTGGGGCGTGAACGCCGGATTCGTGGCGCTAGGCGTGAACTTCGCGGTTGTGGTTGGCGTCAGCCTGCTGACCACCGCAGAGCCGGCCGAATTCCCCGAGCCGGTCGAGGCACGCGGCAAAATCTAGCACGCGCGGCGGCGCGGTTTGTGCTTGCGCGGGGGCGGGGCGGGGGCGATAATGGCGGCGGTTGCTTCGCCGCGGGCGCGTGATCTTCGAGCGTTTTGCCAGACGCTCGAAAGGAAGAGTGGGCTAGCGATACGCGCTGCGTTGGCGCTGCGGTGTCAGGGTCCTTTCGAACTTCGGGGGATGCTCATGCGCTCTGCGTTTTCGGCCCCTGGAAAGCATTTCGTTCTTCGCTTCGCGTACCTCTCTGCTGCGGTGATTGCCCTGCTTGTTTTACCTTCCACGGCGCGCGGACAAAATTTCGCGGACAGTTCTAAATGGGAAATTGGCGGGCACTACGCCTTCCTGAATTTGCCTTCGCAGTGCACTGCCGGGACGACGTGCGAAACGGCGGACAATGGCCTGGGCGCGAATCTCACATACAATTTTTCGACATGGCTCGGGGTTGACGCGGAGATGAATTTTTTTGGCAACAACGGTAATGCGTCTACCGCGACCACTGGCGGAAACGCCACCGAGGGACTTTTCGGGCTGCGCTTCGGGCCAACCACGCGGCGATGGGGACTCTACAGCGTGGTTCGTCCCGGCTTTTTGAATTTCAGCCGCGTGCTGGACGCGCCTGCTTCACAGCCGGGGCTTTTGCCTTCTGCGTTCGCCGAAGCATTTGCTGCGGGGCCATCCGGCGGGCCGGGGGCGTCGAACATGGCAAGTGGTGCGCCGCAAATTTCCGCGACGCTGCGGTATCAGGCGGCTGCGTCTTCGAATCCGCTGGCGGTGCTGGGAGTCACCAACGCCACGTATTTTGCGTTCAACTATGGCGAACAGATCGAATACCGCGCGACAAAACACGCGGCGCTGCGCCTCGACATTGGCGACACGATCGTGGCCTATCCGGGTGCGACCTTAGGCGCGCCTCTTCATCAGCATAATTTCCAAATCTCAGAAGCCATCGTCATCCGCTTCTGAAGTTGCCTCCTCTTCCCATTGCCGGCGACAACGAAGCAGCGCGCGGAGCTTTGTACGGTTAGGACATCGAAAGCA
Organism: Candidatus Acidiferrales bacterium; assembly: GCA_035933545.1. Classification (GTDB taxonomy): domain Bacteria; phylum Acidobacteriota; class Terriglobia; order Acidiferrales; family UBA7541; genus DAHUXN01. Next base: position 8,468 of record DASYYQ010000032.1, on the reverse strand, counting down.
ACGTGCGGAAAGGAAGCGTCGTGAGCAGCCTGGTGAGTTCGCCGGCAGTCATGGCTCTGCTCGCAATTCCCAGCAAGATAATTTGGTCCTATTTTGTGGGTGGAGTGGTTCTTGCCATCGGGCTGGCGGTTATTCTCGTTGGCCGCGATTGGCAAAAGAGGCGCGGATTCGACAAACTGATTCTGTTCGCTCCGCTGTTCTACGCGGCGCCGCTGGCGGCCTTCGGGACCGAGCATTTCACGCTGACGGAAGCCATCAAATCGTCGATACCGGCGTGGATTCCATGGCATCTGTTTTGGGCCTACTTCGTAGGCGCTTGCTTTATCGCAGCCGCGCTGAGCATGGTGACGCGGATTCAGGCGCGCCTCGCGGCCAGCTTGCTCGCCTTGAACTTTTTCCTTTTCGTCGTTCTGATGGACGTCCCAGGCTGGGTGCGAAATCCGCATGATCGGTTTGCGCTGGCGCTGGCGCTGCGCGAACTATCCTTTAGCGGCGGGGCTCTGGCGTTGGCCGCCAGCCTCTTCCAGGCGCGCGAGCGTGGCGCGCGCATCCTTGCCACGATTGCGCGCTACTTTATTGCGATTCCTCTGCTGTTTTACAGCCTGGAGCAATTCCTGCACGGCGATCACGTTCCTGGCATTCCGCTGAGGCTGGTGACTCCCGGTTACGTGTTCGGACACGCCATTTGGACTTATCTGGTGGCGGTGGTTTACGCCCCTGCGGGTATTCTGCTGCTTGTCGGAAAGAAAACGCGCCAAGCAGCGACGTGGGCAGGGTTGTCCGTGCTCGTTGTGGAGTTGGCGGTCTACGTGCCAATCGCCGTAGTCGAACGCGCCAGCTTCACGGGGATTAATTACCTCGGGGATACGCTGATGTATTGCGGCGCCGTCCTTCTGCTGGCGGGCGCTATGCCGCGCGAAGGCGCGCAGAATTGAACAGCGGCGCGCACGGTGATTTGAGGTCAGGGATATGAGAGCAAATCGCTGAGGCTTTATCGCTGAGCGCCAGCGTCGGATTCAGTCAATACGGCGGCGTGGAATCGGCGCTGGAAGCGCAGGGCGACGTTGACCAGCGCGATCATCACCGGGACTTCGACGAGCGGGCCGATGACCGCGGCGAACGCGGCGCCAGAGCTAACTCCAAAAACCGCGACAGCGACAGCGATGGCCAGTTCGAAATTATTGCTGGCGGCGGTGAATGCAAGCGTGGTCGTTTTGCTGTAGTCGGCGCCAATGCGGCGGCCCATCCAGAAACTCACGAAAAACATCACGACGAAATAAATCAGCAGCGGAACGGCGATGCGCACTACGTCCAGGGGAAGGCGCAGGATCAAGTTGCCTTTCAGGCTGAACATCACCACGATGGTGAACAGCAGCGCGGCCAGCGTCAGCGGACTGATGAACGGAATGAAGCGCGCGCGATACCAGTCGCGGCCTTTGGCGCGCAGAAGAGTAAAGCGCGTGAACATTCCCGCAAGAAACGGAATGCCCAGATAAATGAAAACGCTCTTGGCGATTTGCGCGATAGTCACCGCGACGACGCTTCCCTTCAAGCCCAGCAGCGGCGGAAGCGCCGTGATGAAAATCCACGCGTAGAGGCTGTAGAAAAGCACCTGAAAAACGCTGTTGAAGGCGACCAGGCCAGCGGCATAGTCGGAATCGCCGCGCGCGAGTTCGTTCCACACGATCACCATGGCGATGCAGCGGGCGAGGCCAATCAAAATCAGGCCAGTCATGTATTCGGGATAGCCGCGCAAAAAAATAATGGCGAGCAGGAACATCAGGATGGGGCCGATGACCCAATTCTGCAGCAGCGAGAAGCCCAGCACTTTGCGATTGCGAAAAACGCGGCCAAGGCGCTCGTATTGCACTTTCGCGAGCGGCGGATACATCATCAAAATCAAGCCGATGGCGATGGGAAGATTCGTGGCGCCGGCCTGGAATTTGCCGAAAAAGGCTGCGCTGCCGGGAATGTAGTGTCCCAGAGCGACGCCGAGAGCCATGGCGAGGAAAATCCAAAGCGTCAGATAGCGATCGAGAAGGCTGAGGCGTTTGCGCTCGAGCGGAGAGCAGATCGCGTGTTTGGTGGATGCGCTAACGCGCGGAGTCTGCGTGCCGATGCTCATTTCAGGGCCGCTCCGCGACTCGTTTGCCATGTGGCCGAGGCTTTTCCGGACCGCCTGCTCGAGAGCGTATTTTCATGGCGCGTGGGCGGAGCCGGACTGTTCGCCGGATGGCCGGTCGAATTGCTGGTTGATGCGCGCAGTGATTTCGTCGCGGGCGCGGCGGAAAGCAGCCAATTTTTCTTCGCGCGCGCCGGTGGCCGCGGCGGGATCGTCCACGTCCCAGTGCAACGATTTGAAAGTGGCGGGAAACACCGGGCATTTTTCGCGGGCGTTCGCGCAAACGGTGATGACGTAGGCGACAGCCGTGCCGAGGAATTCGCGGACGTCTTTGGAGCGTTGCGCGGAAATGTCCACGCCGATTTCGCGCATGGCTGCGACGGCCAGCGGATTCAGTTCCTTCGGCTCGACGCCCGCGCTTACGGCTTCGAAGCGGTCGCCGGCGATGTGGCGCAGATAGCCCTCCGCCATTTGGCTGCGCGCGGAATTTCCGGTGCAGAGAAAAAGAACTTTTGGCTTGATGGGCATTGCGATGCTCCTTCACGCAGACACAGGCGAAAAGCCGCAGATCTTCGCAGAAGACGCGCCGACAAAAAGCGCCACCACGGCAAAGCGGTGGCGCGTTGCGCCAGACTGCAACTTCAGCCGCAGCAGCCTGGGCCGCAGCAGGATTTTTGCGTGGCTGAAGCGGTCGCGGCGATTTGCGCTGCGGGCTTTTTCGCGCGGATGAATGCGCTGGCGAATTTGCCGTCCACGTGCGGCGCGATGGAATCGGCGTCGATTCCGGCGGCGCCGAGAAACTGGCGCGCATCATTGACCGTGTAAACGCGCGTCGGCTCGATTTCGATTTCCGTGAATCCCGCGGCGGCGAGCTTTGCGCGATATTCGGATTCCTGCATGGCTCCGGCGACGCAGCCAATCCACAATTCCACGCTGCGGCGAATTTGGGCCGGAACTTCGCCGCGCACGACCACGTCGGAGACTGCGAAACGGCCGCCGGGCCGCAGCACGCGGAAAGCTTCGCGCAACACGCGATCTTTGTCCGCCGAAAGATTGATGACGCAATTGGAGATGATCACGTCCACGGAATTTTCCGGCAGCGGAATGTTTTCGATTTCGCCTTTCAGGAATTCAGCGTTGGCGACGCCGGCGTTGCGCTGATTTTCGCGCGCGAGAGCGAGCATTTCATCGGTCATGTCGAGGCCGTAAGCTTTGCCGTTGGGAGCGACGCGGCGCGCGGAGAGCAAAACGTCAATGCCGCCGCCGGAGCCGAGGTCGAGGACCGTTTCGCCGGGCGAAAGTTTGGCGAGCGCGGTGGGATTGCCGCAGCCGAGCGAAGCGGCCACGGCCTTTTCGGGCAGCGCGGAAGTTTGCGCGTGGTCGTAAAGATTGCCGGTGATAGGGTCGCAGGCGCTGAGGCCCGCGTTGCCTGACGAAGCCCCGCAACAGGCCTTTTCGCCGGCGGCGGCGCGGCGCGCGGCTTCCGCGTATTTGGATTGGACTTCGTCGCGGATGTTTCTCTGTGCGGCAGCCGCGGAATTCGCGGATTCACTGGTGGGCATGGTGTTTGTCTCTTCTCCGGCGCGTAGCGTCACTCCCCTAGCATCACGAAAAACGGCAGCAATTCGCAAAAACCGCGAAGCTCTGCGCTACACAAACTGGGTCGACATATCCGCGTCGGCGAATATGTCATGGGCATTGTCGCGCTGCGCAATACATATGTCAAGGCAAATATGTTCGTGGTAGAATGGCGGCATGAAGCGCTCCACAAATCCGCGCCGGCGCAGGAGAGTCGCCGCTTATGCCGGCTTGCGCAAGCCGGTGCTGCACCAGCTTTTTCGCGCGCTGGCGGATCCGACGCGGCTGCGTTTGCTGAATTTGGTGGGCGGGCGCGAAGTGTGCGTGTGCTACCTGGTAGAAATTCTAGGGCTGAACCAGCCGAAAATTTCGCGCCATCTGGCGTACCTGCGGCGCGCGGGGCTGGTGGAGGTTCGGCGGGAAGGCAAATGGATGCATTACCGGCTGGCGTTGCCGAAGGACCGCGTGGCGGCGCAGATTTTGCTGGGCACGCTCGAGGCCATGCAAAAGGATCCGCGCATGCGCTACGATCTGGCGCATTTGAGCGCGGCGTGCTGTTCGCCGGAGAAGTACGAAGTGCCGCGCGGCGCGCCCATGCCGGAGGAGTTGCTCAGGCCGGAAGATGCGCCGGTATTCCCTTCACCGAATGAGACAATGGCAAGCGACCTGTGACGAGGAGCCGCGTTCGCGGCTGGAGTTTGGGAACGGAAGCTCGCACACTGACACTAATAGATGAGGCGGCAGTTATTTTCAGCCTTGTGGCGCAGAGCAGGCGCGGCTGCCGGAGGAAAAAATCACTAAGATGGCCGCGTTTTCTTTGTCATTTTGTCCAGCAGCGCCGCACATCTTTCGCAGGAATCGCCGAACTCTTCGATTGAGTACGCTTCGTTGCCACGAACCCACATTTTCGCAGACTCGTCCGCCTCTTCGCGGGAGCTGAAGCGGAAGAAGTCCAGTCCCGCGCTGCCGCTCCAGCGAATATGAAAGTGAACGGGTGCGCCAATTGGGGGTGACACGTTGTGCCCCTTGTGAGCAGCGTTTTACGTAGTCTGATTTCGCAGGGAGCCGTCGCCGAGAAGGCGCGGCGGATGGATGCTAGAGGAGACGTTATTGAAAGTACCCCCCCCCCGGGGATTTTTGCAAGCAGTATTTTTGAGCAATCAGGCAAGAGGAATGGGCCAGAGTTTCGTCACTAAAAACTGCCGTCCGGTTCGGCGGGCGCGGAGGGAGTTATTCAGAGGCGGGGGAGGATTTGGGTTCGTCGGTGGCGCGGCGGCGCGGCGGGCCGATGCAAAACATCGGCCCCTACAAAAGGCGGCGACGCTGGGCTAAACGGAGGCGGGTTTCGTCTTTTGGGCGGCGGGAGGACGCAGAGAGTTCGCATTGGAGGCGAAGGCGAGTTCCGTTTGAGTGGCAGCGCCATTCTGTGATGAGGCGGCACCGTCACCGGATGAAGATGCGGATGCTTCTTCGCGCAGAGGAATGGTGGCGCGCACGGTGGTGCCCTTTTCGCTGGAGTTAATTTCAAATGTGCCGCCCAAATCGTTGAGGCGCTCACGCATGCCGCTGATGCCCACGCCGCTGCGCTGCGTGTTGCGGAACCATCCGCGAAGCGTCGCGGCGGGAATTCCCTTCCCCTGATCGCAAATCTCGAGGGCGAGGCTGCGCTCGCCGGCTTCGACCTTCACCGTGGCGGTTTTGCTTCCCGAATGGCGATGAATGTTGGTGAGGCATTCCTGCAGAACGCGGAAAAGCGTCAACTCGGCCGAAGGGGCGAAGCGCGGAAGCGGCGGAACTTGCGCGCTCACTCCAATGCCGCTGCGTTCCGTGAAGCCATCAATGTACCAATTGATTGCGGAGGAAAGGCCGAGAGCCTCGAGCAGCGGCGGATGCAGCAGATGCGAAAGAGTGCGCAGCTCGGCGGAGCAGCGTTCGATGATTTCTCCGGCTTCATCGAGCTTTTGAGCGGCGGCGGCAGGCAGCTCGGGAGCGCAGCGGCGCGTCGCTTCGATGGCCAAGCCCAACGCGCCGAGATACTGCCCGGCGCTGTCGTGAAGTTCGCGGGCGATGCGGCGGCGCTCGTCGTCTTGCGCGCGCATGAGCGAAAGAGAAAGCTGGCGCTGAGCCTCCTCGGCAGCGAGGCGCTCGAAAAAGCGGCGCAGATGGGATGCCACGCTGGTCATGGTGCTCAGGAAAGCCTCATCCGGCTCTGACGGGCTGTCGGAATAGAGCACGATGGCGGCGCTGGCGCCGGCGGCCATTGAAATCGGCAAGGCGAATGCGGAAACCAGGCCGGCCTTGGCCAGTTCGGGCAAGCGCTTGAAATAGGGATCCGCAGCGACGTCGGGCACCCAGACGGTCTCACGCAAGCCCAAAGCGCTAGCAGCGGGAGAAGCCTTGCCAGGCCTCCCATCGCGTTCTAATGCATCGCGAACCGGGCCCAGCCGCTGCTCGTCTTTTAGGAACCAGACGTCCGCACCCAGGTCCACCGACCCTACTGTTAAGGCCCGGCCCACGCTCCAGTGCGCGTGAACGCAGATGGAAGCGAGGCACCAGCGCAGCGCTTCGGGGACGGTTTGGGCCTCGATGACCGCTTCGCCGACCTCGTTAAGCAAGCGCAGATAGCCAAGCTGGCGGCGCTCCTGCGTCAAGTCGCGATTAATTTCCTTGATAAGGAGAGGAGCTCCGTTGGAAGTGCGCAGAAGCGACTGGCGGCTGAGCACGGTAATTTGTTTGCCGTCCTTGCGGCGATGCTGCAGTTCCCCTTCCCAGTAACCATTCTTGACGAGAGCCTGGTCCGCGGCTTCGCGACTTATCGGGAATTGCGTCTGGAGAACGGAGTGCGTGTCTCTTCCAATGACCTCATCGGCGCTCCAGCCGTAAAGCTGCTCCGCCGCGCTATTCCAGGCTTCCACGACGTTCGCCGGATTACGTATGATGACCGCGTCGTGGGTGAGGTTAATAACGGCACGGGCGCTGCCGGGAGAAGAAAGCCATGCGGCGACGGAGGCACTGGATGCGCGGCGTGAGGCGGTCTGGAGCGTGGCGTCGAGCTCGGCAGCCAGTTTTGAAAACCTTGCTTCCGCTGCGTTTTGCCGCGGGGTGTCCTGAGCGGAGCGCGCTTTGTGTGAAGATTTGGCGCGATTTTTGGGCGGCGCAGCTTGCGCCTTTAATACGCCTGCGGAGGCAGGCAGCTTTGCGGATGCTCCGCGTTTCGCATTGCGTCTACGAGGGGGCCGGTTTGTGGAGCCCCGGTGCTTAGGCATTCAGACCCTTTCGCTATCAATTCACCACGGATGTACAGATAAACGCGGAGTTTTTACTGGGGCAGCTGAGCATTATATTTATGGAAGAACACAAAGTCAAGGCCGACAGCGGACTGGTAGTAGGCTACTTTGAATTTCTATTCAGTTCACCTCGAAACTCTTCCATGATTTTGACAAGGATCTTGCTGCGGGCTGAAGCGTTTAGCCGGAGGCGGCGGAGTCTGCAGAGCCGGAATCTTCGTTTCTGAGCATGAAGTCGTGCGCGATGAGTTCGTCGACGCGGTCCAGGACGAAGCGAAATCGCTTGAGTAACGCTTGCCGTTCCCCCGGGTCATGAATGCATTTGAGCTGGCTGGATAAAGTCTCCAACTGGGCTGTTAATTCCTGCAACGCGATGAGGGCATCGGTCATTCGTATGATTTCGTAACGCTTGGGATTGTATAAGGGACAATCCTCCTCTGAAGATTCCTGCTGCGCCATAGGGTATTCAACCCACATCAATGTAGGGTATCCCCTGTTGCAATTTTCGGTACCAGCGCGCTGGAAAAGCGAGCGAAATGCTGCGGCGCAAGCGCTGCAGACAAGCTTTTCGAAAGCTAGGGGACTTGGACGGCGCGGCGCAGGGCGATATACTTGAAATGTCCGGTCCGGAGAGGATCAGCAAATGCGCAAATTCTGGCGGAGCTTTTGTTCGATGTTTGTGGCGGCGGCGTTCTTTGGGACGCTGCTGATTTCGGGATGCGCGGTGCGCGGCGAATACCGCGTGTACGATCCGGAATATCACGATTACCACCGGTGGAATCACACGGAAAACGATTATTACGTTCGCTGGGAAGATGAAACGCACCGGCACCATCGCGATTTTCGCCAGCGCGACCAGCAGGAGCAGGACCAATACTGGCAATGGCGGCATCAGCACGAAAATGGCCACGGACATGACCATGGTCATACGCACTGATGTGACTGCGGGGCCTCAATCGTGTAAGCTGTAATCCTCAACTTTGGCAGAGTAGCGTGTTCCCTTTGGAACGCGTAGGAGTTGCGGGGCGGCTTAAAATGCCGCCCTTTTTTATTTCGCGGAATGAGAGGGCGCTGAGCTTCGAGGCGCTTTCCAGACGGGCGGAAATTTGCCGCATTTGTGAAGCGCCTCGCGAGCTGAGGTTATTGCTTGTCGTAGACGGCGACGCTGACTGTTCTCTTGCCGTTGGCGTCCATTCCGCGGACGGTAACGGTGCGCGTTTTGCCGTCGGCGGAGACAACGATGCGGGCATGGTCGACCACTTTGCCGTCTTTTTTCTCAGTGGCGACGATGATGTGAGAGCTGACGACTCGGTAGGAGCGCGCGTCGCTGGCAGGATCGCCGGTGACCGGATAATCCTTGCCGTCGAGCTGGCCTGTCCACACGCTATGGAGCGTCTGGCCGCTGGCGTCCGTTCCATCGATGGTGCAGGTTACCTTGCCGTCAGACATCGTGTAAGCGACCGTGGTATTTTGCGCTCCGC